>JAJRQE010000207.1 GCA_024280415.1 Spirochaetota bacterium | reverse complement strand
ATATTTATGACATATCTTCTTACTCTATTTGGTACATTTCTTGTAAGATCGGGGGTGTTGACTTCTGTTCATGCATTTGGAGACTCGGCAATCGGATCCTATTTTCTTATTTTCATCATAATTGCCACTTTATTCTCAGTGTTTTTAATTTCGACACGATATAAATATATAAAAAGAAACAGTGGGGAGTTTGAGTCGCTTTTATCAAAAGAAAGCAGTTTTTTACTTAATAATCTTTTGTTTATTGGTTTGTTTTTTGCTACTTTACTCGGTACACTATTTCCACTCTTATCAGAATTAGTAATAAACAGAAAAGTGACTGTAGGTGCGCCTTTTTTTAATCAGGTAAACGGGCCGATATTATTGAGCCTTATTGCCCTTATGGGTATTTGTCCTTTATTAGCATGGCAAAAATCAAATAAAAAGAACCTTCGATATAACATTATAATGCCCCTTCTTACCGGATTATTCTCTTTAATCATGTTATATATTTTTAAAATACGAAATTCCTGGGCTCTTGTATCCATACCTGTAATTATATTCGTAATAACAACGCATATTATTGAGGTCATTCGTGACACTTTGACAAGAAAAAAAATGACTGGCGAAAATCTTCTACTGGCTTTTTTTAGATTATTAATTCGGAACAGAAGACGTTATGGGGGATATCTCGCTCATTTGGGAATAGCAGTAATCGCTCTTGGATTTATTGGCTACACCCAATTTACAATAAAACAGACAATTACACTTTCACAAAATGAAACGGTGAAAATGGGGAATTATTCTTTTACTTTTACAGATTTAAAAGAAAAGAGAATAAATGGAATGGATATTGTCTATGCAGAAGTGGAAATGGGTATAGCAGGCAATTTTATAAGGACAATGAAGCCTGAAAGAGTTTTTTATTCCTATTGGCCGAATATGTCCACCACCGAAGTAAGTATAGAATCTAATCTTAAACGCGATGTTTATCTGATACTTGCCTCATGGGAAAAAGACGGGAGAGCAACTTTTGAAATTAAAATTATTTACCTTGTAAAACTAATCTGGACAGGTGGGTTAATGCTTCTGGCAGGAACAATATTTGCAGTATGGGTTGGAAGGTTTGGTAATAAAACTCCCAGATATTATATGAGAAAGGATGATCCAAATGCCCAAGGGTAAAACAGGTCTTTTAGTAACAATTTTATTTACCTTACTCTCTTTTTCCATATCCGGATCCGAGGGTAATAATATCAATGATCCCTTTTTTCAGAAGCTTGAAAAGGACTTTCTATGTGTAGATGGTTGCGGTATGGCTCTTGTAGATTGTTCCAATAAAACAGCAGAACAAATGAGACTGGATCTTTTTAATTTCATTGATCAGGGACGTACCGAAATAGAAATTAAAACGTATATGGCCGGTATATATGGCAATGAAGTACTCAGAGAACCTCTTAAAAAAGGTTTTAATTTAATAATCTGGATTACTCCGTTTCTGGTCATTCTATCAGGTTTTGTCATGATATTCACAGCAGTTAATAAATGGGTATTTACAGGGAAAGTAAAAGAAAACAGAGAAAAAAATGTTGCCCCGGAAAATAATAATTTAGAGATCTATTCATCACTTATTGATGAAGAAAGAAAAAAATATTTTTAGGAGAAAAATAATGACAGCCTCAATACTGTTAGTTGTATTTCTTGCATCCCTTTACTTCATAACAAGGCCTCTTTTTTCTCAGGATAAATTAGAGTATGAGTATAAAAGTACTGATAAACTTGATCGTGTGACAGTTTTTTTAACACTAAATGAGCTGGAATTTGATTTTAAAACCGGAAAATTATCCTTAAAAGATTATGAGAGCCTGTCAGAAAAATATAAATTACTGGCAGCTGATTTACTAAAAAAAGAGGGAGATATGCTTTTGGGACAGAATAACTATGAGGACATTAAAGATGAAACAGAAAGAGAGATTGAAGCATTTATTTCAGGATCACAAGAGGATCATAAATGAAAAGTCCTTTATTTATGGTTATTCTATTCTTATTATTTTCTTCACTTAATGCCGGGGAAAATGAAAACCCGGAGTATGAGATTATCCAAAAATTTCTATTATTCCAGATTAGCGACAATAAAGTCAGGATACATGAGATTATTAATATAGACTCTGATAGATGGAATCTTCCAAAACAGTTTAATTTTACCGAAAATATACCAGACAAGGCAGAAACCCTCCAATTCCCGAATTCCAGCGAACTAAAATTATCCGGAAATTCTGTAACAGGGCTGGTTAACTCTGAGACAAATGAAATAACCGAAATAACATATACCTATTTCTTAGAGAATCTGGAAGAAAATTTCAGATTCGAGAGCAACTATTTTATTAAAAAATTAGATATATACCTAGCCCTCCGGATAGGAATTGAATTGAATGATCCAAATCTTATTTTTGCTGGAATTGCTAAATTCGAAGAAAATGAATTCCTGCACTATAAGGCTGAAAATATAGAAGAAAACTATATTATAGAACCTGATATTGTAAAAATCAAAGATGAGTTAGTATCCCGGGATTCGCGTATTTCAACCAACTCCCCTTCTTTTCATTCCACTGGACATATACGTCTCTGGTATCAGACACCATTCAAAAAAGTGAATCCCCACATTTTTACTCTTATAATATCAGTTCTGCTTATTACTGTTGTATATCTGATTATCCGGACAAATATAAAGGAAGCGGCGGCAATTAGACAGCAATCACATGGAAACGATCTCCTGTTTAATACTTTATATCTGGAAAAAAAGAAAATTCTGGCTAACATACTCAATCTTGAAAAAGAATTAATTGGGGAAAAAATAAATAAGAATTCATATAATATAGAAAGAGAGAAACTAAAAACACAATTGATAAAAATAAACCTAAAATTGAATAAGATCGTAAATAGTGATCAGGAAGATTTATATGATTCATTTTAAAAACCTGTGTAAAAAATATGGGTCTAAAATGGTTTTATATGATATAAATCTGCATGTAAACAGAGGGGAATTCATCTCCCTCATGGGATCAAATGGTACTGGAAAAACAACTTTACTGAATCTTATATCTATGCTTATAGCTCCGACAAGGGGAGATATAATTTTTAATGGTAAGAATATTAAAGAGGACAATATTAATATTCGAAAAAAAACTGGTTATTTGTCACATAACAGTTTTCTGTATGATCATTTAACTGCCTGGGAAAATCTAAAATTTTTCGGTGAATTATACTTTGTAAAAAACCTGAAAGAAGAAATTAAACGGGTTCTGAATCTCGTAAACCTTTATCTAGTCAGAGATGAACCTGTTTATTCATATTCAAGGGGAATGGTTCAAAGATTGTCTTTTGCAAGAGTCATGCTGCACAGACCGGAACTCTATTTACTGGACGAACCGTTTTCCGGTTTGGATAAAGATTCTATCAACCGGCTTTATTCAATTCTCAGGTTATTAATTAAAGAGAATAATACTGTCATAATGGCAACACATAATAAAAAACATGCACATTTATTGTCCAGTAAAATTTGGAATTTAAATAACGGAAATATTGTCAATGACGAAACCACCAACATAAACCCAGTAACAACGGGAGTAGATGGTGAATAATTTTTATAGAGCTGTTATTACGATTTGCAAAAAAGAGCTCTTTCTGGAAATGAAAAGAAAGGAAACAATTTCGACAATGATTATTTTCTCAATTTTGACAATTGTAATTTTTAGTTTTTCCTTTAATGTTGAACAAGTAGAAAAAAAAATCCTCTTTTCTGGAATGTTATGGATTATGATAATCTTTTCATCTTTGCTCGGTCTGGGAACATCATTCAAAAAAGAACAAAACAACAATACTCTGGCAGGATTGTTAATGGCACCGGTAGACCGATCGGCAATTTTTTATGGAAAACTCCTGGCAAATATGATATTTGTCACTTTTGTTGAACTTATATCTATACCTCTTTTTCTTATTTTTTTTAATTTTACCATAACTGAAAATTTACTCTTATTCACAGTTTTTATATTTTTGGGAACACTTGGTTTTATTTCAATCGGTACATTTCTCTCAGCTTTAACCTCTTATTCACGCTCCAGTGATCTTATTTTACCAGTTACTTTATTTCCACTAAGCACCCCTCTGCTGATTGGTTCTGTAAAATTAACAGAGCTGGTAATTAACTCCGGAGGAGAAGGCTACAGTCCGTGGATACAACTTATTATCGTATTTGATATTGTTTTTCTTATCATTCCATTACTCATTTTTGAATATATTTTGGAGGCTTGATTTTTCTATGATAAAAAATTTTAATAATCAAAAGCAAATAATGAATATTGCTGAAGTCCTGCTGTTGGCAGGCATGCTGTTTGTTCTTTATCTAATATTTCTATGGGTTCCGGAAGATAAAAGACTTGGGATTGTTCAAAAAATATTTTACTTCCATCTGGCTTCAGCATGGACTGCCTTTCTGGCATTTTTTATTGTATTCGTTTTGGGAATAATATATCTGATAAATCGAAACATACAAATCGATCTATTGGCTTCTGCTTCTGCTGAAATTGGAATACTGTTCACAACTCTGGTTCTGATAACAGGATCCCTTTGGGGGAGATCGTCGTGGAATGTGTGGTGGACATGGGAACCCAGACTAACTACTACACTTATTTTGTGGTTTATATATATTGCCTATTTTCTAATTAGAGATTCTATTGAAGAACCGGAAAAAGCTGCCAGAATTTCATCTGTGTACGGAATTATCGGGTTTATTGATGTACCAATAGTGTTCATGTCAATAAGGTGGTGGCGATCAAGACTTCATCCGGTTGTATTTGGAGAAGGTCAGGGAAGAAGCAGGGGTGGAATGGATCAGGATATGTTAATAACACTGTTATTCTCACTGGCGGTATTTACTATATTATTCCTGGTATTGTTACATCTTAGCTATAAGCAGAAAATACAGGCTGCAGAAATCAATTCTATAAAACAAGATATAAGACATCAACTATAAACAAGGAGTTAAAATGATCTATCTTTTCTCTACCTATTCGGTAATTTTCCTTTTTATTTTTTTATACCTTTTACTCATCAATAAACGGTACAGGAAACAACAAAAGAATTTTGAATCTTTAAAAGAGATGATTACGGAATTGAAAAACAGAAACTGAAGGGGCATTCATGACTAAGCAGGAAGAATTTGAACTTTTAGCCAAAAAAAAACGAAGCAGTAATTTTATTGTCATTTTACTTTCTCTTATCATTGGAATTGGAGGGACAGTAATATTTATCGCTAAAACAGGTTCACAAATTCCAGGAACAAGATACTCAGGTGGCACCTATAATATTGGTGAAGATATGAAATACGAAACAATAATCGGTATGACAAAAATCATCTCTTCGATACAGGAAGATAATATCTTTTCAATCCCATTGGATAAAATTATAACAGATAAAATTATCTATACAGAATATATAAAAGATAAAATAAGATTGCCGTTGATGGCATATATATCCCCCTCAGGAAGAGTTGTCCTCACCTTCAGCTTCTGTGAACCTTGCCGATCTGAAACATTCAGAATTGATGGAACGGCTAAGGACAAGACACTGGTTTGTGAGACCTGCAATACCAACTGGAGACTATCCGACCTTAAAGGAATCTATGGTGGTTGTGTTGATTATCCCCCGGAAGAGATTCCCTATACTGTAGAGAAGGGTCAGATTCTGGTATCAACTAAAATCCTTATTGAGTATGTTCCGAGAGAAGTACTTGAATTTATAGATATGTGACAGGTTAGATATGAAGATTGAAACCATTGCCCTTAAACACCTGCTTAGAAGTAAAAAACAATTTTTTATACTTTTTGCCAGCATTGTATTATCCATGACACTGGCTGTTTTACTGTTTGTAGTTGTTGACAAGTTGAAAACTGACGCAGGAAACTCTTTCGATGAGATTGGTGCCAATATTCTTGTTGTCCCCGAAACCTCTTCCAGGGATCTCACCTATGAATCTGTGACAGCACATAACAGTAATAATAGAGGAGTTTTCTCCTCCAGAGATTATATTTCGATTAACACCATAGAAAGACGTGATAATATTGCAACAGTTGCTCCTAAAATACTTCAGCCTGTCAGTTATCAGAATCTTGATTTTATACTTGCAGGAATCTATTTTCAATTTGAAAAAGAGATAAAAAAATGGTGGAGAATTGAGGGAGAGTGGCCATTTAGAGAGAATGAAGTCTTACTGGGATATAAAATAGCAGGATCTTTAAATGAAAAAAACGGTGATGAATTGCTTATATCCGGAAAATCTTTTCTTGTAACAGGGATTCTGACGGAACAGGGTACCGAAGAGGATGAAATTGTATATGCCAACATAATGACTGTTCAGAATCTTTTTGGACTTGAAGACAAAATATCATTTATTGAAGTGGCTGCATACTGTACAACCTGTCCTATAGAGGAGATAGCCAGGCAGATTAGTGAGAAAATACCTGATGCCTCTGTAATTATAATGGCGGAGGCAGTAAAAACAAGAGAGAACACTATAGACAAATTTGCTTCTTTCTCCATAGTATTCTCTGTTGTGATTCTGATTTTGGGATTTGCTATTGTTTCCCTTATGATGATCACCAGTGTTAACCACAGGACTAAGGAAATTGAGATTCTCCGCTCAATTGGATATCGTAAAGCTCATATTGCCGATCTGATTCTTGTCGAGGGAGCAATTACCGGTCTCCTTGGTGGAATTGCAGGGTATCTTATAGGGATGTCTGGAGCCGTACAAACTATAAAAGCAATTATGCCGGCAGCTTCAAATATAAAATGGGATATGATTCCTGCTGTTTATGCCATTTTAATTTCAACTTTACTGGGAGTTCTCTCCGGCATAATACCAGCTGTAAAAGCAGCTTCAATGGAACCTATAGAATCTATCAAACGAATATAAATGGGGAAGTCATGTCATTAATTAAGCTATTGGAAATAGAAAAAAATTATCCAGACGGTTTAGGGGAATTTAAAGCGTTGAAGAAGGTATCGGTAAGTATAGATTCAGGAGAGTTTATTGCCATTACAGGTCCCTCAGGTTCAGGGAAAAGCACCTTATTAACAATTCTGGGTGTATTGAATCCCCCCTCAAAAGGTCAGATATATATTGATGATATAGATGTTTATTCACTATCAGGAGACCGTCAGGCTGATTTCAGGCAGACCTATATAGGTTTTGTTTTCCAGGACCTTCATCTGGTTCCATATTTAACGGCTCTTGAAAATGTTTTACTCCCATTGGCAATCTCTCTTTATCCGGGAAAGGAACAGAAAAAAATGGCTAAAGAAGTACTGAATAGAGTCGGACTGGGTGATAAATACCATAGATTACCAGGAAAATTATCCGGTGGAGAGAAAAGCAGAGTCGCTATAGCCAGAGCTATTGTTAATAAACCAAGAATAATATTAGCTGATGAACCTACTGGAAGCCTTGACTCGGGAACTGGTAATGAGATCATGAAACTTTTCCAGTCCTTAAATAATGAAGGAATTACCGTTATTTTAGTTACTCATAACAATGAAAACAAAAAATATGTCAAAAAGAACTTCCTGGTAAGGGACGGCCTGATAGAGGTTAATCAGAAGTGGGTCTAACTTTTTTAGCCTTAAAAAATATATTTATTCAGAAAGAAAAAAGCCTTGCTTTTTTCCTGACTATTTCCATTTCAATCTCCATAATTCTCCTTTTATTATTCATTTCATTCGGAATGAGAAATAATCTTAAAAAAGGATATGGGGAAATTGAGGCTGTATATACTCTAAAAATGAACAGATTGAAGCTGAATATGACTTATAGGGGAGTTCCGGTTGGGCAGCAGGAAGTTAGAAAACTGCAGGAACTGCCATTTGATGTTGTGGAATATTTTAAATCTCTCCCTGAAGAATTGAAACTGCTCTCCTTAAGTTTCCGTAATGTAAGTCGTATTTCATTCAATGGAGATGAAATAATAGCTGTTGGGAATTTTTCACCTGCCGGAATACCCAGGGATGAACAATTTTTTTTTGCCGGATATAAGCTGAAAAATTTTCAGGGGCTTAAGGGAACAACAGTGAATTTACCTGGTCTGGGAAATGTCCGGATAGAAAATTTTCTTAATGAAACAGGAACAGAAAAAGACAATATTATCTATTATCCGATTAAGGAAAGTCAAAAATTTGATATTATAAGATTTACAAGTCGTTTAACATCAACACAGGATATTAAAAAAATATTGACAGCCAAGTTACCCAACTATCTGAGTTTACTGGAAATATCGGGAACAAGTAAAGAAAATGATCTCAGATTTTCTTTTTATGATGAACTAATAAATTATTTTGCCTATATAATTCTACTTATGATAATTCCGATCTTACTTTTGTTCAACGTATTTGGGTTTTCAATTATTAGAGGGAGAGAAAAGGATTTTGCCATCCTTAGAGTAGTTGGATTTAAGAAAAAGGATATTGCCAGACTGGTTTTTATTGAATTAGCATTTATTGGTATTACATCAATATTTGCCGGTATTCTGTTTTCAATCCCCATGGCTTTTCTAATACAGAGTATAGGGATCCTTCCGGATTTCACCATTGCAGATATTGAAATACCTCTAATAAGCAGTATTTCATTCATTACTGCTTTAGTAATTCTGTTACTTTCCGGTCTTGCACCGATTTCCAGAGCTTCAGGATTAGATCCAGTCGCAGCTTTCAGAACAATTAATTAATCTAATAAAAGGGGTTTTTAGAAAATGATAAGCAAAAAAAGGATTTCCTTCCTGTTTCTCCTGATTACCTTCACTTTAAATATTTATTCCTTCGGAATAAAAGAAAGTCCTGTTGCAAAACTGGATAGAACTTATCATGATTTTGGTCTTATAATTCCCTACTATGGGACTGTTGAAACAAATTTCCTGTTGACAAATACAGGTTCGGCTAAATTAATAATTAATAATTTAAGTACTTCCTGCTCCTGTACCACAGTTTCTTCCGATAAAATGGAGCTTTTACCTGGCGAACAGGCTCGATTAGATGTTACTTTCGATCCTCTTGCCCACCAGGGCGTTTCCGGAAAAATAAGAAGAATGGTATATATCGAAACAAATAATCCAAAGACACCTGAATTAACCATTGAATTGTCCGGATTTGTTAATTATGAAAATTCTGATGAAGCATATAAAAGCTATATCGATCAGAGACCCGCTGCAGAAATAAATATGGCCATAAAATCTACAGTTTTTTTTAATGATGCCTGCGCCATGTGTGTTGAATATCTGAATAAAGAATTATTTCCAATTATTGGAACCCCTGAGTCAGGAAATGTCCTATTGAAAGATTATATCAATGAAACAAAAAATAGAATTGAGATGACAGAATTATACAGATCTATTGGTATTCCTCCATATCTTCAATCTCATATTTTAACCAGAATTAATGATAATATTTTTCTGGGTGGACATGTAGCTCCGGAAATAATTTCTTTTCTGGAAGATACAGATCTTCCAATGGAAAAAATATATATTGCTCAGGATCAAATGGAAAATCCGACATTTTACATTGCATGGGATTTTGTTTCCAAACCGGAAACCCTTCCTATAGAATATCCTATTGCTGATTATATTGAAGGGTTTACGGATCGTGAAAAAAGTGAAATCAATATTGATGTTACGAATAACAGCAGAAATTTTCTCCCTCTGGTTTTAAGCGGAGGATTCATCGACGGAGTAAATCCATGTGCTTTTTCTGTTCTTATTTTTTTTATAATATTTCTTTTTACAATGAAGAAAAAAAGGGGTCCGGTAATTGCTGCTGGAGTAGTATTTATTACAGCAATTTTTTTAAGCTATTTGTTCATTGGCCTTGGCATTATGCAGGCTTTCAGATTATTTGAAAACACACATCTAATAGCTCGTATCAGTTCCGGATTATTAATCCTTATGGGTTTAATAAATATAAAAGATTTTTTCTGGTACGGGAAGGGAATCAGTCTCAGCCCAAACTGGTTAAATACATCATTCTTTAAAAAAAAGCTGACAAGTTTAACTATCCTGTCTACCCTTATTGCCGGTTTTATAGTTGGCCTGTGCACCTTTCCATGTACAGGTGGGATTTATGTAGCTATTCTGGGAATTTTATCAACTCAGACAACTTTTACAGAGGGACTTATATATCTGATTCTATATAATGGAGCATTTGTACTCCCACTAGTTTTGATCCTGACATTTCTGACAAACAAAAGAACCCTTGGCATTATAACAAGATGGGAAAGCACTAACAAAAAAATTATAAAACTTGTTATGGGAATTCTTCTCATAGCTCTTGGAGTATTGCTGATTATCTGGGCTTGATGAGATAGATCTTTAAACACAGCTCCGGTACCTGAATACCGGATCCTCACATTGTAACAATGGCAGGGTTTAGATAGAGGAATTCAGCATGTTTGTTGTTTGTTGAAACCTTATAGAGGTACTGATTCTCTTCTATAATAAGAGTAAGGCGCTCTTCGGGGATATCCTTTGTAAATAATACCTCATCTACCAGAAAGACTCCCTGCTTATCCAGATGTCGAAGAATAATTCCATACTCCTCAAGAGGAGTCTTATCTGTGGTAAGAGATCGTCCGCCTATGGTATATACAGGGTTACCGTTGAAAAAGAGAAACCCGTCATTGTTGGAATCATAGTAACCCTTATCTGTTCTGACTGTAGATTCAATGCTCTTGTTCGGAACAGCAATAACAGTGCTGCCGCATCTTACCAGTTGAAAAGTAGAAATAGTAAAACCTCCCGGTATAGAGATATAGAATACAGTACCTTTACCCTTCTCTGTACTGATACTAAGTTCACCATTTTCAAATTGTCTGATATTTTTATAAACCAGATCCAGACCTATTCCCCTGCCGGATATGGTATCGGGATTATCCCTTGTACTTATGCCGGGATGGGTTAAAACTGAAAGAAGATCCAGTTCCTGGCTCTCTGAATTTACCAAACCTTTGAATTGGGCTATTGCCCGGATTTTATCGGTATCAATTCCCTGACCGTCATCTGAAACTGAAATATTAAGCTTATCATCAACCCGTTCAGCTTTTATTTCTATATTTCCCCTGGCGTTTTTTCCCAGAGTCTCCCTTTCAATGGATTTTTCAATACCATGGTCCAGAGCATTTCTAATTATGTGAAGTATAATTTCCGATATTATTTCTCCTGCCCGTCTTTCAACTTTTATATCACAACCTTCAAGCTCAAGGTTAACCTCTTTTCCGGTCTCTTTGGCAAGATCACGTAAATATCTGCCCATATTACTGAAAGAATCTTCCAGAGTTATCATGCTTATATCTTTAATAATCTGCTCGAGTCCACCTGTTAATTCAGAAAGGGAATCAAGCTGTTGATTTCCTTTATTGTCAACCCGGTTCCCCGAAAAAGTTCTGGATCTCCTGAGTCGGTATACCTGTATTTTCAGTTCATCGATGTAACTTGCAAGCTGGTCAACTTTCCTTGCAGATATTTTTACAGGAAGATCGTTGGACTGCATCCCCTCTTCCATAGGGACAGGATCATTACTATCAAGAAAAGATTCATATAAGAGGAATACAAGCTTAATACTCTCCACCTGATCAACATTTACAGAATCATATATTTCGCTTTCTCTGATACTGCAGGTAAAATAAATACTCATTCTTCTGTATATATCATCTTCTTCATCACCAAAAGAAGGAATGGTTCTCACAACATTTACTTTCTGCTCCAGATTACTTATTAGCAGATATGCCTTTGGATATTTAAGAGGAGTTGATTCCTCCAGTTCAAAAATTAATCTGTAAAATTTCTCGCCTCTTTCCCTTGCCTCTCTTAAAAGACCTTTTTCAAATTCAGACAGAGTAGGAGTTCCTTCCAAAAGAATCCCCTGATGGATAGACAGAGAGCCTGAAGAGGCTGGTTCTTCTTTACCGTCATATTTTAAAAAATCAAGAATCTCCTTTATTCTGTCCACCGAAAGAAGAAGCTTATCAATAACCTCAGAATCAATCTTCTCGTCACTACTTCTGTAATGTTCAAATACTGACTCCATTTCATGGGTAATATCTATAATATTCTCCTGCTTTAGAAATGAAGCCTCGGATTTTAAACTATGAGCATTTCGAAAGGCCTCTGCCAATAAATCCTTATTTTCCGGTTGTTTTTCAAGCTTTAAAAGGATGGATGCTATTTCAGATGTAAAAATATCTCCATCCCTCAAAAATGTATTAAATAATTTATCCTGATCCATATACTATCTACCCTCGATCATTGAAATAATAAGCTCAACTTCACCAACAGTAGCCCCCACTCGTGAGGCAATTACAGAGGTAGTAAATCCATTATTATGAAGCTCTATTATTCTTTCCTTCTTAGTTACTTCAGCAGCTGGTGTATTTACTTTTAGGTCAGGAACCTGCTGCTGGTCTTTAATTCTCCCAAGTTGATTGTAAACCAAAGATTCGCCCCTTCCCCGGTCAGACTCTGTTTTTAGAATTCGTATTCTTTTATCCGCATCATTCAACAGACGGGTTAATCCCAGAATCTTATCTTCAAGTATATTAAGATTCCTGTCCGTTGTCTGATTCAATTCCAGAATCAGCTCATTAACTTCACTCTGAAGATCTTCGACAAGATTTATTTTACGAAGTTTTCGCAATTTAAAATGTATACTTACAAGAGCTGCAATTATTATAAAAATAATTAAAAATATGAGAGGAATATATAAATTTTCCATTCTGTCACCCTGATATATCTAAATTTTTTCCAAGGTCGGGATCTGTAAATACTTTCATTTTTTTCTTCTCTTCCCCAGTTGTTTCAGAATCGCTCCCTGTACCCGTATTAGACCCTCCGGGCTGACCATTTTCATTTTCACTTTTTATTTTCTGGTTGTCTTCGTTTACCTCTTTTGATTCATTTATACTCTTATCCTGATGCATTTTTTCCTTAATTAACTCACTGGCCTGTGCAGCCTGCTGAGCATGGAGTCCCTCTTTCAAAACAGCCTGCTCCTTTCCCACCTGGTTTATATGAGCAAATAGTGTCTGTAGATCAATAGGCTGAATAGGCATTATCTATTTTTAGAATAATCCTCCCCGGAATCCTCATATTTTGTTATTCGGACTACACCGCTTTCATTTATAAAAGTTACTGCTCCAAACTCGTTCTTAATCTCAAGAAAAGCATCTTTAATGTGAATCTTAACTCCTGAAAAAACTTTGAATGAGGATGAAATATGTCCTTTAACAGAAAGTGAGGAAAGATAGCTTTCCACTTCTTCAATTTCTTCAGAAATACTCTCCCTCTCTTTCTCAATTACTATTTTCTTCTCCAACAGCTGATTCATATACTCTTTTTTCTCGTCAGAAATCTTCTTTTTAACTTTTATTATGTTCTGAATGGTATTAATATTAAGCTCAATCTCATCCAGTTCTTTTGTAAATACTTCAATTTTCTCATTTAGTTCAACAAGACGTTTTTTACTCTTTGGATCATATCCAACTTCAAGAATAGTATCAGAACCAGCTACAGAACCCAGAGATTTTGCACTGATCTCCTCTGCCGCTCTCAGCTCTCCACCAACTATAGTAGCCCTTTTACCCTGGCAAATTATTTTTTTGTTGGCTTCTACCTTACAGTTGATAATTCCATCACTTGCTACAACAATTTCACCGGCCTCGACAATCGCATTCTCAAGGAATTTAGCCCAGACACCTTTTCCTGCCCGAACGAATCCACCGTTCTTTCCACTTATTCCCTGATGGACAATTATATCCCCTTCCGCATCCAGTTCAGCCTTGCCCACATTACCCAAAACTTCTATATTACCTGCTGCTTTAACCTTAAATCCATCAGAAACACTACCCTTAACAACGACAGTACCCAGAAATGTAACATTCCCTCCGGTTTTCAGATTAACATCTCCTGGAACAACATATATGGGTTCGACTGTCAGCTTTCCTGCAAGGATCATAACCTGTCCATTAATTTCAGCCATAGCTGTCTTTCCATCATCAGAGAGCTTAACATTCTTACCTGTTTCGAAAACAATATCCTTACCATCCGTTGCTGGCAGAAGTTTTCCGGTCACAGTCCGCCCGGACTTCCCCTCTTCCAGAGGAATTTTCCTTGCTAGAGCCTGTCCTTCTACAACATTTTTAATCAGATTCTGTTCTTTAAAGTCGACTCGGCCGTCCCGTTCTTTCAGTTTAATTTCTGATCTGCTAATATCAAAATTATAAATAATATATGCATCCTTCCCATTAATAGGTTTTGTACCCTCTGCTATTAAAACAGCTTTGCCGTACTCAGGAGACATCTCAAGATCCCTCAGGGTTTCTTCATCAATACCGTGAATTACATTATTATTTTTAAGAAAATTTATAACAGTGTCATATTCCAGATCAATACCGCCCTTTCCGGGTGGTCTTGCTGTTAGAAATGCCTTCATTTCAAAATTAGCTATTTCTACAGAAAGAAGCGAATCTGATGCAGGATTGTAAATAAACTCTCCAACTTTTACAGGGATTCCTTCTGCATTTTTAACAGTTCTGGAAACAAGCTGACTATCAATATCGGATACAAACCGGGCTTTTAATCTGGATAATGCAAGCTTTTCAGTGGCTCTCTTTCCCTTTCCTACAGGGGGAAGAACTGTCAGGAGTGCTCCGGAAGGGGTAAGACGGACAATAATATCTCCATCTTTATCGATAGGCCGATCATCGACTCCTGTTATATTAAAATCAATATCCTCAACATCCAGATCAGACTTAGATTCAGGAACAAGGGGATAGGCAATTATTACACATTTACGTTTTCCTATTCCGAAAGAACCTTTTTTACCGGGATCCCGAATCTCATATTCAAGTTTTTTTACAGAAACTCCCAATTCAATAGCAGCCTGCCGGAGTGCATCATCAAGATCCTCACCCTCTACCTGAATCCACTTCCTGCTACGGTCTGCCTCTGCCTGGGAACGCATATATTCACGTATATTCTCAATCTTTACCACAGGGTAACTCCTATCAGAAAATACCCTTTTTGATATTAGTCAGTTTCGATCTCAACCGCATTATTGCCTTTGTATGAAGCTGACTGATTCTTGACTCCGTTACTTCCAGGATCTTTCCTATTTCCTTAAGGGTAAGATCCTCATAGTAGTAAAGAACAAGAACCTTTTTTTCTTTTTCGGGTAGTTCGGTTATAGCCTGCACAATTACTCGCTTAATCTCATCTTTCTCTACAATAATATCCGGATTAAGACTGGAAGGCGATTCTATTGAATCAACAATAGAAACCTTATCATTATCATCTCCAGTGTACCATACATCATTGAGAGAAAGTATCGAAGTTCCGCTTATCTTCATCATTGTTTTCTGAAATTCTTTTGTTGTCATTCGGAGTTCGTCTGCCAGTTCCTGATCAGTGGCAGCTCTTCCCAGTGAGGATTCCAGTCTGTGTATTGTATCTTCTATTTCTCTGGTTTTCTGTCTTACAGACCTTGGAACCCAGTCGATAGACCTGAGTTCGTCAAAAATTGCACCCCTGATCCTTGTAACTGCATAGGTCTTAAATTTCACGTGTTTATCGGGATCAAATTTTTTAATTGCATCGAACAGTCCAAAAACTCCAAATCCGACCAGATCATCAAACTCAACATTATGAGGCATTCCCATCGCTACTTTACCTGCAACATACTTAACAAGAGGAGCATACTGCTTAACAAAGAGATCCCTTATTTTCGGGTCTCTGTTCTGCTTAAAAAGCACCCATAATTCTTCCTCGGATTTATCCTGTAAAAGTTCATCAGCCATCATTATCCTTCCTGATCCTTTTTAACCATTGTTCTAACAGCCCTTACTACAAGTTCAGGATCCTGTTCTACACCCATTATATCCAGGGTAGGTGAACCGGCTTTACCGGTACTCCCGGCACTATCATCAATATCACCAACAAAAGAGTTTGAAAATACGCCCATATCAGGAAGTACATCCAAACCTGGAGAAACCTGAACCACCGAAGAGGAATCATCACTGGCAGTTTCCTCCACCTCTTCCACCAGTGAAGGTTTCTCTGAAGAGTCATCCTCAGAATCTATCTTAACTGTAGAATCTTTTATCTCTACAGAAGGCTCTTCATCTATATCACCAATCGAAATATCTATCTGTGAACCACCAGAATCCGGAGTCTCAACAATCTCAGGCAAAGAACTTTCTTCTGCCTGAACCAGACTCTCGTCCCCTAAAGAATCAGAGTGAAGATCGTACAGTTCAGGAAGGAACTTACTTACCAAAACTGAGACAATCATAGCCAGAACACCAAAAAGAATTCCGCCTAATAGAGCTCGCAGTATCAATACACCTAAACTAACCCTTCCAAAAAATCCGGAAATAAATGAGAGTAAAAAGGCAATACCCGCACTGATTGCAATCATTTTCCAATTTTTTATCATCCAACACTCCATATACAGATTACGACAATACCCAGAACCCGTCAAGTTAAGTTTCTTATTCCCCTATTTCACTTTCCAACAAGACGATTTAGAAATTTTTTCAGTCCCCCGCCCTCTTTATACTCTACTTTTTCCAGTCTGCTTACAATATGCTTGATACATATAGAAGCCTTACAGTTGGGATCTATTATCATAAAGGGTTTCTGCTTCAATATAGCCTGGGAAACCTGGGGATCATCATATACATATCCCAGATAATCAACTTTAAGGTTTAGAAACTGACTGGCTATATTAATTACTCTTTCAGCAACTTTTTTACCCTCAGTCACACTTTTTACCCTGTTGACAATCAATTTAAGACCAAGGTTCATATTATCTATTTCCGTTGCAATAATTTTGATAATACCGTATGCATCAGTAATTGCAGTGGGTTCCGGTGTTGTAACAATTATAGCATCATCAGCAGCAGCGATAAAATCCAGCACATTACTGGAGACACCTGCACTCGTGTCTATAACAATAATATCAACTGCATCCATAGAGGATATCTCTCCTATAAAGTTCTCTCTCTCTTCATCTGAGAGATTTGCAATCTTTGAAAACCCGGAAGCCCCGGCAACAATCTGAATACCAAAGTCTGTATTTATTATTATATCCTGCATCTTTTTCTTTTGCCGTATTAGATGATAAAGGTTGTATTTGGGAATTATTCCCATAGCTACATTTACATTGGCAAGACCGAGATCAGCATCCATAACAAGAACTTTCTTGCCGAGCTGCGCATAGGCTATGGCAATGTTAATTGACATATTTGTCTTTCCTACACCCCCTTTCCCACTGGATACAGCAATCACTCTTGTTCTGGAATTTACATCTCCATTCTCATTTCGCGATCGCATTATCTCTCTAAGCTGTTCAGCCTGATCAGTCATAACCTGCTCCCCAATATAATATAACTGCGATTTCCCATTATACTGATAACCACAATTTTAAATTTCTTCCCCGGCTAAAGACAAGTATCCTGTATTTAACCCTTCAACTGTACGCATTAATCGCCTTACTGTAGCTTTCTCAATATTTTGAGGAACTACCTGACCGTCTGTCAAATAGGTAATAGATTTATTACTCTCTGAAAAAACACTGATTATATTACCAATACGCATTGTTTCATCAAGTTTTGTCAGAATGATTGATTTATAATCAAAAGACTCAAACTGGCGAAGGATCTCCTTCACATCAGAAATTTTGGTTGTTGCACTCATGGCCAGATAAACTTCTGAATTGCTTCCGCATGCATCGAGCATCTCCCGCATCTCTGCAAGCTTCATATAATCCTTGGGACTCTTTCCTATGGTATCAACAAGTATCAGATCTGCATCCTGAAACAGATTAATTTTCTGTTCCAGTTCTTTATAGCTTTCAACACAAGCTACAGGGATTCCCATAATCGCACCGTAGGTTTCAATCTGTTTCTTTGCACCAATCCGATAGTTATCAATTGTAATCATACGTACAGACTTGGAATGGCCTCCATGAGAACCAAAACTATGGTTTGCAGCAAGTTTGGCTATGGTTGTTGTTTTACCAACTCCTGTAGGCCCCACAAGAATAACAACCTTTGCGAGGTTAAAAGATTCTTCATTATTGATTTTTATACTCTCTCCTATCCAATCTGCCACTCGATTTTTTACAAAATTGATATCTCCAAGTTCATCTATGGTAAGAGTACGTTTAAGACGGTCAGATATTGTCTGAATATAGGAAAAGGAGAACTCATTTTCAGAAAGAATTCCCTCAATAGTCTCAATGGAGCTATGTTTTTTTTCCACTCCGCTAATGGTTGTATCAATGTGTTTTTTTAATGCCTGAACCTCATTTAAAACTGTTTCGAGTGTCTTGTCATTTTTAGTAGATTCTATGATCTTTCTTTTTTCATCCTCTAAGTTAAGTTTCTTCCTTTTATAAAGGTCATCTGAGAGATATCCGCTCATCTCGATTCCTTCTCTGGTGAATAATCCCAGAACACCGCCCATACGGATTGATCTGCGGGTTAGGATCTTAGCTCTGTCACCATACTTTGCCGAAATCTTATCCATTGCCTCACGATAAGTAGCAGCAGTTTCTGTAAAGTATTCCATTTCCTCTCCCTCTAATTTACAGAATTTTCAATTCTGTTTTCCAGCAGGATCTCTCCCACCCCTTCTGTAATAATCTCAGATGCAATCTCAGGAACAGAAAGTACAACCAGTTCAGGAATATCTCTGGATGTACTTCTTTTGACAAGAATCCTTGCTGCTTCGGAACACAGAATAATGGGCAGATAGCCTGAAGTTTGTATCCCGTGAACAGCATTTGTTACTGCTGTTATCCACTTCCTGTGATCCCCCGGTTCCAGGGCTGCTACAGGCCCTCCTGCAGTATCAAGGCGTGAGTCTATTATCAGCTGCTCCAGGTCAGAAGCAATTGTCAGTACTTTGAGAACCTTACCGTCACTGGTATATTGTAAACAAATCTGCCTGCCAAGTGTTTGCCTGACTTTTTCAATTAAAAAACTTATCTCTTTAGAAACTACACCATAATCAGCAATGGTTTCAAGAATAGGAATCATATTCCTTATAGAAACCTGTTCGATTAATAAGCCCTGAAGCACTTTTTGGATCTCTCCAAGGGTAAGTGCCTTTGTAACCTCATCAATAACTGCCGAATAATCGCTTCGGAGGGTATCCATAATCTTTTTAACTTCCTGTCTCCCAAGCATTTCATAGGAGTGTTTCTTTATAATCTCGGTCAGATGGGTTGCAATTATGGAAGGAGAATCTACAACCGTATAACCCCTCCTTTCTGCCAGCTCCCTCTGATCCTCTCCAATCCACAATGCAGGAAGGCCAAAAGCAGGATCTATGGTTTTCTCACCCTGTATTTCCTCCTCAACATTTCCCGGATTAATAGCAAGATAGTGGGAGATTCTTATAACACCCTTACCCACAGAAACACCGGTTATTTTAATACTGTATTCACTTGGTTCAAGCCGCATATTATCAATAATTCGTATTCGGGGAACAACCAGACCCAGCTCCAGGGCCGATTCTCTGCGTATCCGGGTTATACGGTCAAGAAGTTCCGCTCCCTGCTCCTTATCAACAAGGGGAATCAGACCATAACCAAGTTCAAGTGATAGCGGATCAAGAGGAACTATCGGAGAGATTTCAACAGGTGTCTCCTGATCGGTATCAGTGGATTCAGCAGGGATCTCTCCAGCCAGGGCACGTTTTTCATCCCCTGTAAGTTTAAAGGCAAGATATGCAGTAATTAGGCTCATGGGGATTAGCAAATACCAGGGGAACCCAGGAAGGATTCCAAGAAGGAATAAGAAGGATGCTCCAACCCAGTATACCCTGGCCTGCTGAGTAAACTGCTTTGTAACTTCCACCCCGAAGGTACCGTCAGATATTGCCCGGGTTACGATTAGACCCGTTGCTGTGGATATAAGGAGAGCCGGGAACTGCGTAATAAGACCATCACCTACACTGAGAGAAACATAGGTTGCCAGAGCAAGGCCTATTGATTCTCCATGTATGGTGGTTCCAACAATAATACCGCCGATTACATTAATTATTGTAATAAGTATTCCAACTTTGACATTTCCTGAAATAAATTTTGAAGCACCATCCATTGCTCCGTAAAAATCAACTTCGTTCTGAAGTTCATTCTTCCGGGTTGTAGCCTCCTCTTCGGTAAGAGCACCTGAGTTATAGGCATTATCAATAGTCATCTGCTTACCAGGAAGAGCATCCAGTGTAAATCTTGCTGCAACTTCAGCGACTCGTGTAGCACCCTTTGTTATAACAATAAACTGCACAGCAATAAGGATTATAAATATGATAAAACCAATAACCAGACCTTCTGTACCTTCGGTTCCTACAACAAAGGAAGCAAAGGCCTTTACTATCTTTCCATCAAAATCTACTCCCTTTGAAAGGATTAATCTGGTTGAACTAACATTCAGAGCCAATCCAAAAACAGTCGTTATAAGTAGAAGAGTTGGAAATACGGAAAAATCCAAAGGCTTGGTAGTATAGAGCACAATGAGAATCATGAGTAAACTTATCATCAAATTTAAAGACATAAAAAAATCAAGCAGAATAGCGGGAAGTGGAATTATAAGCATGCCGATAATTACAATTACACCTATAGCAACAAGAATATCGCTCCTTGAGCTTTTCGGACTGTTAACTGATGTTCCTGAGGTATCAGACAAAGTATTTTTCTCCTATAATATTTTTTTCCAAAATCATGATACTTCCTGCTCCTTTCCTTCCATCTGGTAAACCTCGGCAAAAACTATAGCCATAACCTGGTAGTACTTTTCCGGTATTACTTCACCGATTTCCACTTCCGCATAAAGTCCCCGGGCAAGAGGTTTATTCTCTATTATTGGAATATTATTATCTCTGGCAATACTTTTAATACGCATGGCCATATTGTCCTGCCCCTTGGCAATTACCAAAGGGGCAACCATTGCATCCCGATCCCACTGCATCCCAACTGCAAAATGGGTAGGATTTGTTATTACAACATCTGCTTCCGGAACTTTCTGAAGCATATTCTGAGTCATTATTTCTCTCATCCTCTCACGGAGCCTGTTCCGGACAAGAGGATCACCT
>JAJRQE010000206.1 GCA_024280415.1 Spirochaetota bacterium | reverse complement strand
GAGTTCTCCATAGAAGGGGTGATTTTATTTCCCCAATCTGATATGATGGGAGCAGCTAATTAAAATTCAAATCACAGAGGTTTTGGAAATATGAAAGCAGGAGCAATCAACAAGGGTATGGCCCTTCTGATTAAAGGATCATCATTTATTGTGGTGGAAAGGGAGTTTGTAAATCCGGGAAAGGGTTCGGCATTTGTCCGTCTCAAACTTAAAAGCCCCGCAACAGGTAAGGTTTTAAAAGAAACGATGAAAACCCAGGATCAGATAGAAGAAATTTCTGTAGAGGATAAAGAGTATCAGTACCTTTACAGCGATGAAGAGTCCTTCCATTTTATGGATACCGAGACCTATGATCAGTTTGAAGTTCCTTTAGAGGGTTTTGCAGATTATAAGCTTCTTATGAGAGATGGCGATACCTACAAAGTAATTATGTGGGATGAAAAGCCCCTGGATATAATACTCCCCTACAAAGTGGTCTACGAAGTAACAGAAGCCGCCGAAGGAGTAAAAGGGGACACCGTACAGGGTGCCTCCAAACTTGTAAAAATTGAAACAGGCCTGGAAGTTAAAGTACCCATTTTTATCAAACAGGGGGAAAAAATAATGGTCAACACCGAAACCAGGGAATATGTGGAACGGGTTAATAGTTGAACCTGATCAAACAATATTCCAATAAAGAGGTTCCATTCCGTTTTAACGGAGTGAACCTCTCTTTTTTTCTCTCCCAAAGGTTATTCAGTTCCTATACTATAGATGCAGGAACAAAACTCCTTCTGAAAACAGCTGCAAAGGGGATTGATTTCTCCGGTATAAAAACAGCAGCAGATATAGGCTGCGGTGTAGGTGTAATAGGTCTCTCCCTTAAAAAGAAATATCCTGACATTGATATTTTACTACAGGACAGGGATGCCCTGGCAATTGCATTTTCAAAGGCAAATGAATCCCTCAACAGTATGGAAGGAATCCTATACAGCAATAATCTTGCTCTAAGGGATCTGGAAATAAGATCTCTGGATCTTATTCTCTCCAACATCCCTGCAAAAGCCGGTACACCGGTCCTGGAGGATTTTGTAGCTGGTAGCCTTAAATACCTGTAAGTCAGGGGTATTTGTGCCGTCGTTGTGGTGAGCACCCTGAAGGATACAATTCAGAATGCAATCAGGAAATCCAAAGCAGACATTATCTACAGGGAGGAGACACGGGAGTATACAGTCTTTCATTACAGAATTTCTGAAAGTACAATTATTCCTGAATCGGAAAAAACTGACAGGGGAGTAAAAAAATGCTATATCCGCAGCAGCTCCGAATTCAAAATTAATAAACTTGAATATACCCTTAAAACAGCTTTTAATATCCAGGGCTTCGACACCCTGCCCTATCATATAGAAAACAGTGTTCCTCTACTGGAAAAACAGCCTGTAACAGGTAAAACCCTCTTTTGGAATCCCGGTCAGGGCCATCTGCCTGTTATTTGTCATCTTCTTAATCCCGGAAAAATTACAGAAACAGTGCTTGCATCCCGGGATATCCTTCAGCTTGAAATAAGTAGGGAAAATATGAAAGGGAATAGTCTTCCAGACCCAACAAGTATAAAACCCCTCTGCTGTCCGGAAGAACTTACAGAGGAAACATCTGCTGTTATATACGACTCAATAATGGTATTCCTTAACGAAGCAGATGACTCAATCCCTGAGACATTTATACCCGTAACAAAATCAGGATCCATACTGATAGTAAGCGGTAAAAGTTCCCATCTCTCAGGAGTCTCCAAAAATCATAGAGGATGGATTCAGCTGAATTCACGAAAGTATCGTGGGTTCAGAGTTATTGCATTTAAACGGAGCAGGTAGAGATTTTTAATGTAATAGATGTTCTTTGATAATAGACTGACTATTTACCAGTTTTTGTACTTTTTTTTCAATTTACAAATATGTTTTTTTACAGTATATTGTGTGTACACTTTTTTTAAGTTTCGACAGGATTAAAATAAATGAGAATTACAACAAAGGGTCGTTATGCAGTTCGCGCCATCGTACAGCTGGCACAGCAGGCCAGTGATAAACCGGTTTCTATTCGTAAAATTTCAGAAGCAGAAAATATATCTGCAGAATTCCTTGAACAAATATTTTTTAAGCTCCGAAGGGGAGGAGTAATTACATCTGTAAGAGGTCCGGGAGGCGGATTCAGACTCAGCAGAAATGCAGAAGATATATCAATAGCGGAGATTTTTGATGCAGTAGGGGAAGGTCTGATTATTACACCATGTGCCGAAGGTCACCATGATTCATGCGAAAGAATGAGCGACTGTATAGTTAACCAGTTATGGAATAACTCATATCTCCATTTTAGAGGATATTTTGAAAAAACAAGCCTTAAAGATGTTCTGACAGGTAGTTTTGCCAAAGCTCTGACAACTGTCTAATCTGGAAGCTTCTCTGTAGAAATACCCTCCTTTATATGCAGATCGATTTGTGAGAAAGGAATTTCTATACCAAGCTCTTTGAAGGTTCTCCATATCTCCATGTTCATCCAGTGATGGGCATTATATTTATCGGCGACATCACTAATCCATGTAAAAACTGCAAGATCAATACTGGATGCCCCAAACTCTTTAACCCGGACATAGTTCTTCCTGTCCGGCTCATGATATGGATTTTTTAAGGATATTTCTTCCAGAACTTTCACAACAATATCCAGGTCGGTATTGTAGGCAACACCGACATTATTTCTGATAACAATACTGCGGTCACTATATGAATAATTATGGACAGGTTCTGCTACCAGAAGTGCATTGGGAACAATTATGGTTTCATTGCCAAGAGTATTTATAACTGTAGAAAGAACTCTTACCTGCACGACAGTCCCCTCATAGTTGTAGACAAATATTCTGTCTCCCTCTTTTATGGGACGATTGAGAATAATTATTATTCCGGCAAAAAGATTGGAAACAACATTCTGGAGTCCAAATCCGATACCAATACCCAGTACACCAAAAATAAGAGTTATGGATGAAAGGTTTACTCCAATTACCGAAAGACCTACAAGGAAAACAATTATCATCACACCATAGCGGAGGAGGCTCATAAAAGAAAACTGCCGTGCCTCATCCAGTCCCATACGATCCAGAAGGTCTTTACTGACAAGACTCTTACTTGTTTTTCCGGTCCAGGATGCAATGTAAAATACAGGAATTATAAGTATGAGCGTAAGAAATGAGATCGTAGTCTTCCCGGACTGAAAAATCGGCTGATTAATAATATCCGTAAACATGCGTATATATTCATAGATTCTTGCACCGAAAAGCCTTCCTGTAAGCATAAAGAAAACAAGAGCAAAACCAACCCGAAGTAATCTTCGGGTCCACAATTTTATTCCGGTTTGAATAGATTCCCTAAAACTGCTTTTATTGATAAGCCTTATAAACCCCATATTTATAAGGCGGTATACCATAAATAAAAGAAACAGAGGGAGTAAAAGTTCCAGGAGAAGTTCCAGCAGGGTAAAAGGAAATTCAACTACGCCAAGGCGTAATGTTGACATAAATATAGCTCTAAGAACCTCCGAATAATCCATATATTAATGTTAACATAAACCGGAAGCTTCCTTAATACAGCTTTGTCTAAGCTTATTGTACTGTAATAGATTCTAAAGGTATAAGACTCCTCATGTTTAGGTAGTTGTTTATTTTTTTGTACTTGACTGGATATCACATAGGATTAAGATTGTAGAATGAGTAATATAATAGAAGTTGAGATCGAAAACAGATCATATCGACCTTTCCTTAATCTTGACACCGATTCAAGAAAGACTATCCGGCTCACAACACTCACCGACAACCAGATTGGTGCAGTTATAAAAATTTTCCTAAATAAAAACGGGATCAGGATCCCTTTGAAAGAATTTAATATTGCCGGTATAAATCCCAGGAAATCAGGTCTACCCAGATTTGAACTTGGTGGATTATATTCGGAAAAAACCCTCTATCTTGAACTTAAGGTTGACGGCAGGAAATCAGAAATCTTTGAAATAAGAATGACTCCGTATTTAAGAAATAAAAAGATACCTTTTTATATTGTATCTCTGCTTGTTATTTTATTCCTGTTTGTCTGGGGAGGAATCCTGTTAATTAAAAACATTACTTCCCCTGGATATGAACAATTTTCTCCGGATAAAATAGAAAATGTTTTACCCGATAAGAATACAAACAGGACTGCCAGTTCAGTTTCCCCAGCAGTTCCACTAAAACAGGAAGAAAAGAAACCAGTGGAGAATAAAACTGCCGCAGAGGGACAGATAAAACCTGTCCCTCCTCCCGCAGAACCTGTTAAAACAGAATTACTGGAAAGGATTATATACTTTACTCCCAACAACACATCTATCACAGATAGGGCTTCGCTTGTACTCGATGAACTCATTCCTATACTGAAGGAGAAGAAAGCTGCGGCAGTTGAAATTTCAGGACACTGTGCTCTGTCAGGAACAGAAGCAGGACGGGAACGTCTTTCCCGGGAAAGGGCATTTACAACCCTTAACTATCTAAAAAAAGAGGGCTGGGCTCCGGAAAAAGAACTAATAATTAAATGGTATGGGGGAACCAGACTTATTTCGTCTAACCCTGATGAGATCTACAGGAACAGAAGGGTTGAGATTAAAATAACATTTTAGAACTACCCCTGCCCTTCAGGATAGCTTTCAAGAGGATATGCATACTCTTTTCCCTTACCATCCTTCAGTATAACTTCATTATCTGAAATTCGATCAATAAATGATTCTGTCAGAGGAACTTTACCACCTCCCATGGGGAGATCAACAGCATATACAGGAAGTGCAAGTCCAGAGATCCGGGTTCTCAGGTTTTTCATTATTTCAATTCCCCTTAAAATTGGAACCCGCAAATGGCTTGTGCCAGCTGCAAGATCTCCCTGAAACAGGTAGTAGGGTTTGATACTAAAGCTGATCAGTTTTTGAAAAAGATCAGCCAGAACATCCTCACTGTCATTTACATCCTTAAGAAGAACCGTCTGATTCATAACTGGTATCCCGTTATTTACCAGGTCCTTAACTGCTTTTACAGACCTGTCTGTAAGTTCCAGGGGGTGATTATACTGTGTAATAACAAAAAGAGGTTTAAAATCTGATAAAATTTTCAGCAGAGAAGTGGTAATCCTGGAGGGAAGGACTACAGGAATACGAGTTGCTATACGAAAAACTATATCAGGTCTTACAAGCCTGAAAGAGGAAAGAAGATTAGCAATTTTTCTGTCATCAAGGATAAGGGGGTCTCCCCCGGAGACAATAAGCTCCTTCACCTCAGTATGATTTTTCAAATAAGATGCTGCTGCTTCGATTTCTGATTCTAAAAGAGGAGAGGGATTAGCAGCAAGATAATCTCTTCGAAAACAATGGCGGCAGTACATTGCACACAGATCCGAAGCAATAAATAATGCTCTGTCAGGGTATCTGTGGATTAGCCTTTCTGTTACCTTATATTGATTTTCACCAAGAGGGTCACTAGTCTCATATTCTTTAATTTTGAATTCATCAGATCTGGGCATAAACTGAAGTCGAATCGGATCATTTTCATCGTCACCTGCCAGAGAAAAATAATCTCTTGGAACAGAAAAACCGAAATTCCGGCCAGGGGTTTTCAGGTAACTCTTTTCTTTCCTCCCGGGAATAAAAGATTCAGGGAAATCAGAAACCGATCTGTAACTTTCCGACAATTCCCTTTTCCAAAGAGTATTTAATTCAAAATCACTATCTGAACCCCATACAAAACCGGGGAGTTCCTTCCTCTCAGTTAACTGTTTTCTGTACATAAACCTGAGAAATATAGCTTTTCTCGTAATATTCAATATCTTTAACCCAGGAAAGAAATTTTTCTGCCTCAGCCTTGCTGGGATAAGGCCCCATGCGGACACGGTAGAAATCTTTCCCGTCTACGGTTTTTATTGTTATCAAATTTGCAAGTCCTTTCTCCGACAAAAGTTTGCCGGAACTCTCTGCCCGGGATCTGCTGGAGTAGGAACCAGCCTGTATCCAGTACTCAAGAACACTTACTTTACGCGGTGCAGGAGCCGGAGTATTGGCAGTGCGAATAACTTCTGTTACAGTTACAGAATTGACCCTGACAGGAGTATCTGAATAGGAGGCAGCTGCTGAACCTGTAGTTTTTTCTGATACATTATTTAAATCCGAATCGATAACAACATCAGGAAGAGATGTTCCATTATCGGTTTCACCATAAACTATTGTAAATCCCTCTTCCTTATCCGAAGAGTTATCAATTAAACCAGGGAAATCTTCTCCCTGTCGTACCCATTCAACAGGGTCGAAATCCACTGCAGCTTTATCCTGCGCCTTTACCGGATCAGCAGCATCCGCAACAGGGACTTTCCCTGGATAAAACCAGACAACCCCGACAATAGATACCACAAATAGAAATAACGTAACTGACAACAAAATCCACAGTATTTTTTTCTGCTCCATTTCTACACTCTCTTTTCATATTCTTCGATTAAGGAAATAACCTTAGCAACCAGATTGTCTCCGGTGCTATTGTTTCGTATAATATGAATATCGACATCTTCCTTCCAGTACTTAGCATCTAGTTTAGCTTGTCTGAAAATACGCCTGATAATCTGGAAGAAAGAGAGATTATCCCGCTTTAAAGCTCTTCTGAAACGAATAATCAGTGATGCTTCAATCCACAGTATGGAATTACATAAGCTGTTCAACCCCATATGGTGAAGTATTGCAGCATTGATCAGAATATTCCTACTGCTGTTTTGAGCAATATAGGCTCGACACCTGTCAACCATTACAGGATGTATTATAGATTCAAGTTTTAAAAGCTGCTTTTTATCACCGAAAACTATTGAACCAAGTTTTTTCCTATCAATTCCACCACTTACATTTACTATCCCGGATCCAAAGGTTTTTATTAGCTCCAAAGACTTTTCAAGGAGAGCATCATGTCCAAACTTATCAATATCAAGCTCATCCCAGCCCCGGTCTGAAAAAACCCGGCCTGCCATATTCTTACCGGAACAGTATTTACCTGTCAGCCCTACAATCACCTAATGAAAATCTCCCCAGCTCCTGCCTGTTTCAATACTTGTACGCAGAGGTATACTTAATTTATAGGCAGATTCCATCTCCGCCCGCACCAGCTCCTCCATCAATGGGAGTTCCTTCTCGGGTACCTCAAAAATAAGTTCATCATGAACCTGCAGAATCATCCTGGATTCAAGATTTTCTTTCCTTAGTCGACGGGCAAGCTTAATCATGGCCAGCTTAACAATATCTGCAGCAGAACCCTGTATAGGAGTATTCACAGCCATCCTTTCAGCACTCGATTTTTCAGTTTTGTTTCTACTATTAATCCCGGGAATAAACCGTTCTCTGCCTAGAAGGGTAGTTACCTTTCCCGATTTCTCAGCTTTTTCGATAACTGTATCCATAAAGATTCGGATCCTGCCGTACTTTCTGTAATAGGAGCTTATAAATTCCTCAGCTCTTGCCCTGGGAATCCCCAGATCTCTTCCAAGTCTGAAAGAAGACATTCCATACATTACTCCAAAATTTATCGTCTTGGCGAGTCTTCGATCATCCTTTGTAACTTCATTCAAAGGTTTATCAAATATCAATGCCCCTGTTTCAGTATGAACATCATTCCCGGAGATAAATGAATTTTTCAATGCAGGGTCTTCGGAAAGGTGGGCAAGTACTGCAAGTTCAATCTGTGAATAATCCGCACTTAAAAAATAATGCCCCTTTACTGCAACAAATGCTTCCCTGATTCGCCTTCCCTCCTCAGATTTTACCGGAATATTCTGAAGATTAGGATCTCTGCTTGCCAGCCTCCCTGTTGCAGTTCCTGTCTGGATAAAACTGGTATGTATTCTCCCTGTCGC
The DNA here is from genome assembly GCA_024280415.1 of Spirochaetota bacterium. Taxonomy (GTDB): domain Bacteria; phylum Spirochaetota; class Spirochaetia; order B11-G9; family B11-G9; genus JAJRQE01. Next base: position 5,369 of record JAJRQE010000206.1, on the reverse strand, counting down.
AGAATTTATAAATTCGGGAAGGGCATCTACATATGTCGACTTAAGTTTCATCATAGTACGATAGCGAAGGATCATCTCCGGAACAATATCCTCTCTGGAGAGGATCTCCAGTACCCCGGAATCTGTCGAGAATCCGGTTTTTGTTTTCTTTACAGGCTGAAGCTTACGTTCTTTAAACAGGATCTCCTGAAGCTGTTTGGTAGAGTTGATATTAAATTCTCTGCCGCATTCAATAAATATTTGATCCTGAAGTCGGGCAAGTTTCTCTTTAAGCTCTATTTGAAATTCTGTAAGCCCCTTTCTATCCAGGGTGATTCCGTTAAATTCAATATCGGCCAAAATGACAACCAGAGGCATCTCCAGCTCATAAAAAAGTGATTCCATATCTCTTTTTTTGAGTTCCTCTTCATAATGCTCATAAAGTCTGAATGTTATATCTGCATCTTCCGCAGCATAAGGTGCTGCAGTCTCAAGGTTTATGTCGGGAAACAGACTTCCCTTTGGAACAATATCCTTATATTTGACAGTAGTATAATCAAACACCTTTTTAGCAAGATGATCCATGCCATACCCTGGGGATGAAGCATCAAGAACCCATGCCGCAACCATGGTATCAAAAGCCAGGTTCGTGACCCTTACCCCCCAGCGTCTTAAAACCTTGTAGTCATATTTAAAATTATGACCAATAAGTTTTAATTTTGAATTGGAGGTAATTGCTGATATTCGCTTTTTTACCTCCAGGGGATCAAGATAACTCTCCCCTCCTGCATAGAGGGGGATATAGCAGGCTTCTCCTGAGGATACTGATATTGAGAACCCAACTGGAGATGCCTTCATGGAATCGATACTGTCGGTCTCCACATCCAGAGCAAAGCAGCTACTCTTTTCAACACGAGCTGTCCAATGATCCAGTTCCTGAAGAGTTTTTACTATTGTAAAGGTTCCATCTCCGGAATATACCCCGGAGACAGCTGTTTCATCCAAATCTGTATTACCAGCAAATTTATTAATACGTTTTACAAGCCGGTTCATTCCGTGGGTCTGAAGGAGGGGTATAATCCGGGTCAGATCCAGGCTTTTAAGATTGTAGTCCTCCAGATTTATCTCATCCATGGTATCATAGTTGAGAAGAATCAATTCTTTACTTAAATAGGCATTATCCCTGCTCTCAGATAATTTATGTTTCTGTCCCTTTGTACAATAATCCAGATTAGTATATACACCATCTAGTGTATTATATTTCTCAAGAAGAGTAGCAGCAGTTTTGGGACCTATTCCCCGTACACCTGGTATATTATCCGAAGAATCTCCAACAAGAGAAAGATAATCTACAATCTGGTCCGGTCTGACTCCCATTTTAGATAAAACCTCATCCGGACCAATATTAATGTATTCTCCCTTCTCCGGCCGAAGCATATGAATATCGCCTGTTACAGTCTGCATCAGGTCTTTATCTGCAGAAACTATATAGCATGAGAAACCTTCGACCTCACCCTTTCTGGCTGCACATGCCATGAGATCATCTGCCTCATAACCTTCCCTGGCCAGAACAGGGAGACCAAGTATTTCAAGAAACTCTTTAATAACAGGAATTTGGAGAAGAAGATCTTCCGGAGTCTTTTCTCGGTTTGCCTTATACTCGGGATAGATCTTATGCCGGAAGGTGGGTCCCGGTGAATCCAGCACTACCGCAAAACTACCGGGATCATTCTTTTCCAGAAGCGAAATAAGGGTACTGAAAAATCCGAACACTGCCGATATATTCATACCTTCCGGATTCCTCACAGGACTATGGATAAAAGCCCAGTAAGATCTGAAAATCAGGCTGAATCCGTCTAAAAGAAGTAATTTATCTTTCATACACTAAAATCAACAAACCTGGGAGAAGGTTCATTTAAAGAAGGTAGTTTATATTTTGTATTCATGGAAAATGAATCTATCATTTTTAAAGTTTTGTCAAGAGAGTACTTTAGTAAATCAATATTACGGTTGTGAAGGATCTGAATTGACCGCCTGAGTTTCAGGCTTTCCATGCTGCATCTGTAAAACCCCGCAGAAACTGAGCCATCAATCAATTCATATCCCTCTATAACCCTGACAACAGCGGTTAATTTCGAAATAATCTCACTCTCAAGGGTGCTGTAAAGTTCCAGCTTATTGCCGGAACCCTCACCTATTTCAGTTTTTGTGAGTTCAAGAAGATTTATAAGTTCATAGGCAATGTAATCATGTTTCCGGTATAACTCAAGAAGCTTATGCTCTACAGGGTTCTGAATATTCATGGGATTAACCCGCAATATTTATGCCCCCGGATCTTTCATCCTGTACATTTTCGGCACCTGCCTTGGCAACGACCTCTGTCCAGGCTCCCCGGAGATCTGTAAGATAAACTCTGACTTTTTTTAAGAGTTCAATATCCTTTTTAATATTTGCCTCCATGAGCTGCTGATTAAAGAACATATAGAGGCTGAAAAGGGAACTTGCAATTTCTCCACCTTTCTCAAAGTCGAGAGATACTATGAGCTCAGTTATAAGATCCTGAGTTTTAATAATGGAGTTACTTACACTGTCCATCTTGTATTTTCCATTCTCAAGTGCTTCCAGTGCAATATCAAGCTGTCTGACAGCTTCATCATAAATCATGAGAATAAGCTTACCACCGCTGGCAGTCTTAATGTGTGTTTCCTTATATGCATTCAGACGATTGAATGTCCCCACTCTTTCTCCTCCACTAAAGGAATAATAATTTATTCCTGTTTCCGTCTAAGATTGATCAGCATAAAAACATGATCTTTTCCAATTACTGTACATGCTCCATTAACGTTGTAACAGGAACAATATCATACCCCTGAATAAGAAGACCGTTTATCAGCAGATCAAGATTCTGGAAAAGATAATCATCCCTGCCTCTGACAGTCTGTCCTATGCGTATAGGGATAATAGATCCCTGTTTCTTGTCAGACATTATATTTTCAATTATATCCATAGTCGGAACATACATTGATTCTCCATCACAGTCAGACAGAGAGACCCAGTCCATAGGATCGAGATCCCTGCCTATATAGGAATAATTCATAGATGCTGACGCTTCAATTATGTCGCTATTAACAAAATAATAGGGTGCATGCCATAGTAATGATAACTCCCGTCCTGTCAAGAGGAAATAATCATCTTCGTTTCTGGCCAGCCCTCGTTTGATAAAATTTGCATCCAGATTAAACTTTGCATCTGTCATATTAAAATATATATAAAACATAGATCCAATCTCATGACCCGAAAGACTCAGTTCTTTAACAGCCTCAGGATTGCGACGCATAAATTCACCATTTATAAAAAAGGTAGATCTAATTTCATATTCTGAAAGAATATTAAGTATTTCTGTCAGCCCCTCTACAGAGTCAACAGCATTGAAAACCAGAGATACTTCCCGTCTTCTGATTCGGGATCCATGGGTAAAATTTTCCATATTCCAGGGATCTTCCACCTCTGGAAAAGGTTCATACATTTTTTCGGGGGGTGCGAAGAGAGCTTCTGTTCCATACCCTTCAATATCTCTGACCATAATTGTATTTGTATAACTTCCGGAAAAACTCTGTTCCAGATAAACCCTTTTGCTCAAAGATGCAACATTAGGGGGAAGGATTGTAATTTCTTTTTCCAGATCCTCGTCAGCAACCCAGCTGTTATTCGCATCAAGCACCCTTACCGTATTATCATCCAGGGTGGTATAAACCGATCCGTCTTCCCTGTAGCCGTAGCTCCCGGGCTGGGAAAGAGTTATCATATCAGATACTCCGGACTCAACATTTATCAACTCGGTGTAGGAAGCTCCGGATATAATAATACTGCTGTTATCTTTCCAGATAACATGAAAGGGTTCCGAATGAATATAAGTGGAATTATCGATCCAGGATCTATAATTTTTTAGAGTAATACCTTTGCTGTCCATAAGAACTATGCTTTCTTCATTCTCCGAAAGAACTATATCCACTACATCTTTATCATCTGTCTGATTAAAACTTAACGCAGCATTCTGAGAAACAAGATCAATCCTGAATATGGAGGAATTAAAACTTCCGTCAAATATGCTCGTGGCAAGAATTGTTATAAGATTATCACTTGACCAGATTACCCTTTTAATTGTTGTATTTCTCGGAAGAAAAAGGTAGGGAAGTGATTTTATATCCCCTGTAGAACGATAATCATCTGCCTTAAGATAGTAGAGAAAGAGATTTCGTCCACCCCTGTTTAACAGAATTTTCTTCCCGTCCGGAGATATATCAAAACTGTCAAAATTCTGATCAAAGGTAAAAGGAACCTTACCTATCATTGTCCCGATACCAAACAGTCCGCTGTAAATGGACTGTGTAAAAAACTCAGCAGAATTTATTCTGTAAACCCTGTCTTCGTTTATATAGTATAAATCATCCCATGAAGACCATTTAACACTGGCGATTCCGCCTCTGCCGATTGATCTGAACTCTTCGGCTATTAATCTGTCATTCCCAAGCTGGTCAATTGAAAAATAGTAGATAGAACCTTTTTTTGAATATACAAAATATTCAGAATCCCGGGACCACCTTGCAACAGTATCATCCAGAGAGAATTCATTCTCCATAGAGATAATTACTTCCTGCTGATCCTTAATATTAAAGAGGACCAGGTCTGCATAGGAAAAACCCGTGGGTTTGTAGTAGAGCAGATACTGACCATCAGGAGATGCTTCGACATTGGAAATTTTGCCGTTTTGTATCTCGGCTCCATTTTCAAAAGAGGGGAATTCCTTAACAGCTCTTAAATTGAGAAAACCTTCATCTGTACGGAAAATTCCGAACCTGTTCTCAATCTGAAGCTTAGTCCCATTTTCAAGAAGAACAACCCTCTCCGGGAAAAATGTAAGCTGCCGCATCTTTTTGCCTGGCAAATCTGCCAGAAACATAGTTCGATACTCACCATAACCGGGACCAGAAGTATCTGCATAGAACAGAAGATGATCTGATTCAGAAAGGTTGAGTCCACCGAATGTAACATCTGCATAGAGATGAAACACATTTAAACAGAAAATTAGCAAAATCCATCGTTTCATACCGTATAATTGTCGGCAGGTTCAATTCGAAAGTTCACAAAAAGATTTGTTATATTATCCAAGTGCATCTATCTACAAAAGTTCAGCCGCAAGCTCTGCAAGCCTGCTTCGCTCCGACTTTTCCAGAAGAACATGTCCATAGATATCCTGCCCTTTAAATGCTTCTACCAGATAAGTAAGACCATTGGAGTTTGAATCCAGATAAGGGGAATCAATCTGGTAGGGATCCCCTGTTAAAACTACCTTCGTTCCCTCACCGGCCCTGCTGACAACAGTTTTTATT
>JAJRQE010000205.1 GCA_024280415.1 Spirochaetota bacterium | reverse complement strand
AGAGGTCTATCAGCAGGGTATAGAGTTACTGGAAAATTCCCGGAGCAGAAATTTTATAAACGGAAGATCCAGAGCCTATGGCCAGCTTTATGCTGATCTGGGAGATATCTATTATTTTATAAGTGAAGATCTGGAAATGGCTTTTATGTTATATGAAAAGGCAGAGGGAGAAGGTTTGTTTATTCCTGAGATTTACTATAATAAGGGGTATATCAGGTATAGAAAAGAAGACTACAGGGAAGCTTTACTGGAGTTTTACAATGCGGCCGGCTCATTTTCCACTAACAGTAATCTGTTGTTTGCGACTGCAAATACACTGCTAATGAGACATGATTATTTTGCGGCACAGGGTTACTATAATCATCTTCTGGATATACTGGATTCTCAGTTAAACAGGGAATTTTCTATCGATATTGAAAAGAGGAAAGACCAGCGACTGATGGTGGAAAAATTAATGAGGGCATACAATAATATGGGTGTTGCTCTCTACCGTTTGTCTGTCAGTACAGGTGATCCTTCAAAATTTTCTGCAGCAATGGTGAATTTTACAAGATCAGCAAGCTATTTCGATGACCTTACCAGAGATCCGGAAACTATGAGACGTACAGAAACAATCAATTTGGCTGCTCTAAATCAGCGTGAACTTCTGTACCCAACTCCGGATTATGATCTGCAGATTTTTGTCCCTCTGTCAAAATTTCTGACAAGGTGAATGAGATTCATGTTTCGGATATATCCCGATTATAACTGAGGGAATGATGGCTAAAATAACAAAGATATTTTTGAGCAGGGTAAAGAAAGAAAAAAGGATTGAGATAGAAGAGGGCAGACTGATCGAAGACTTTGGACTGGAAGGAGATTCCTATTCAGAATCGGGCAGTAACAGGCAGCTTACTCTATTCTTTGATAAGTGCTTTGAAGAAATATTTTCTGAACCTGTGCAGGGTCTGTGTTTTTCCAGATTTAAGGAAACAATTCGTATTACCGGTTTAAATCCTGAAGTACTTCAGACAGGAACAAAGATCCAGATAGAAAATGCTCTGCTTTCTGTGAGTTCCCCAAGGAAGAAATGTTATCCGGAATGTTTGATCATAAAGGATGGAAGAAAATGCTCCCTTTCCCGTAATGTCAGGTTCTGCAGGATTCTGCAAACCGGAACGATCAGGAAGGGAAGCATTGTAAAAATAATTGACAGGGACTAATCCAGATCACTCATTTCAATTGCTACTTCGTCAGAGGATCCATATTCCGGGTCGAGAGAATAAGAAAAACTGTAGGTATCGTTATTTTCATCCACCGCCATAAAGTCGTAATCTACGGCTTCCTCGTCAATTGGTACAAGAAGAGTCAGTGAATCTCCCGGGGGAATTGTTGTAACTTCATCCAGAAGGTCGACTCCATACATCTCTGAGTCTGCGGGTGAAACAAACATATAGTATATCTCTGTTTCAATTTCATTTATTATTTCCAGTTCAATAAAATCAAAATATGGCTGTTCATCGGCCATATCCCGTTTACTGAAGGCAATGGTTTCTTCTGTTCCGTCACAAATTGTATAATCGTAGATATACAAAGCATCACCATTGCTGTCAATTGCCAGAATATCAAAGTCGTTACATTCATCAGGATACAGAATATAGAAACCAAGATCCTGTCTTGATTCAAGAACCCTTTCAGAGTTAAGAATTTCCGGACCCCAGTAATCACTGTCTCCTGGTGACATAAAGATATACTCGATATCATTGGATGTACCATTAAAGAAGATGACATTGTTGAGCCATCCCGGGTCAAAGGAAAATAAAAGTACCGGAATCAGTACTAATAGTAAACCAAAAAATATTTTTTTCATTGAAGCCTCCATTTTCAATTGTCTAAACAGTTTACCAGACTGTAAGAAAAAAACAATACATAATTTTTAAAAAGTATAATAAGGCGTATATATGTAAAGCTGTATCTTTAATTTGGTAATCCTAACAGGATGCTTCTGGGCTGTCTGTTGGAACGGTTCTGTTTCGATAGGGAGCACAAAAAGCTTTCATATAAATAATTGTTAAGGTCTGATAATTATGTTATAGTGGCACATTATGCGTATACGATTTAAACTCTCTATAGTAGAGCTTTCAATGGCTCTTGGGTTTTTTATTGCAGCTTTTGTATCTCTCTTCTATTTAAATGCGATAATCCGTGTAAAAAATATGGAATATCAGGCTGAGCGAGTTGTTTCCAGCCTTGTCTCTTTAAATAATAAAACTGCGGGATTACTTACCCACACTCAGCCCCTCCCTGAGTTGAAAGAAGAATTGATTCTTTTGGTTAATCAGTTTGAAAATGAACTGGAAAAGCTGAAAGGCGAAGATGCTGTCAGGATTCTTGGAGAAGACAGGATGGAGGAATTTACAGATGTTGACAGGTTGTGGGATGAACTGGCCAGCCAATACCTTGCGCCTGTCCTGACGCAGATAGACAGTATGATTTCTGCCGGTTTCGTCTCTGAAGGAGTTCTGCATGCATATTATTCAGAAGCAGATGTCGGTTCAAAACTAAAATCTTCGGTTATGACCCTTAATGCTTTCAGAAATAATCTTGAGGGTAAGTCAGAAATTTTTTCCAATAATCTGAATACTTTTATT
>JAJRQE010000204.1 GCA_024280415.1 Spirochaetota bacterium | reverse complement strand
GCATAATTTTGAAAACAGAGTTATTATCTCATCTTTCAATCCTGTTGCAATTCTGGGTGTAAGAAAAACAGACAATTCACTTAATACAGCTTTAATTTATACAAACTGGAAAAAACTTCCCTGGTATCTTCGTAATGGCGGAGGTAAATACATATGCAAACCCAATATCCTTAAACCAACACGGTACAAAATCAATCCTTTTACAATGTTTATAACCAAGAAGATTGAAGGATATACTGTAATCACATGGACAGAGGATGATCCGTTAAAGGTTCAAAAATATTTTAATCTGGGGGTTGACGGTATTGTGACTAACGTCCCGGAAATAGTGATTGAAGTAAATAAAAAGTACTGGAACCAGAAGGAACTTAATCCATAAATCTCCTTCTGGTTAGTTTCATTTATTACGAATTTTTATTTTTAATAAATTCAAGCCAGTTTTTAAATTCCACCTGTCGGATAGAATCGTCAATCAAATCTTCATCCAGCCCCAGCTGCCATTTAAGATCCATCCTGTCCGGTTCTCTGTAGAGTTCCTCCATCTTATCAACATAGGACTGCATGGCTTCATGATCCTTAAAGAATCCATGTTCTGTAAGAAGCTTTTCTCTCGCCAGGGTAAGTCTTGCAATTTCATAAAGATTATACTCCGGATGATACTGGGAAGCCCAGAAGGTGCCTTTTTTATGTTCTACAACCATAGCCTGGATTCCGCTAAAGGGGTTTCTGGAAAGAACAACTCCTCCCTCTGGAACATCAATAACTATATCATAATGACTTTCAAAACCGTAGTACACAGGAGGCTTTCCTTTAAGGAGAGGATGATTCATTCCCGCTGGGGTCTTTGTAATTTTCCTGCCTATTCCCATTTCTCGTCCCCTGGGGTTCCGTTCAACACTTCCTCCTGCAGCAACTGCAGCCATCTGTATCCCCCAGCAGCTGCCCCACGCATCACTTCCGACCTCATAGGCAAGTTCTGCAAGCTTTATCTGTGCGGCATTTGTTGGAATATGGGTCTCATTAATATCCAGATCTGCACCAGTCCAGATTATTCCGGTATAGGTTTCGAGCTCTTTCCTTCCTGGAAAGTCCTCAACTGATGTATCAGTGGGGAAAAAAACATCATACTCAGCTTCGGGCATATATTTTAGAAGCATATCTGCATATAACTTCCATGCATAGGTCATTCCTGCTTCATCCAGTTTTCCTCTGCTGCCTTTGGAATAACCGTCAATAATTAGAAATTTCATAGTACATCCTCCTGATCAATGCATTATGAATATCAGAAAGTAATATGTCAAATCCCTTTTATATAATTTTATAAATATTTTTAATCAAATAAATGGTTGATATTGATCTTTTGTTGATCTTTTATTAACCTTTTTTAGTTCGTTAACGAACTTTTAACGTTATTTTTGTTGCCTTTTTTAAATACCCAATATACAATATGTGTAAATATTCTATATTGGAGGAATAAATGAAAAAGGTATTACCAATACTTTTAGCACTTCTTGTACTAATGGCAGGATTTGCTTTCGCAGCAGGATCAAAAGAAAAAGCTGCTGAAGAACCAGTAAACACAACTCTCAGACTTCTGACCTGGGGTGGATATGCACCTGAAGGACTTATTGCCAAGTTTAAAGCAGAAACAGGCATTGATGTAGAAGTTATTAAGAGTAATAACGAAGAGATGATCTCTAAATTAAGAGCTACCCGGGGCGGAGGTTTTGACCTTGCACAGCCATCACAGGATAGAATTTCTGCAGTTCAGGCAGAGTTCGGAATCTACCAGCCTATTGACTGGTCTATGGTAAATACAGATCAGCTGGATCCCTCACTTGTTGCAGCTGTAAAGAAAAACACAATGGTAGACGGCAAAAGCTATGGTGTACCTCATGTTTACGGAACTTCAGGACTTATAGTAAATACAAAACTTGCACCCGAAATTAAAGACTATAAAGACCTTCTGGATCCTAAATACACAGGAAGAGTTTCCTACAGGATGAAACGACCAACTCTTATAGCAATGGGTTTTTCTTTAGGTTATGATCCCTTTGCACTCTACAGTGATCTTGACGGATACCAGAAATTCCTTGATGAAGTTGGCGCTGCTCTTATAGCTGCAAAACCTGTTGTAAGAAACTATTATGACAACAGTGACCAGCTTCTTGAATCCCTCCGATCAGGTGAACTCTATGCTGCAATGGCATGGGAACAGGCCGGATGGAAACTCCACGAAGAAAATCCTGACATTGATTATCTTGCACCAACAAGCGGACCTCTTGCATGGGTAGATACATTTGCAATTCCTGCAAAATCCGAGAATGTTGAAGGTGCCTATGCATGGATAAACTTTATTCTCAGACCGGAAAATGCTGCAGTTTTTACAAATGCAGAGAAATACGGAACAGCATCCAAAGATGCAGGCGAATACCTGGATCCTGAAATTGCTGACAACTTTGCCAGAGGACTTCCTCCGGAAGCACTTGCAAATACAAACTGGTATCCAACTGTACCTGCCGGACTCGAAGAGATGGAAGGCAAAATCATGGATAAAATCAGAGCAGCTAACTAGAAACTCTGTTTCATTGAAGCAGGCGGAAATACCGCCTGCTTTTTTTATATCAGAATAGCCAGTTCCAAAAAATAATAATTTTAGGAACTGGCAGACTATTTAGACAATATAATTAATTACATTGTATAGAATCGTATTGTCGACCACATAAAAGGTATTGTGTAAAATACTGATTTTGCACGAGCCTCCTAACTATAACTTAATCGGAAACTAAACAGGATGGTATAAAATGCAGATTGCTTTATCCGTAAAGGGTTTAACAAAACAATTCGGTGATTTTACTGCAGTTAACAACCTTACCTTTGATGTAGAGGATGGAAAATTTTTCTCAATCCTCGGCCCATCAGGCTGCGGTAAAACCACACTCCTTAGAATGATAGCCGGATTTTATAAGCCCACAAACGGAACACTGGAAATTCAGGGCAGGGATATGCTTGGAATTGAGCCAAATAAACGGCCCGTTAATCTTGTTTTTCAGCACCTGGCTCTATTTCCAATGATGAACGTTTTTGAAAATATTGCTTTTGGCCTCAAAAGAAGAGGTGAAAAAGGAGAGGCTGTTAACAAGAAAGTAAACAACATGCTAGAGAGGGTTGGTTTACCGGAATCGGGTCCTAAAAAAATTAACCAGCTTTCCGGAGGACAGAAACAGAGAGTAGCAATTGCCAGAGCACTGGTTCTGGAACCAACTGTACTTCTTCTGGATGAACCCCTGGGGGCTCTGGATGCAAAGCTTCGGGAACACATGAAGGTAGAGCTAAAAAAACTCCAGGTCAAGGTTGGAACTACTTTTGTTTATATAACCCACGATCAGTCAGAAGCAATGGTTATGAGTGACTATGTAGCTGTTATGAATGCAGGACAATTTGAACAACTGGATACCCCTCAGAACCTTTACAGCAATCCGGCATCCTCCTTTGTTGCCCAGTTTGTTGGAAATAACAATAAATTCAGAGTGGATCTAAAAAAAGATGAATCAGGAAAGTTTTTTGCTGCAACAAAATCCGGAGATCTATATACTCTTTCAGATTCATTCAATCTCCAGAACAGTGATTTTTTTGATATGTTTGTCAGACCCGAAGCCATAATTATAAATCCTTCCAACCCAAAACCGGAATTCAATATCATAAACGCCGATGTCAAAGCAATACTTTTTGACGGAGGAAACAGCCGGCTGCTGGTTACTCCTGAAAAGACCGAAGATGAGATAATTGTAGCTCTCCCCCAGAACAGACAGTTTGATCATATAAAAGCAAAAGACAGTATTAAAATCGGCTGGGATCCTGAAGCTGCTGTATGTTTTAACAGAATGGAAAAGAGAATTTATGATGATGAAATATAAACCAAATAAAATAAGATGGAGTTTTGTAATATTTTTTATTCCTGTAGCTCTCTGGCTGTTTCTACTGATTGTTCTTCCCCATCTGGAACTGCTTAGGATCTCCTTCACAAGCTCCGGTACTAATGGGTTTACCCTTACCAACTATAAAGCTTTTTTCACCGAACCAATCTACTGGCTCACTTTTGTAAGGACGGCTCTCTATTCTATGTTTGTTACTGCAATTGTCCTTGTAATTTCACTTCCTGTAGCTTTTTATATTACAAAGGTTGCGAGTATTAAAACACAGGGACTCCTGATGGTACTTATTCTTGTACCATTCTGGGTAAGCGAGCTTATAAGAGTTTATGGATGGATGATACTTCTTAGGGAAAGTGGTGTTTTGAATCAGTTTCTGGTAAAAATCGGAGTATTCAAGCAGCCCATAGAGCTCCTTTACAACGATATTACCATGATAATGGGGCTGGTATACACTTCCATGCTGTTTATGATAGTACCGATAATTGGGGTACTAGGGAGTATGGACGATGCACTTATAGAGGCTGCCCACGATCTTGGAGCAAAAAAAATAGCAATCTGGAAAGAGATAATTATTCCCTATACAATGCCGGGAATTATGTCAGGTTCAATTATTGTTTTCATGCTGGTTCTGGGAAGTTATCTAACTCCAAAACTGATGGGTGGGAAAAATTCCCTTTGGTTCACCGAACAGATCTACAACCAGATAATTATTTATTTTAACTGGGAACAGGGAAGTGCTTTCGGATTTCTTCTTCTCCTACTCTCTTCCCTTATAATATGGATCGCACTTAAAGTTACCAAACAGGAATTCAGGAAGGTAATAAAATGATACGAACATTACCAAATTCAAAAACATATCTTGCAGGTTACAAATTTTTTATATTTATATTTTTTCTTTTCCTCTTTGCCCCGCTGGTTATAACGATGATTCTTGCATTCAACGATTCCATGTTTCCTTCACTTCCCTGGAAGGGCTTTACCCTGGACTGGTTCTTTGGCGACGGCCCCGATAAAGTCGGACTTTTTCATGACAAAATTAATCTTCGGGGAATCGCAACATCCTTTAAAACAGCAGTTGCAGTCTCCTTTTTTTCTACAATTATAGGAACTATGGCGGCTTTTCTATTCGAGCAGGAAGATTTTAAGTTTAAGGGTGCTTTGTATTTTTTAATGATAGCTCCCCTTGTTATACCAGGGGTTATTCTTGGTATATCAATACTGCTCTTTTCCAATGCTCTGGGAATTTTTCTTGAAGATACTTTAGGGATTTACTTCAAATTTCTGACCCCGAGTTTCTGGCTTGTAGTAATTGGACAGTTCTCATTTATAACAACAATTGTAACTATGATAATTTCTGCAAGACTAAGGAAATTTGACCGAACACTGGAGGAAGCCGCTTTCAACCTGGGGGCAAATAAATTCGAGGTAGTCTGGTTTATTACCCTGAAATTCTTACGACCATCTCTTGTAGGAGGAGCGGCAATTGCTTTTCTCATGTCCTTTGAGAATTTCAACACAACACTCTTTCTGATTGGTTCGCAATCAACACTTCCTATCAATTTATACCAGCAGGTCAGGGATGGTTCCACTCCGGTAATAAATGCAATATCGTTTATTCTAATACTCACTACTTCAATAATAGCTGTAGCTAACCTCTACCGCGGGAAAAAAGAGATATAGCAGGAACCGGCGTACGGGTCAGATTATATGATCCGTACGCATACTAATTTTTAAATCCCTACTCTATTATTCACTTAAGAAAATATCAACCGAAGGTCTTAGTTCTGCAAGAACAGCAATACTTTTATGAACCGGATGGTTAATAAACCTATCAATTAGCCCGGCATCAACCTCTTTTCCGGAATCAACTGCCGGATATGCCAGCTGGGAAAGAAGGTAATCAAATCTTGGCGCCCATTTACGGGATCCTAGCCTGGCTGTATAGGAGCAGTTATCCACCATAAAGGAAACACCTTTAAAGTGCATATAAGGATTAAGAGAATCTACTGCCTCAATAACAGATTCATTTACAATCTCAGAGTATGCGTGACCATTCTCTTTTAATACATCAATCTGGGCTATCATAGTTGCACAGTATACACCGGCAGTAAACGGATTTATTGGTATTTC
>JAJRQE010000203.1 GCA_024280415.1 Spirochaetota bacterium | reverse complement strand
GCCCAGTTTGTGTCAATCCCTTCAAAAAGAGATAAACCTGCAGTATTACCGGGACTCAGTACCCTCAGTTCAACTTTATCCGGGTTGGTTGAAGACCCCTGGGTAGTAAATTCATTAATTATAATTCCCGGCAGATTCGAATTAAATCCATAAAAATCCGAGAGGATACCAAGGGAATTTCCCGAAAGGTCTTCCACTGTAATTTCTATTTTAAAGAGTTTTCCCGGTTCCATAGGATTTTTGAAGGTTATTTTTAGTATATTTTGTTGAGTAGTAACAGATAATATTTCTGCCAGGGGTTCTATGAGTATATGATTTTCCAAAACGCTTATATCTTCTGAGAACTGTAAAATTAGAGTTTTTGAATCTTCTGTACCCATGGAAATAAAAGCAGGAGGCTGGATATCCTTTTCTATAATTTTTCTGTAGTCTTCCAATGGAACACAGCTTATTATTACAGCAATCAGCATGTAACTCCATAACGACCCGAAAGATATTATTTTGATTTTCTTCATCTTTTACCCCTCTTAAAATCTTTTTCCAAATAGTTCTGCAGCCCTGTCTCTTAGTACGGGGTAAAAATGTATGGTGATTTCAAATAATTGAAAAAAAAGGAGAAATGGGGTAACTTATCAATGGCAGTTCTTGTAATATACTGGTTTTTAAGGATACCTCTCTATTACACTATGTTTTTTTATTTTACTGCTGTAGTTTAGTGATCTAAATCTTATTTAAAGGAAGAATGAATGTGTGGAATCGTAGGATACTGTGGACCTAAAAAGGCATCGGAAGTTTTACTGGAAGGATTGAAAAGACTGGAATACAGGGGATATGACTCTGCCGGGATTTGCATAAGTGATAAGGGAAAATTCAGAACAATAAAACGAAAGGGTAAAATTAAGGATCTTAGGGAAATTGTCCCAGGGGATCTGGAGGGTAATACGGGTATAGGTCATACCAGATGGGCAACTCACGGGGAAGTGACTGACGCAAATGCCCACCCCCATAGCGATGATTCCGGAAAAATTGTTCTTGTTCATAATGGTATTATTGAGAACTTTCAGACTATAAAGAACAGACTCATAGATGAGGGGCATACATTTATTTCTGATACAGATTCGGAAGTGATCTCACATCTTATCGCTTCCCGCTATTCCGGTAATCTTGAAGATGCGGTTCGTGAATCAGTATTTCTTCTAAAGGGAACCTACGGTATTGCAGTAATGCACAGAGATATTCCCAATAAGATAGTTGGAGTCAGAAACGGTTCCCCTCTTGTTCTGGGCATAGGGAATTCCGAGATGTTTATTGCCTCGGATGTTACTGCGATCATGGCACATACAAAGCAGGTTATCTATCTGGAAGATAAGGAACTGGTTGTCATTACCCCTGATACATATAAAACCTTTAATTTTAATGAACAGGAACTGCAGAAAAAAATAGAGAATATAGGGTGGGATCTTGAACAGATTGAAAAAGACGGACATGAATTTTTCATGGAGAAAGAGATCTTTGAACAGCCCGAATCTATTCTAAGGGCTTTTGTTGGCAGAATAGATAAGGATGGAGCTACGGGACATCTCGGTGGGTTGAATATGACTCCGGCGGAACTTCTAAATGTAAAACGTATTCAGATAGTTGCAGCAGGTACATCCTTCTATGCGGGTATGGTTGGAGCCTATTTAATTGAGAGTATTGCAAGAATACCTGCTTCCACTGAACTTGCATCTGAAGTCAGGTACAAGAATCCGGTAGTACAGCCAGATACTCTCTATTTTGTTGTCTCTCAGTCCGGAGAAACTGCAGATACCCTATATGCAATGAAAGAACTCCAGAGGAAGGGTGCAAGGGTTCTTGGGGTCTGCAATGTTGTAGGGTCTACAATTCCACGGAAATCAGATGGGGGAGTCTACATCCATTCCGGTCCGGAGATTGCAGTTGCTTCCACCAAAGCCTTTACTTCGCAGATTACTGTTTTCTATATTCTGACCCTTATTCTTGCAAGAATGCGGCATCTTTCCTTTGAAGAGGGCTTGAGAATAGTCTCTGCCCTGGAAAGGTTCCTGGAAAACTTAAAGAAATTCTTTCAGATACTGTAGAGATAGAGAAAATAGCCCGGAAATATTCAAAATATGAGAATTTTTTGTTTCTTGGAAGGGGTTTAAACTATTCGGTTGCTCTAGAGGGGGCATTGAAGCTGAAGGAAATATCCTATATACATGCTGAAGGTTACAGTTCAGCTGAAATTAAACATGGACCAATTGCTCTTATTAACGAAAATACTCCAAGCCTTTTTCTTGTCCCCGATGACAATCTACGGGATAAGGTAATCAATAATATAAAGGAAGTTAAGGCGAGAAAGGGTAAAGTTATTGCAATAGCCGTCAAAGGGGATGATGAGGTTGAAGCGATTGTTGATGATGTAATCTGGATACCCTCTGCTGACCCGTTAATGTATCCCTATCTTATGGTTGTTCCCCTGCAGTTATTTGCATTTTACTCTGCTTTGGAACTGAACAGGGATGTAGATCAGCCTCGTAATCTTGCCAAGAGTGTCACTGTGGAATAAAGGGAATTACTGATTTGAATAAGAAGGTATCTGTCTGGTTTATCCTCATTTTATTTTTTATTCTGTTTCCTGTATCGGGAAAGGAGACTGAGATTTCCAGTCTGATCAGGGGGCCTGTTAAATCCCCTGGATTCCCTTTAATTTATCCCAATGCTATAGAAACCTGGTATGGGTATTACAGGTATATGGAAAATGAAATTATTATTTCGTTTACCAGGGAGAATATTCTCATACCCGAGGAATGGAATCAGGTTCTTTTGGGAGAACTGGAGGGGGTTTCCCCTGATCCGTTTTCTTTTTATTTTAGGGACGATAACTGGTCTCTTCTTTTTCAATTTCCCCGGGAGAGTGGAATTACTATCGACACCAATTCCTATTCTGTTTTTGCAGACAAGTTTGTGACCCGTCTGCGATATCTTCTAAGGGATAGTGATGGGGTCGATACTCCTCTTCTTCCTGCCATCCTGGAGTTTTAGTTAAAGCCGGGGCAAGAGTATTAAAGTTGACAATTTTAAGGACCCTGGGTATTGTTGTCTCAAAAATCTGCGGAAGGAGTCTAGTATGGGAAAGCTGTGGCAGAAAAACTACTCACTTAATAAACTAATGGAAGAGTTTACAGTAGGCAGGGATTTTGAGCTGGATCAGAATTTGGTAATTTCTGATTGTATAGCAAGTACTGCTCATGGAGAAATGCTCAATTCCATGGGTATTTTGAGTGATGAGGAGCTGGAAGCTGTTAAAACAGGGTTGAAAGATATTGTGAACCTATCTGTAAAAAATATATTTCCCATTACGCCTTCCGATGAGGATTGCCATACTGCCATTGAGAATTACCTGGTTTCCCATATAGGAGATGCAGGAAAAAAAATACACACCGGCAGAAGCAGAAATGATCAGGTTCTTACAGCCTTACGTATATACTCAAGGGATTTTCTTTTCGGTTTTATAAGCGAATCTATTTCTTTATCCAAAACTTTGCTTGAATTTGCTCTTAAACATGAAATGACTCCTATGCCGGGACGCACCCATATGCAGGTTGCCATGCCTTCTTCTGTAGGACTTTGGGCCGGAGCATTTGCAGAGGAGCTCGGTGATTCTATTGGAATGATACATGCAATACTTAATGTTATCGATCAGAGTCCCCTGGGTTCAGCAGCAAGTTACGGAGTACCTCTTCCCCTTGATAGAGAACTTACAGCTTCTCTTATGGGGTTTTCAAAAGTACAAAACAATGTTCTTTATGTAAATAATTCCAGAGGGAAATTTGAATCCCTGATAATCGATTCCCTTGATCAGGTTCTCCTGACATTAAGTAAAATGGCTCAGGATCTCATACTGTTTTCTCTCCCCGAATTTGGATATTTCAGTCTTCCATCGGAGCTGTGTTCCGGTTCCAGTATTATGCCTCAGAAAAAAAATCCTGATGGTCTGGAACTTATGAGGGCAAAATCTGCATCCCTTTCTGCATACAGCATTCAGATAAAAAATATTATCCGGTCCCTGCCGACTGGATACAACAGGGATTTTCAGGAAGTTAAAGAGCCCTTTATCCGGGGAATAAAACTTGCTCTGCAGAGTGTTAGAATAATGCAGCTGACAGTGACTGAACTGGTAGTAAACAGAAAGAATCTCGAAAAGGCATTCAGTTCTGATATATTTGCAACTGACGAGGCTCTTAAACTGGTATTGGCCGGAAAAAATTTCAGAGATGCCTATAAAGAGGTTGGAACCCACCTGGAGCGTGTCGAAACCATGAGCCCCCTTGACGGGATTAAAACCAGAACCAGTACAGGAACAGCAGGGAACCTAAGGCTGGATAAACTGGATAGTTTCCTGTCAGACCTTGACGAAAAAGTCTCCCGGCAGGAGAAAAAAGTCCGAAAAATCCTTAAGGGACTTCTGGATATGGATGTGAAACCTTTTGAGGGATAGATCTATCTCTATCTTAGATATCTAAGGGCTTCCGCGATATTCATGGAGTAGTCACCAATATGTTCAATATTACGTACTATATCTATGTATAAAAGCTCTCCTTTTACATTTGCTCCCTTCTGCAGCCGGAGCTGGCACTTTTTTCTGAGCAGGTTTCTTTGATTATCAACCTCTTCTTCCAGATTCAGTGCAGCCTTCAGTTCAGTATCATTAATATATCTGTTAAGGTGTGTTTTTATGAATAGAATAAAATCTTCTACCGTTTTTGTGTATGGAGCCAGATCATCCAGACCCTTTTCATCAATAATTATTTTTTTCTGATATCTCCTTTCTGCAAGGAGAATAAGATTAAAACAGGCATCTCCAATACTTTAAAGCTCATTTGCTATTCGTATAAGTGCATTAATCCTCTCGGCATTTCCACTTTGAGGGCTGTCATTGGAGGCATCCAGTATATACTGGGTAATCTCTTCCTGCATCTGATCCGTATAATCTTCCATTTTCTTAAGGTCTTCCACTTCCGTTCCCATTTTTTTATCTGGGTGTTGAAATACCTTCCAGAACCGTGTAAACATCTCTTCTACAATTTCTGTGAGTTTATAGAGTTCTTTTTTTATTGGTATTAAGAAGAATTCAGGGGTGTCCTGTATTGTTGTGGAAATATATTTAAACGAATAGATTTCCTTGCTTTCAACTCCCTTTTCCGGTACAAGTTTTCGTACCAGGTAACTCAGCTGGGGAATAAAAAATATATTAATAGTAGTATTTACAATATTAAAGAGGGTATGAAACATTGCAAGATGAGCAGGGAGAATGGTCAGATCAGTTCCTGAGAAGACATCTCCAGGTACAATAAAATCTACCAGAAGAAGGAAAGGCTTAAAGAGAAGCATCATCCAGATAACTCCGAAGACATTAAAGAGAGTATGTGCCCTGGATGCCCTTCGGGCATTTACTGATGTCCCAATAGAGGCCAGATATGCTGTAATTGTAGTACCAATATTTTCACCTAAAACAATGGCAGCTGCAGTAGGGAAATCAATCCAGCCTGAGTATGCCATAGTCAGGGTTATTGCCATTGCTGCAGAAGAGCTCTGAACAACTACCGTCAGGAGACCGCCTATTATAACAAAAAGAAGTGTCGATCCAATCCCATAGCCTGTGAGTACCTGGATGAATTCCAGAATCTCCGGGTGGCTTTTTATGTCCGGAACTGAGTTTTTTAAGAATCCCAGACCAAGAAACAGAATACCAAAACCTATTAAAATTTCCCCTATCTCTTTTTTATCAATTTTTTTTGAAAAGTAGAAGGGCAGCCCCAGTCCTATTGCAGGAAGAGCCATGGCAGTGATTTTAAACTTAAATCCCAGCAGGGCAACTATCCATCCGGTTACTGTTGTTCCTATATTTGCACCCATAATAACACCGATTGCCTGGCTTAAACTAAGAAGTCCGGCATTTACAAAACTTACAATCATGACTGTAGTTGCAGAAGAAGATTGAATCAGGGCTGTAACAAAAAAACCTGTAAAAACTGCGGCTACTCTGTTTGTTGTCATAAAACTAAGTACGGCTTTAAGTCTGTTTCCTGCTGCTCTCTGAATTCCGTCACTCATTATTTTCATTCCGAAAAGAAACAGACCAAGACTCCCTGCAATTGAAAGTATCTGATACATAAATGTCCTCCTGTTAATTATTATAATGATTAAATTTATTTTTCCAAGGTTCTATTGATAAACGAAAAAATTATCATTCCTGTTAGAGTAATAAGATATGGAAATGCCAGGAGAATATCTGAGGGGATCGTAAACATTCCCTGTGCAGCATTTGAAAAATATTCAGCTCCGGCCAATATTAAACATGTAATAAAAATACCAATCGGATGTTTTCGACCCAGGTAAATTGCAACAAGAGCTATCCATCCCCGGCCTGCTGTCATATTCGGGACATAAGCGCCAAGCCTAAGTGAAAGTGCCGCACCTCCCAGTCCGCTTAATGCTCCTGAAATTAATAAACTTTTCATCTGAATAGAGTAGGAGTCCACTCCCCTTACCAGGGAAACTGATGCGTTATACCCTGTTGCCCTGAGTCTGAGTCCGAAAACAGTTTTATTTATAATAAACACAGTAATTATTGTGCTGAGAATTGCTGCAAAAAGGAACAGATTGTAATTTCCTATTCTGAGAAGGGAAGGAAACTCCGGTGAATGTATAACTCCCTTTGTCCCAAATATAATTGAACTGAGATAATTTGTTATTCCCAGAGCAAAAAGATTTGCCCCCAGACCTGTGATAAATATATTAGCTCTAAATCTTAGTGTAATAAATCCAAAAATATATGCAAGTGAGATACCTGCCAGGGCAGCACCCATAGTTCCCAGGAGAGTACTTCCGGTAAATTCGGTAATTAGTATTGCTGCAAAGGCTCCTACCAGCATCAGTCCTTCCAGGGCAATGTTCAGTACTCCTCCAAGTTCTGTAAATAATCCTCCCAGTGCTGCGAGGATTATCGGGGTTGTCATATCCAGAATAGCATTACCCAAGGGTTACCTTCCTCCTGAGTTTAAATCTTTTTGCAGTAATCAAAAAGAATATAACTGCTTTTATCAGATTGCTAAACTCAAAGGACAGATCGGAATGGATCATAGCAACCTCGGTTCCCGCTTCGAGATATGCAAAAATGAGTGCTCCTGGAATAATAAAAATGGGATTGTTTCCGGCAATGAGTGTCACTGCAATACCATTCCAGCCTAATCCGGCAGTAAACCCCTTTATCCCCATGTGGAAATTACCTAAAACGGAGAAACTACCTGCCAGCCCGTACATTCCTCCGCTTATCAGCATGGGGATTACCAGATGTCGTTTATAGGGAATGCCGCCATATTCAACAAATTTTCTGTTTAACCCTGTCAATCTGATTTCGTATCCTGTAGTGGATTTGAAGAGAAAGATGTAAGCAAGAAATACAGCTGCAATTGATAAAAAAAAGCTGATATTTAGATGGGACGAACCCATCAGTTTATATAGAAACAGCTTTTCGGGAATTTTTTCTGTGGAGATAAGAAAACTGCTTCTGTCACGGAAGGGGTTTGCAATAAGAAAATCTGTAAGGTGGATAATTGCACCGGATAGGAGAAAAGTTGAAATAAGTTCATCTGTATTCCATTGTTTTTTTAGAAACCCCGAAATCCCTGCAATTAAAGCCCCGGTCAATAGGCCTGCAGTCAGTACAATTACGATTCCGGTAAATCCTGCTGTGTTTCCTATATTGAGTGAAATGATAACTGCTGTAATCGCCCCTGCATATACCTGTCCCTCTCCTCCCAGATTAAAAGTACCTGCTCTGAATGCAATACTCATTCCAAGTCCGGTCAGAATCAGCATAGCTGTATTGTCCAGCATATTCCCTAAATTATAGGTACTTTGGAAGGGGCCGGTAAAAAAGAAAGTTATGGATTGCAGCGGGTCTTCGCTGGATAGGGCAAGGAGAATTACGGGTATTGATACAGCAGCCACAAGGGTTACTGCCACTGTTTTTATCGAACTACCCGAAACACTGTTCATCTGTCGTATCCAAGCATTATTTTACCAAGTGCGGATCTGTCGATACCTTTACCATCTCCACTGTAGGCAACTTTTCCATCATACAGAATAATAAGTCTGTCCGCAATCCTGAGGGATTCTTCGATATCTGAGCTTATAATCAGTATTCCTGATCCTTTGTTTTTGAGGTTGAAAATTTTATTATATATTAGTGATTTTGATTTAATATCAAGTCCTCTTGAGGGTTCTGCAACAATAAGCAGTTCCGGATTTGCCTCTATTTCCCTGGATATCATAACCCGTTGTATATTCCCACCCGAGAGTGTGGACATTATCTGTCCGGGAACCCCTGTGATTCCATATTTTTTTATAAGAGTGTATGCGAATTTCTTAATTGATCCAGCCCTGAAAATACCTGATTTAGAAAATGATTTATAATTGAGAAGGATCATATTTTCAGCAATAGATGATTCTGTACTGGTGCCGGTTTTTATTCTGTCAGAAGGGATATATCCTGCCTTTCTTTTTCTTAATTCTGTTCTACCGGACAGTTCAGCTGTTTTGTACATGATTATCCCGGCAGATGCTTTATATTCTCCGGACAATAGTTTTTCCAGTGTTTCCAGGCCGCTTTCCCTTATTCCCGTTACCACAACAATTTCACCCTCTCTGACTGTCAGTGAAATATCCAGGATCTCCTTCCCGTTTTTAATAAATAGCAGGTTTTTCAATTCCAGAAGGGGATTGCCAAAAATTGATCCGGATCGTACAGGTGAAAGATTTTTTTCATCACCAAAGATAATATTTGATAATCTATGGGGATCAGTTTCTGAGGCCTTTAGTGTGAGAATGGTTTTACCCCCTCTCATTACAGTTATAAAATCACCAATTGCAGCAGCTTCCTTCAGTTTATGGGTAATGATTACAACCGATTTACCTATACTCTTTAATTTCCGGATAAGTTTATAAACGGAGTCTGTTTTCAGCTCACTGAAAAAAGTTGTGGGCTCATCCAGAATAAGGAGTTTTATATCCTGGAACAGAATTGACAACAGTGCTGTTTTCTGTTTTTCATCGGAGTTTAGTGTACTGACCAGTTTATCAGGTTCTGCAGAAAGATCATATTTAACAGAAAGTCGGTTAAGCTTTTTTATCGCCTCTTTTCTATTAATAATACCATATCCTCCGGAAGGCTCTGCTCCCAGTATTATATTTTCCAGTACTGTCAGTTCCGGTATAAGTTTAATGTGCTGGTGAAGCATACCGATCCCTTCCCCAAGAGCTTCTGAGGGAGTTCCGGGTATACCCTCTCTGTTGTTAAATATAATTTTACCGGAATCCGGAAAAACTTCACCGGAAAGAATATGCATTAAGGTTGATTTTCCGGCTCCGTTTTCACCTATAATAATATGAATTTCACTTTGACCCACAATGAGATTTGCTCCATCAACAGCCTTTACACTATTTTTGTGGAAGGTTTTTGCAATACCATGCATTTCAAGGAGGGGCGTATCCATTTTTTATTTCCCCAGATACACCGGCATTTTAAGAGACAGAGTTCCTGATTCAAATCTGTTCAGCATCTCCTGAAGCTTATCCTTTACATCCTGAGGAATATTCTTCTGATAGAGGGGATGTTTATTGTCGAAACTAACCCATCCCCCTTTTACATCTGCTATGTCTGCACTTCCAAATTTCATTTTACCTGCAATAGCTTCTTTTATTTTTTCGTATGCAGCTTTCTCCTGTCTGATAATGGTTGATCCTGCGATTATACCAGGAGCATCGTCATAACTACTGACATCATACATGAGAACATATTTGCCCAAATTTCTGCCGGCAGTAATTACACCCTGGTTAGCGCCTCCTGCAATTGTCAGGATAATATCAGCTCCGCTGTCGTAGATGCTTGCTGCCAGAGATCTTGCCTTTTCGGCATCATACCAATTTCCCACTACACGAAAATCCACAGAAATATTGGTATTGGCTGCTGCTGCTCCGGCTTTGAATCCCGGTAGAATAGCCTGCATCATATCTGGATATTCCTGACCGGCAATCAGTCCTATTTTGAGATCTTTGTTTGCCCCTTCCATTGTACTGGTTGTAACCAGTCCTGCAAAGTAACCACCCAGGAATCCCTGTTCCTTCTGATTGTATCTGAAGGTGTAGATGCTGTTATTTCCTTCCAGAAATCCATCCAGAAGAAAAAATTTCTGTTGCGGAAACTGTTTTGATACTTCTGCACTTATAGCAGGCATTGCGGGATTTGTAGATACGATGAGATCATACTCCCTGGAAGCTGCTATGACTGTAAGTTTTTCCAGCCACTCTCCCTGATTGTATCCCCCTTCAATAACTTTAATTTTCCCATTTGGTATTTCAGAAATTGCTTTTTTAGCTCCTCTGACCATCATTTCATAAGTGGGACTACCTGCTACAACTCCAGGAATAAAGAGTGCTACCGAGTAGTCTTTGGATTGGGCTTCCTTTTTTTCTGTTTGTTTTGTACAGCTGGAAAAAAATAGAACAGTTAAAATTGCCGTAAGAAGTAAGCCGGGAACTATTCTTTTATTCATAATATGTTCTCCTTAAATTCAAGAGAGCTGTCACAGGGAGAACAAAAAGACACAGTTCCGGTACCGGAACATTTCTTCTCCCATCCAGACTTGCACTGTCGGTAACGGAATTACACCGTTTCACCCTGAAAAAGAATCAGGATTGCGGACTCTAACCGCCGGTCGGGACAAAATGTCCCTCCCTCGAAGAAATTATAGTTGAAATATAAGAGCAATAGTGGCGGTTGTCAAGGGTGAATAGGGAAAGAACTGTTTTAACATCCACTATGTGATATTGCGCAAAAACCTCTGTTCATATTGACCTCTGAAAAGTCCTTATGGTATGTTCACCCTATACTGATCATAATGTCTATAACGATGGAAGTAAATATGAGTCCCACAAAACCTGTTAAGCTTGGGGTTATCTCCTGCCCTGGAACCGAGAAAATTACGGCAGAAGTAACTCGCCATTTAAAGAAGCAATATACAAAGAAGTACAACAGACTGGCTGCTCATATTTCACGAAAATATGATATGCCTGTCGAAGCTGTTTGGAAAATGATGTATCTGAATGAAGATCTTCATTCTGTACGCCTTAACCACAACAGCAATTTTACTAAATATCAACCACCGTCATTTAAGCTTCCTGTCACCTTTACCAGATTTGCCAATGGAGAGTTCAAGGCTGAGATAAACTCTTCTGTAAAAGGGATGAATATTTTTATTATACAGGATGTGGAAAATCATTATCCTATCAGCTTCAACGGGGAAGATGAAACCCATATTCTTTCTGTAAATGATCATATTTTTCTTCTGTTTGTAACAATGGATGCTGTTCGGCAGGCAGGTGCTACAAGTGTTACTCTGGTTCTTCCCACTTACCCTTATTCCCGACAGCATAAGAAAAAGGGAAGAGAGGCTCTGACTGCCAGCAGGTTTGGTCAGATATGTGAATTTATGGGTGCAAACAGGATAATAACAATTGATATCCACTCTAAAGAGATAGAGAATAGTTTTAAGGGTCTTATTCTTGAGAACCTCCATGGATCCTATCAGGTTCTTCTTAAGCTAAAGACCCTGGTGGATTTTGATGATCCCGATCTTGTCGTTGTTTCTCCGGATACAGGTGCCGTTGACCGAAATAAATTTTTTGCAGGCAATCTTCAGAAGCCCCTTGCCATGCTCTATAAAGAACGTGATTATTCAAAGGTAACCGCGAATGCTGGTAAAACCAATATTACAGATATACGGCTTCTGGGAGATGTAAGGGACAAGATTGTTTTTATGGCAGATGATATGCTTGGGACAGGGGGAACCCTTATTATGGCGATGCGTGCATTGAAGGGCTTTGGTGCCAGAAAGATTATCTGCTCAATAAGTCTGCCTATTTTTTCCGGAGATGCAGTTCACTATTTTGATGAGGCTCATAAAGAGGGCTTGTTTGAATATATTATTGGAACTACGGCTGTTTACCATGACAGTGAACTGCTTGACCGGGAGTGGTATATAAGTGCTCCGGTTTCGGATCTTATAGCAAGAAGTATCTCAAGGCTCTACCATGAAAGATCTCTAAGCCCTCTGCTGGATAACAGTCGAATGATCCAGAAGCTTCTAAACAAAAATTAGAGTGTGGAAATGAATGGTCCGGAACCGTGTATTTTATCAATAGATATTGGAACCTCCGCAATGAAAGGGGGGATAGTTTCACTTTCCGGAGAGCTTCTCTCTTTTACCAGAGTCCCTCTTGCAGATACAAGCCGGAACGATTTTTTGGATTGGGACAGTTTAATCTGGGACAGGGCACTTCATGAATTAATAAATCTTTTATCCGGCAGAAAAACACTCAATCAGTATAATATTAGAGGAGTTGTTGTCAGCGGGAACGGACCCACTCTGGTACCTCTGGGGGCTGACGGAAAACCTGCAGGCAATACTCATCTCTGGGTTGATAAACGGGAGAGGAGAATTCAGGGTGAAAGCTCCTTCTTTCTCCCCATTGCATCCTGGATCAAAGAAAACAAAAGTTCAGTTTATGACAGGACTGAAATTTTTCTTGGTTGTCCTGAATATGTATCATTCCTTCTGACTGGTACCTATGCAGGATTTACAACTACCGAAGCATTTGATCCCTATATCTGGACAGGAGAGAGTATAAAGACTTATGGTCTGGATAGTGAAAAATTTCCAAAGCTTTTCAGGATAGGTGATCCCATGGGGAGGGTTACCCGGAAGGGGAGTACACTCTCGGGTATTCCTGAGGGGATTCCTGTTTTTGCAGGAGGATCCGATTTTATAATGGCAATTCTTGGTACAGCCTCGGTTTTTCCCGGAAGAACCTGTGACAGAGCAGGTACCTCGGAGGGTATTAACTACTGTTCACCTGTACCCGTTGAAAACAGTCGAATAAGAACTTTACCTCATGTAATTGATAACTATTTTAATGCTGCTGGTATATTATCTTCAACAGGTGCAATCTTTGAATGGTTCAGAAGAATATCGGGTCAGAAGGATAAAGATTATTCCCTTATGCTGGAAGAGATCAGAGAGGTCGGTCATACTGTTTCGATTCCCGGATTTTATCCATCTCTGCACAGAGGTGCCGTCTGGGAGTTTTCCGGGGGATTATTTATAGGTCTGGAAGCAGACCACGGTCCGGAAGAGATGGGACGTGCCGTAACCAATGCGATTGCATATGGAGTAAGAGATCTAATCGAAACACTTGAAGCCAATAACTGCAGTGTGACTAGTCTGCGGGTTTCCGGAGGTCAGGGAAGAAGCAGTATCTGGAACCAGATGAAGGCAGATATTACCGGAAAAGCAGTTGAAGTTCCATCAATAATTGATACCGAATTAACAGGAAACAGCTGTGCGGGGTTTACATCGGCCGGATTTTTTAATACTCTTCAGGAATCAGCTGAATCGCTGGTAAAAATTACCAAAATACACATTCCGGATAAAAATGAACACGAAAAATATACTGAAGGGTATAATTTCTACCATCAGCGTTGCAGGGATGTTGTGAAGATGATGAGTGGAAATGATTACCTGTAAAATGGCTTGTCTATTTACCACTCAGGGGAGAATTAATCATGATAGTCTGTAAGTTCGGAGGGAGTTCTGTTGCTGACGCCTCCCAGATTTTCAAGGTGCGTGAAATTCTGATGAGTGACTCCAGGAGAAGGCTTATAGTTGTCTCGGCTCCTGGTAAGCGAAATAATAGTGATGAAAAAATTACAGATATACTCTATAGATGTCATGATGAGGTGGCAGAAGGGAATAAAGCCGGCAGTTTTAAAATTATCAGGGCAAGATACACTGAAATATGTAATACCCTTGGAATTGACTCAATAAGCACTATTCTTGATGAGGTTGAATCGGGAATAGAAGAAGGCCGGGGTCCTGATTATGCTGCATCCAGAGGTGAGTATCTGGCGGCAAAGATGTTGAGCGGTTTTTTTGGAGCAGAATTTATTGATGCAGCAGAGGTGATCAGACTTACATCCGATGGAAGGATCGAAGAATCAAGTTATACCGGACTGAAGGATAGAATTAAGGGGGATGGGCTCTATATTCTTCCGGGTTTTTACGGTTCTGATCCTGATGGAAATATAAAAACTTTTTCCAGAGGGGGCTCAGATATTACAGGTGCTATTGCCGCCAGGGCAGTTAATGCTGAGGTCTATGAAAACTGGACAGATGTTTCCGGTCTTCTTATGGCCGATCCCCGTATTGTCAGGAATCCTGTTGCAGTTCCTGAATTGACCTATAAGGAGATCAGGGAGCTGGCCTCCATTGGGGCTAATGTATTCCATGAAGAAGCAGTTACTCCTGTTAAAGATCATAATATTCCCATAAATATCCGGAATACCAATGATCCTGATGCTCCCGGTACTTTCATAGTAGCAGATAGGGATTACAAAAAAAAAGCTGTTGTAGGTGTCTCAGGTAAGACTTCCTATACAAATATATTTATAGAGAAATTAATGCTTAATCGGTATCCTGGGTTCAGAGAGAGATTTCTGGAATTATTGGGAAAAGCTGGAATTGTTCCTGAATTTGAATCCAGGGGATTTGACAGTATCTCATTTCTGGTTTCGGATAAACAGATAAACTCTCCGGATACTCTCCTTCGGGAAATTGCAGATCAGCTTAAACCAGATCTTCTGGAGATCAGGGAATCTTTTGCAGTTATAGGCATAGTCGGTTCCGGAGTAATTGATAAGACAGGAATTGCAGCAGCAGCTTTTTCTGCTCTGTCAAAGGAAAATATCAACATCCGTTTTATCAGTTTCGGGGGTTCTGAGCTTACTCTGCTTCTCGGAATTGATGCAGCATTCTATCGGGATGCCTTAACAGCAATCTACAAATCGGTAGGAAATGTATAGTGGGTCTATATTCACTGGAGGATCTTGCTCTTGAGATTGAGTTTGATGTTGAAGACTTTAAGCCCCTTTTGCAACTATTTGTTGATACCACAAGGGATGATCTGGACAAAATCCGCCTTGCTGCTCTTAAGGAGGAACCGCAGGCTGTTTCAACAGCTGTTCATAATATCAGAGGCTCCTCCCTTAATCTGGGTCTGGTTGTAATAAGCGGAATGACTGAACATTTAAGCAGACTTAATAAAAACGAATCTTTTACCGATATTGAGAATATTATCCGAGAGTGTGAAGCTGAACTCTCTGATCTTGAGAAGTTGGTGGAGTAACAGGTTATGGAAAATGTTCTTGTTGTTGATAATAATCCGGTATTGCTGAAATATATGGATTCCTTTCTGAGTAAAATGGGGTATTCGGTACGAAGTGCGGAAAATGGTCTGATAGCCCTTGACCTGATTGAGAATTATAAACCGGATATCATATTTGTTGATCTTATTATGCCCTACATTAGGGGTGATCAGCTTGTTGCTATTCTACGGGGCAGGGAGGAACTTGCGGATGCTTCAATTATTATTATTTCCGGTGTTGCGGCGGAAGTTGAACTGGATTACCTTGCAATGGGTGCCGATGCCTGCATAGCAAAGAGCCCTTTTAATTCAATGGGGAAGCATATATCCTTTATTCTGAATCAGATTCGTCAAAATGGAACTAAAAAGCAGTATGTTCCTGTTATCGGACTGGAAGATGTTTATAAAAGAGCTATTACACAGGAACTGATAATTTCAAATAATCATTTGAAATTAGTTTTGGACTCTATCTCCGACTGTATTGTAGAGTTAAGTCCGGAATACAGAATTGTCGCTGTAAATAATTCTGTTTTGGGATTTCTTCGTAAAGAACGAAGAGAAATCCTAGCAAAAAATCTCCTGACAGAAGTTCATCCTCTCTGGAAACAGAATCTGGAGGAATATCTGGATCAGATAAAGGATCGAAAGAATCCTTCTCACATAGAGCTGTTTCGTGAGAAAGAGTATTATTCTGTTAAAGCTGAGTACCTTGAGTCTTCAAACGGCGATTCAATTGTTGTAATTATAAGTGATATCTCCCTGCAGAAGCAGCGAGAGGAGAACCTTAAGGATAAGGTCAATGAAAAGGAGCTGATGGTTAAGGAAGTTTATCACAGGGTTAAAAATAATCTTGCCATAGTTTCCAGCATAATTAATCTCCAGATGAGTGATACCAGCAGCGAAACAGAGATAGAAGTCCTTAATGATCTGAGAAGTCGAATAGACTCTATATCCATGGTTCATTCAAAACTTTTCAAGGGAAAGGATCTGAATAGAATTAATCTTGATGACTATTTAACAGATCTTGTGGGGCATCTTATCGATTCCCTTATTCATGACAACAAACGAATATCTGCGGAAATTAGTCTGGGTGATATAAATATAGATGTTAATAAGGCTGTTCCCCTTGGAATTGTAATGACTGAGCTTACAACGAATGCAATAAAATATGCATTCAAAGATATGGAAAGCGGGGTAATTACTATTAGCTATAAAATAAAGGGTGATGAAATCGAAATTATATTTTCGGATAACGGGAATGGGCTGCCGGATGATTTTTCTCTGGAAACTGCGGAATCTCTGGGAGTTAATCTTGTACTGAGTCTTGTTATGCAGCTTGAAGGTACAATTAATTTTGAAAATGATAAGGGAGCAAGATTCATTATAAATCTGCCCCCTTTGGATTAGAATAAGATTTTAAATTCTATTCATCAATTCTTTTCTCAGTTTCAAGATCAAAGAAAACTGCTTTTGCAAAATCAGGTTTAAAATATACTGTTGCATCCACTTTCAGATCAATTTCCGGCCCGGTTCTTGCAATAAACTGATGATTATCTGTATCCATATAAAGATGTATCTCTGCTCCAAGAGGTTCTATAACAGTAATCTTTGCGGGAATGGTTTCTCCCTTTTTTTCTTTATCTGCAAAGTGCAGGTCTTCCGGTCTTATACCGAATACCACATTCTTACCAACATAATTTTTCAGATAGTCACACCCTTCAACATCAATACTGAATGCACCTTCATCAAGTACAAGTTTGCTGCCCTCTTCTTTGACAGTTACATTCATGAAGTTCATTGGAGGGGAGCCAATAAATCCTGCTACAAACCTGTTTGTGGGTTTGTTGTAGAGTTCAAGGGGAGAGCCTATCTGCTGTATGAATCCATCTTTCATAACAACAATTTTATCGGCCATAGTCATAGCTTCAACCTGATCATGTGTTACATAGATCATTGTTGCCTTAAGTCTGTTATGGAGAGAGGATATCTCTGCCCTCATCTGTACTCTCAATTTTGCATCCAGATTTGACAATGGTTCATCAAAGAGGAATACTTTGGGCTGTCTTACGATAGCACGTCCTACAGCGACCCTCTGTCTTTGTCCACCGGAAAGTGCTTTTGGTTTTCTATCAAGAAGTTCTTCAATATCAAGGATTTTAGCTGCGTCATTAACCCTTTTTACAATTTCTTCCTTTGAAAATTTTCTAATTTTCAGACCAAATGCCATATTATCGTACACTGTCATATGGGGATAGAGTGCATAGTTCTGAAATACCATTGCAATATCTCTGTCCTTGGGGGGAACATCATTAACAATTTTTCCATCAATGGAAATTTCCCCTTCTGTAATATCCTCGAGTCCCGCAATCATTCGGAGTGAAGTTGACTTTCCACATCCTGAAGGACCTACAAGTACTACGAACTCCTTGTCTTCTACTGTAATGTTGACATCTGTTGCTGCCCTTACATTACCTTCATAAACCTTACCAACACCTTTTAACAATACCTCTGCCATAATAGCCTCCGTAATTTATCTTATGGGATAAGAGTATTATGAATGATTACAGATGTCAATCAGAGATTTTTGCCTTCAGAGAGTTTTTAGAGGTAAGAAACTTGTAAAAATCTTATGGGCTCGCCATAACAGCCCTACTGGGGCCTTTGTTTAAGCCACTCTTCAATTGCTTCCTGAAGAGATATATTTTGAGGTATTTTTTGTGTCCTGTTATAAAACCATGGAATAATTACATCTTTTTTTATTTCCCGCCAGTAGAATGGAAGGGAATCGGGAAAAACCAGTGATGACTCAGGTGGAATAGAACCTGCAAGTTTTGGGTACATAATTGGCAGGTCATTTTTATTTACACTGGGCAGAGAGGAAAATCCATTTGCAAATCCAAAAGTATCAAGTCTCTTAATCTGGCTTGATTTTAACAGTTTTTTTTGGGTATCCGGAGAAAAAAGCCAGTAGATAAATTCAACAGCTCCTTCACTGTTTTTTGCTCCCAGGGGGATACCGGAAAAAACAACATCTTCCAGAACAGGGATTTTGTTCTCCAGTGCAAACCATCTGAAATCAAGATTTTTTCGTTTTTCGGGAGGAATGGAGAAAAAACCAACAAGGTCTGAATAATAAAAAAGAATCCTCTTCTCTGCAATCAGCTTATAACCCGGGTCATAAAGGAATTTAGTAGTAAATTCCTCCTGGGATTCAAAACTGTCGTTTATATCTTCACTCCATCTATTTAAATCTTCAAGGGATTTCATGACATTATCATTGTTCCAGGAGAGGACTCCTGTGCTAAGAGCCTTAAAATCAGCCTTTTCCAGGACAGAATTAAGGTAGAGGACTTCCTTTTCCCATCTTGGAGAGAACCCCATGACCTGAAAGCCGGAGTTGCTATTTTCATTGAATTCTTTTGCTGCCGTTTCCATCTCCAAAGGGTTAAGGAAGAAAGGAGGAATCGTTACCGATTCCAGCTCAGTGTTAAACATAACTGCAGGAAGATTAAATGAAACAGGCAGCAGCAGGAGGGTCTCCTCTTTCTTCCCCATATTCAGGAAGTCTGAATAGAAAATATTCCGGTTCAGTCTCTCTTCGTTCAGGAGGTCATCCAAGGGGGCAAAAAGTTCCATTATACCCGGAGACGAGAGAAAATCCGAGATAATAAAATCTGGCTGGCTTTCTGAAGCTCTAAGTTCTTCTCCTGGATTCTTTTTATAGACAATTTCCAGTCTGAATTTATCCTGAGTAGAGTTGAATTCCTCAACATAAGCTGCAATTTCAGGTTTATCGGTCCATAAAATTATGTTTGAATTACTATTATTCATACATGAAGTGACTATTATAATGATTGGTAAAATAATGGCAGTTATTCTTTTCATAACCATTACCCTAAGATGCAGAGGGAGGATTGTCAATAACACTTGCTGAATAGTGGTTGATGTGGATAATGCAATCATGAAATTTGATGATTTTCCTTTTTATAGCTACAGCAGATATCTCAAAGAAACATACGGTACATCAGCATATCGTGTTGCTGTGGACGCCGGCTTCTCCTGCCCCAATCGGAACTCTGACCGCACCGGGGGATGCTCCTACTGTGATGAACTGGGATCCATGGCTGTTTATCACAGGGGGCAGGAAGCAGATCTTGCTTACGGAGGCAGTTTATCTCTGCAGAAGCAGATTGAATCTGTAAAATCAGCCTCGGTCTGTTATAAACCGACTATGGAAGAGCGTAAGATACGAATTAAAGAGCAATTGGAAAACAGCATACAGTTTATTAAGAGGCGTTATGGCACTGAGTATCTTCTGTTATACTTTCAGGCTTTTTCTAATACATATGCACCTGTAACAGAATTAAAAGAGGTCTATGATTACAGTTTATCCCTTGCTCCTTTTAAGGAACTAATTATCTCTACACGACCCGATTCCCTTTCAATTGCCGTTGTAAGGCTGTTAGCCTCATATAAGAAGGCTGGTCTGGATGTGTGGGTTGAACTTGGACTGCAGAGTTCAAATAATCGGACTCTGAAACGTATTAAAAGAGGGCATACAAGCGGTGATTTTATAAAAGCATATGAACTCCCGGCCGGTTTTGGTATTAAAACTACGGTACATCTGATTTTCGGTCTTCCCGGAGAGGGGCACAGGGAGATTATGGAGAGTGTTGATTTTGTAGCCAGACTGGAGCCGGAAGGAGTTAAAATCCATAATCTCCATGTTCCTATAGGAACAGAACTGTTTTCTGAATATTTAATGGGAGAACTGACAGTCCCATCCGGATACCGGCATCTGGATTATACCATTGAGGCAATTGAACGACTGCCTGCTTCTACTGTTATCCACCGTTTGACATGTGATACCCCTTCACACCGTCTGGGTGCACCGCGAACTTTTTTTAAAAAGGGAACTTTTTACAACCTTTTGACCAGGGAGATGGCAGCAAGGGGTACCCGACAGGGGCGATTGTATGGGAACAGTTAGACTATTCAAAAAAACAGATAATTTTGCAGGATTCCTTATATGGGGTCAAAAATATTGATTTTTGAAATTCGTCCTTCTCTGCTGTTGATAATTCCAATGCTTCGATATCCCGGGGCTCACAAAAAGTATCCAGCTAGATTGACATGAGGTGGAATTTGCCATAGATTTACACTATGAGTAATAGTAACCAGGAAGGCTCTCCTGCTAGTTTCTTTCAGCGTATTATATCAATGCTGCTGCGTAGTTATGATCCCGAGAGGGAGAAGAAACGTCTTCTGCGTGAAATTGCAAAAACCTTAAAAAAACATCGTTTAAAGTATTATAACCCGAAGAGTGAAGAGGCTCTCCCGGGGATGGCTAAGTTTTTATATGAGATTTACAAGATTATCAGCCCTGCTCAGGTTCTTTTAGAGCATGCCGAATCTTCGGGTGCTCTCCGGTCAATTATCATTGATGCCTTTATGACTGCTGAACAGCAGGAAATTAAAGAACTTCTTGATGAAGATTCAATCAGAGAGAGATCAGAGAGTATTGATCCAAAGGCTCTTGCTTCTGAACTTAAAGATAATCTGGTCGGTTTTTTTGCAGGATTTGACAGTGAAAAGGTAAGTAAAATTAATACTCTCTATAACCAGCTTGCATCTTTTCTTGATCTGGTTGGATATGATTACTTTTTTGCTCTAAAAAAGTTTGATTCGGGTCTCCCTGAACGTGATTTTGTTTATAATCCCAAATTCGAACCAATAAAGGCAGACTATATTCTGGAGGATATTAAAGATTTCCTTGCTGTTATACCCGATACAGGTAAGAATTCCAACTGGGATGAACTGTTTGATGTTTTAAGAATATATAAGGGAGCCGAAATTGTTGACAGAGCCGGATGGAAGAAAATAGTGAAGGGTCTGGATATTGTAAGCAAGGAAAAGATATTTGTTCTAATGGTACAGCACATTGATAGTGATCCCCAGTATCAGTACAGCTCACTCTCAAGAAATGATCAGATTGTCGATGATTATCTAAATAAAATCAAAACCCAGACAGAGATAACTTTGCAGAAAATCTTAAAAGAGCGCAAATCTAAAAAAGTTGATGCTCTCCTTATGGAAATATTTGGAACAACAGCAATTTCCAGGATGAAATATTATACTGATAAAGCAAATTTGATGTTTACCAAAAAGATGCTTGGGGGATTCATTCATGTGGATCCTGCTAATTATTTGAAGGCTTTTTTACTCGACTTCTTTAAAAGAGATATAAAATCCCTCATGGATCTTCTATTGATCCGGGGGAAATGGGCGACAGTTATTTCGAGCCAGCATCTATCCGATGCCTTTCATGCAGTCATGGGTGTTTCAACTGCTCTTGTTGAGTTTGATGAGAATCTCTCGGATGAAGGTACTCTTGGCATTTCCCTAAAGACCCTGACCTCAAAATCTGACAGAGACAAGAACAGTATTTCAGTACTTAGAAAGATATTAAAGGAAACCAACGATGAGATTCTTGGTTTTATTACTATAGCTGCCCAGAATTTAATAATTATGGGGCGAAGTTTAAAATCAGTTTTGGAAGATAAAGATAAAAAAGACCATGAGATGATAATAAACTGGAAAGAGATAGAAGCTTCATCTGATTTTGATGTAAAAGAAGAAATTGCCCGGGTTTACAAGAAAATCTATAATTTTGTACTGTTAATGCAGTTTTTTGCAAAAAAGAAGTAGGAGCAGAAGATTTTTTGACCCTGCTTCTAATATATATATTTAATTCCTGTCATCACAGATATCCCGTCGATAATATCTGATGCCGGATCCCAGGATGATTTATTCCAGGAAAATGTATCATTCCCGTCTCCTCCATTAATAGTAGCAAAAGAGATCAGGTTAAATCCTTCAAATAGATTCCAGCTGAATCCGGAAGTAACCTGAGCAGAGAGTTCCAGAGGACTTATAATGGAACGAATAGATAAATTAATTGCAGACCCCATATTTAATGAAACTTCCGGGTATATCAGTATGGCATAGGATCCAGGGTTTCCATTTTTTTCATTCCAGTTCAGGTATGGGAGAACGGAAGTTTCTATCCTGAATGTGACAGAGTTGTTGTATCCTGCTTCTATCATATGAAAAAGTCCGAAGCTGATGCTGAATGTATCTTTTACTATCAATTCAGTATATATACTTTCTCCTGTGGGAATTGCAGCAGATGAATTAATATACCAGTCAGGACCAATGTTTCCCTGAAGGCTTATGTATGGTCTGTGAAAAGCCACTATTGATATATTTTCAATAGTGGCGGTAGAACTAATATCATAGGTTTTATCTTCACCATCAATATAATATCCGGCTTCAATCTTAATGCTGCCTGCTTTTGTGTAGAGCCTTACTCCAGCACTCGTATCAGCAATTTCTCCAAAACCGGAATTTATTGGATCAGGAATTTTAATAATTCCCTCAAGGAAGGAAAATCTGCCAATTGGATATTTAATGGATGTTATCCATGCTGTTTCCGATCTTATTTCAGTTCCTGTCAGGTCTACATAGGGTGATGTACTCCCAAAAATTACGTCTCCCGAGTTAAATACGAATCCCTCGCCCCATCCTAGTCTTGTTTTTCCCAGGGTTACCCGGAATGAGGGGAATCTTGCCTTAACATAAGCTTTTTTAAGTAAAATAACAGGTATTCCCGATGAATCAGGGAAGGTTATATCTGTAACAATATCTGCTCTGACATTTTTATTTCCTGTGGACTTGAATGATATTACCCCGTTCCCTGTTATGCCATAAGCCCAGAATATGTCGAAGGATGAGTTCCTTGTCCTGTAAACTGTATCGTACAACTCCATATCTACAGAAACATTATTTTCGGCCGCTAAAAATGGTACTGATACCAGAATCAGCAGTAACGAAAATATTTGTTTTACCATGAGAGATCATCCAGTGAAAAATCTACAGAGAGAGGAATATTTATTTTTATATTATTAATTACCATTATAGTTTCAGTATCCGTTTTCATTTTATCCGAAATTCTTGATTCCATTGCTATCATTCTTCCTCCGATCTCTTCAACACGAAGTGTTTCCATCTCCTTCAGCAGCCTTCCCGATTTAGTATAATATTCTGCTTTCCAGACAATAAAGGTCTCTTTATCTATCCATACTTTCTCTTTTGGATATGGCACTGTTCTGACTCTGGCTGTCATAGTCAGAACATAGCAGTCAATTCCGTTAACTTTCTCTTCGCCCTCAAGAACAATATCATACTGGGAAACTCTATCTTTTCCTCCTGTCATATCTTCGTAGGAGATATCGGAACCCAGCATGGACTGGCGAAGCATAGACCCCTGCATTCGTATTAATTCTTCTGCATCAGGATAAAACAGATATAGTTCATCTTCTGTTCTCAGAATTTTCTGACCTCTTTCGGCAAGGCTTGTAAACTCAAGGAGGGATTCGTATTTACCCCGGGTCCAGGACTTGAAAGTGCTCACTTTTACTCCAAACCGGTCTTTAACTCTAATTTCTCCATAGGCCTCGGATGTGTCGAAAGCCTGAATGGCATCAGCTTTTCTTATTATCTCCTCGCCGGTAATAGAAAATACCGTTATCGGAATTATAAGTGATAGAAAAATTAATATTACGATTATTTTATATTTCATTTTATCAGTCCTCCTAAACATATCTTAAGGCTTCTACAGGTTCAATTTTAGCTGCTTTTTTAGATGGTATTAATGTTGCTCCTGCTGCAATAATTACAGAGTAAAAGTATACAAAGATAGTTTTTCCAATACTTAATTTGGGATATAGTATAGATGATACTTCAAAATCCATTCCGGATATTGCATCAGTAAAGTCCAGCCCGACTTTGCCAACATACAGGGTAATGGCAATACCTGTTGCTACACCAACAGCCGCGCCGATCATACTTATAAAGGTTCCCTCAAAAAAGAATAATCTTACAAGTTCTTTTCCATGCATTCCCATAGCGCCCAGAGTTCCGATTTCTCTCATCCGTTCAAATATCACCATCATTGTGGTATTAATTATTACTGTACTGCCTAAAAGGAAGAAGAACATGGCAATAAAGTTATAGATCATATCTGCCATTTTCATGAGACCATAGGATGTACTCAGTTCTTCCCAGGAACGAATATCAAGAGTCTTCCCTGTATTATTCGTTATAACTGAGCTTATAGAGGCGGCAGCTTTTTTTGGATCAACCCCCTCTTTCACCTTTATTAGAACTTCCTGAACTCCCCCATTCATGCGTAGAAAGTATTGTGCTCTATCCAGAGGCAGCCAGAAGTATTTTGAATTCAATGCACCTACAGGAAATGAAAATAAGCCAACAATTTTCAGTGTTATAGCATTGGTTCCCCTGGCAGCTGTCGTTGACATAACTGTTACCTTGTCCCCGATATTGAGTTTAAGATCTCTTGCAAGAACAGCACCCATAATCATCTCATTTTTTCCTTTTTCCGGTAATCTGCCTGATTTTAAAGATCCGTCAAGATCCTGAAAGCCTGCTTCAAGACTAAAATTCGCGCCCACACCCATAGCTCCAAAATTGGATCCTTCAATATAGAGGTTTGCAGGGAAAGAAATCCTGGGAACAAATTTATCAATATCTTCAATATCAACCAGTAAATCTTTTACAGATTCCCAATCTACAGTAAGGTGCAGAGGATTGTATCGTTCATACTTATCGTAATCTATATTTCTTATTCTAACTTCCCCTGTATAATATGTTTTAAGGTTGAAAGCCATATCTTCGGTCATTCCCCCTATAATGGAGAATAAAAATACAATTGCCATAGCGGACACTCCAATTGCTGTGCCTGAAAGAATTGATCGTCTCTTATTTCTGGATATATTTCTTAATGCAGTCTTTGCTAGTTTTGTTGTCATATTGAACCTCCTTAGGTATCATAGGCGAGCAGGGACATAGTCCCGACCAGCCTCTACTGATGTCTTAGGCAAGATGGGATATCCATCTTAAGAGCTCTTTTCGTTGGAAAATAAGCTACCAGTGTTGAAATTACTATTCCTGCAAAAAATGCAGATACAATAGTTCCCGGATTCCAGACACCCCGGAATATTGCCTGTATTCTGTAACCTATATCCATATCCCGTAACAGAAAACCATAATCAATTCCCACATAGATGATAAATATATTTGCCAAAGCTCCCAAAGTAATACCCATTATTGAACCTATCAGTCCAATTCCTGCAGCTTCCAGCATAAACGCCATTCTGATTTCTTTATCTGACATACCCATGGATCTCATCATCCCCAGTTCACGAATACGTTCAAAAATTGCCATCAGCATGGTATTGGATATTCCAACAGCTGCAATTAAGAATATAAGAAACATGATCATTCCTGATCCTCCGCGCTTACTTTCAGCAATGGCCAGATAATCCACAGCCATTGCTTCCCAGCTCATAACAGTTAGATTATTACCATTGAGCATATTTTGAATTTTAACTACTTCAAGATCTACATCAGCATTATCTGGCAGTTTTATATTTATTTCTGTTGCTGCTCCATCCATAGCCAGATATTCATCTGCCGTTCCAAAAGGCATCATAACAAGAGATCTGTTAACATTAGGGTTTGGGCAATTGACAATACCCACTATTTCCAGATCCATTGCTTCGTAAAAGCCTCCATTTCCTCTGGTTACAATGGTAATCCAGTAACCTACCTTAGCTCCAATATCTTCAGCAAACCATGAACCCAGTAATACAGCATCTTCACCTGGTTTCAGAAATCTGCCCTCTGATAAGGTTCTTCCAAATTCAAAAACTTCAAAATCTCTTTCCGGGTCAACGGCAGTCACTGTAATGGCCATATTCCCGTCTTCTCCGAAATCCTGACTGTTGAGTATTAAGTCTCCGGAAAAGACCATTCTTTTTGTTGCTGCTATTCCATTTACATTTAGAGTATTTATAATTTTATCAGGATCCGGAATATTAAGATCCAGAGGTTTCTGAAATCTGCTTTCCCAGTAATCATCATCCAGGATTCTTGCTGATGCGGTTTCAAACCAATTTAGATTTCTCACAGATTCAATTTCAGCACCCTGTAGCATTGAATCAACAAAAATGTACATCATCAGCCCTATTGCAATGGCTCCGGCAGTAATTAATGTTCGTCTTTTGTATCTGGTTAAATTTTTAAAGGCCAGGGAGATAAGAAATTTCATTATTTCCTCCTTTCTCGACTAAGAATGGGATCCCGACGCTTTACGTCGCCCATTTTATCTTTTTTCATCACTAACAATCTGACCATCATGGAGTATTACAAGTCTGTCTGCATAATCCATAACCATTTGGTCATGGGTTGAGAAGATAAATGTAGTCTGATGCTTTTTATTCATCCGTTTCATAAGTTCAAGAATTTCTTTTCCTGTATTGGAATCGAGATTAGCTGTAGGTTCATCTGCCAGTACAATCTCCGGGTTTTTTATTAAAGCCCTTGCAATAGCAACACGCTGCTGTTGTCCGCCGGAAAGCTTTCCCGGTCTTCTATGCTCCATTCCTTCGAGGCCAACCTCTTTTAAAATAGCCATTGTTCTTAGTTCAATTTCTTTCTCATTAACATTCAACAGAGACAGAACAAAAGCTACGTTTTCATAAGCAGTCAGTACAGGTATTAAATTATAGGTTTGAAAAATAAAACCCAGGTATTTCCTTCTGAAGTTTGTTTTCTCTTTCTTTTTCATTTTTGAGACAGCTTCATCTTTTATGGAAATTTCACCTGCATCCATCTTATCAATACATCCAATCAAATTGAGCAGAGTTGTTTTACCCGATCCTGAAGGACCTGCAATTGACATAAACTCACCTTTTCCTATATCGAGATTAACACCTCGCAAAGCTTTTACTACTGTCTCGCCTGTCTGGTAGTTTCTCTCAACGTCTTTTACATTAATCATTTATCTCCTCCCAGTTCCTTCTCTATTTTATTAGTCTGATTTAATGCCGCCATACCCATGGTTGCTCCAATATTCATACTGTCCAGAGCAGAGGAAGGAAGTACCATCAAAGACCCTTTTTGACGTAAGCCTTCGTAGGCCATGTTCATAGCTCTGAGCTGAAGTGCAGTAGGGTTGTCTTTGTATCGTTCGGCTGCTTTTTCAAATTTTTCAGCAATTTCCACTTCTGCAGATCCCAGAATAACTCTGGATTCTTTTTCCCGCTCTGCCTGGGCCACCTTGCTCATGGCATCTTCAAGGTTTTCGGGAATAACGATATCTGTAATTTCCACTGACATAATTGAAATGCCCCAGGAGTTTGTTTTTTCATCCAGCATCTGCTGAATTTCATTACAGATAAATTCCTTATCCGAAAGGAGAGTGGTAAGTTTATTTTTTCCAATTGATGCACGTAGAGCCGTCTGGGCAGACAGAGTTATTGCTTCAAGAAAATTTTCAACCTCCAGAACTGCTTTCTGAGCATCCCATATCATCCAGAAAGCAAGAGCATCCACATGTACCGGTACAGTGTCTTTTGTAAGTGTTTTTTCTGCGGTAAAATCTGTGGCTCTTATTCTGGTATCAATTTCCATGGCGATTCTATCAATTACCGGTACAATAAAGAATATTCCCGGACCATATACTTTTCTAAATTTCCCCAGGCGCAGTATGACTGCTTTGTCCCACTCCTGTATTATCTGGAATGCAGGAGCCAGAATTAAGCCCATAGAGATTATTGCAAACATCGGGTATAGTCCGGTAAGTTCTGCTGCCATCATTCCTGCCCAGATTAGTATTACCATTAAAATTACAGCTGACCATAGAGGTACAAGCATTAGAATAATTCCGGCAGCTATTATACTTCCTGCTGTTTTTCCCATTATTAATGACCCTACAGAACCAAAAAAAAGATTCTGCACAAGTAAGGCAATGCCAAAAAATATTGCAAGAATCATGAAGGAGAATACATTAAAGATAAAGTCCTTTTTTAATGAATATCCCTGTACATTCTTAATTCTGTTAAATCTATTTTTCCCTAATTTCATATTCTCTCCTTAGCATGGGTCGATTATAGTTTCCTGTAATTTTATTTTTTCTTTCATAATGCTGCCATATTTTTTAAATGTCTGATCAGATCTTCCAGGGTAAACCCATATGCTCTGGCACTGGAAATGTAGGGGTGGGTAAGTTCAGAAAGGATCCTCTCTTTTTCCACCTCTGTCAGTTTAATTTTTTATCGCTAATAAAAGTTCCTGTACCCTGCTGGGTATTTACAATACCTCGTATCTCCAGTTCATTGTAGGCTCTTGCTACTGTATTGGGGTTGATCTTCAGTTCTACGGCAAGTTTTCTTACAGTCGGGAGCTGGTCGCCATTCCGGAGCCTTCCATCGACAATTGCCATTTCCACCTGGAGAATTACCTGTTTATAGTAGGGAACACCGCTTTTAAAATCGAGGTTAAACTTAAGAGTCTTATCTGTCTCTGTTGTCACCTTTTACCCTTTGCTTTTTAATGTATTGTATTAAAGTATTAGTACAATAAAAGTATAGTACTATGGTACATGCTTGTCAAGAAAAAGTTTTTAAGTATAAAAAAGAATGTAAATTGCGGTAAGGAGGTAATAAAATTTAGATAAAATTTTGATATTTAAAGACCGTTGCATTTTTGTATAAGTTACAAGTTAAAAAGAACCCTATTCATCCTTCAGGACATATCCAATTCCTCTAACTGTATGGAGGAGTTTTTTCTCAAAATCTTTATCAATTTTGCTCCGGAGTCTGGATATAACTACATCTACAATATTAGTCTGAGGGTCAAAATTGTAGTCCCAGACAGCCTCCATCATCAGAGTTTTCGAAATAACCCTTCCCTTGTTGTGAAGCATATA
This sequence comes from Spirochaetota bacterium, assembly GCA_024280415.1. Lineage (GTDB taxonomy): Bacteria > Spirochaetota > Spirochaetia > B11-G9 > B11-G9 > JAJRQE01. The sequence continues at coordinate 23,988 of JAJRQE010000203.1, read as the reverse complement.
TTCAAGAACAGCAAACTCTTTCGGCTGGAGTTCTATAGAAGTTTCTCCCCGGCTAACGCTATGGGAGATAAGATCCATTTTCAGGTCTGCACATTCGAGAGAAGTTACGGTTTCACCCTTCCTTGCTCTTCGGATAAGAGCCTGAATACGGACTAGAAGTTCAGAGAATGAGAAGGGTTTTGTAAGATAGTCATCACCGCCTTTCTGAAATCCAATAACTCTGTCATCCACTTCTCTTTTTGCACTGAGAATAATTATGGGAGTATTAATGTTTTTGGATCTTATCTTCTCTATCACAGTTAGTCCGTCAATTTCCGGGAGCATTATATCCATTACTGCAGCATCATATACACCGGTTATCAGTTTGATATAACCTTCATCCCCTGTAAAGGCTGTGTCTACTGTAAATCCTGCTTCTTTCAGACCCTTGACTACAAATGCAGAGATACTTATATCATCTTCTACAATGAGTATTTTCATTTTATTCCACCTGTTTAACACCTACTATTTCATTATTGACAAGTTTTCGTACTACCCGGGTATCCAGTATCCCCGCCGGCACACGATTTGACTCAGATTCTACAACAGGAAGCTGCTCCCTTCCAAGCTGACGTAAAATTGTAATTGCTTCTTCCAGAGGCATTTCTTTTGTCAATATATCCGATGTCTCTGTCAGTATATCTTCTGCAAGAATCCATTCCCAGGTATCCTGGGATATCATCAGTTCCTTGAGATCATTCATCGTGATCATTCCAACTGTCCTGTTTTTCTGATCTGTTACAGGCAGGCAAAAATATTTACTTTCAGAGAACAGACCGACAACATTCTTAACGGAATCAGATTTTTTTACTACCGGAACCATAGTGTCAAGAACATCGGAAACCTTCCATTTTGCGATAACATCTTCTTCGGTTATATTTTTCCCGGACTCACCGGCAAGTTTGATGGCTATTTTAACCATGGAAGGACCAATTACCTGCACAATAAATGTTGTCGCAGTAACACCTGAAATTATTATATCTCCAAGATTGATCCCATTTCCAAGACTTAGTTCGCCAAGATGCTGACTTGCCATTATAGCCAGACCTATTGCAACACCTCCCTGGGCAAACAGACCCATTCCCGTATATTTCTGTACTACAGGATCAGCCTTTGTCAGCTTTGCTCCCATCCACGCTCCAAACATTTTCCCTCCGCTTCGGAACAGGACGTAGAGTCCAACAATTATCCAGAGAAAACCAGGCATATTTTCAAGAGTCAGTCTTGCACCTACCAGTACGAAGAATAACACATATATAGGGGAGGCAAAATTCTTTACCAGGCTGAACAGCTCTTTACTCCTGTTGGGAGCCATATTGGTAATGACAATTCCCAGGGTCATTGATGCAAGGATAACATCTATATTCAGCATCAGAGAGAGAGAGATTACAATAAGCAAGGTTCCGATTGTAAAGATCATTGTTCTGTTTTTATCACTGCTGAACCGTATTATAAGATTCATAAAAAAACCTGCTGCACCTCCAAGGGCAACAGCACCCAGGAGTTCCACACTTACTCTTAAGGCTTGTTCCCAAATGGATGTATCTCCTCCGATAATTATCTGAGCTACCCCTGTTCCCAGACCATAAAGAGTCATGGCAAGGGCATCATCCAGTGCGACTATGGCAATTATCGTTGTTGTCAGAACACCCTTTGATCTGTATTCCCAGAGAACAGCCATTGTCGATGCCGGGTCAGTAGCAGATGCAATTGCCCCGAATACTATTCCCCCTGCAAGAGAAGCGGAAAAATTTCCTGTAAATATATACAGAACAAGACTGATTGCAATAGTTACCAGAGTAAAAGCCAGGACTCCTTCTCCAAAGAGTATGGCAGAAAACTGCTTTCCATATTTTTTCATGGTCGAGCCGTGAAGTTCTCCACCAACAAGAAAGCCAATTATACCAAGGGCAAAGTAATTAAAGTCTTTAAGGGAGTCAATAATATCACTGTCTATAAGGTGCATCCCGCTTTTTCCGATTATTATTCCAATTACAAGATAACCCAGTACCTGGGGTACCTTGATTTTCTGGAAAAACCATGCTCCTGCTATACCGCCGAAGACACCGATACCTAGTATAAATAGAATACTGGACTGTGGGTTTAACATTTTTTACTCTCCTTTTGTAAGCAGTGTATATATTTGCTCAGGGGTATCAGAGTCTAGTAGTTCATTTTTAAAGGCTGCATCTTTTAGAAGTTTACTTATAGATGCCAAAAGTTTTAAGTATTCTGCATGTTGATTATATGCTGCAGCAACCATAAAAACTATGCGTATGGGATTATCATCCAGAGTCTGGTAATCAATAATATCTGTTTTATTTACCGAAACCGAGAGGACAATATCTGAAACTGAGTATATTCGTACATGGGGAATCCCAATACCAAGTCCTATTCCTGTACTCATAAGACTTTCCCTTTCCCATATAGCTTCTTCCAGCTTTTTCGGATCCTTAATCTGCGGTGCTGTAGAAATATTATTTATAAGTGCCGTAAGGGTGTCCCTTTTTGTTGAAAAACTGGTAATCAGGACTCTCTCAGGTGCAAGAAGGTGTTTTAGATCACTAAGACCTCTGGATTTTTTACTGCCGGATTCAAGTTTTTTATTGATCCAGAGATCAATTTCGCTTTGTTTAAATCTCCAGACATTTCCCAGTTTTCCGGCAGGGATCTCTCCTTTTTGCACCCAGTCGTAGACAGTCCGTTCTGAAACCTTTATATACTTTGCTACTTCTTCTATTGTCAGGATGGTATCGTCCATAATTATTCTCCCTAGTGATACAAAACTAAGTAAAACGGGCTAAAATGTCAATAGATGTGATTATATGGAGTGAAAAGATTTTTAAATTAATTTATTATATTATCAGGTTCTTTTGATATTAATAAAATTAGCTATTCGAATAAGTTTTTCCAATCGGTACAATATACGTGAAGCTTAAATAATGTAGTAATTATAAAAATAAAGGAGAATATACTTGAAAAAAGATATGAATATTATTATATTAAGTATAGATATTTAATTATAAGTTTTATGCAATAATAAAACTTATAATTTCACAATAAGGAGAGCATTATGACAGTTATAATTGCATTTACATTGATGATCACAGCTATTGTTGGTACCTATCTGTGGTGTCTTCATAGTGAAAACTCAAATTGCGCATCGGAACTTCACAGGGTAGAGGATCTGTAAGAGGGGTAAAACTTCAGAAAGGGAGCAGATTCATGCTCCCTTAAATTTTAGTAGAAAAAGTTAAATAGTTTATTCGATATCGAACAAAACTTCCAGGATCCTTTATGCTAATACCTTTAGCTGCCGTCAAGGCTCAGTGCCTTATGCAGTATCTGTATCGGGTCGATAATTGTTGTATCTGTAAAGTTGGAAATCTGCATTCTGCAGGCTCCGCAATCGGATATTATCGTATCCGGTTCCGGTTCCATAAGAGATTCAACTGCAATTCTTCCAAGTGTATCTGTTGTAGTCTTATTCTTTTCCTTAAATCCAAAACTGCCCGAGAACCCGCAGCAGTTTTCGTCCTGTATAAATATATTTACACCTGGTATCTGATTAAAAATTTCAACAGCCGGGTAGGGCACTCCTCTTCCCCGTAGATGACAGGGGATATGGTAGGAAATCATTTTATCCAAAGGCTTGAAATTAAATTCAATAGTTCCCTCTTTTTGGAGAAGAAGAAGATATTCGTACAGGTTCCATGTGTTTTTGGAAACAAGTTCTCCCTCTTTCGTATCGAGTATCTCCGGGTAATCATAGATTAGAGTATGCCCGCAGGAGGTGCATGAATAGAGTATATCCCATCCTTCATTGATATATCCTGCCAGTTCCCTGCTGTTTTTCTTTGCAAAACCCCTGGCTTTATCAAGATCACCGTTTCCAAGAGCCGGTAGCCCGCAGCATACCTGGTCGGGTATGGCTACCTCTATTCCAAAGTACTCAAGGATTGAAATAATCATTCTACCTTCAACCGGTGCATTTGAGTTCAGATAACAACCGTGATAAAATGCAGCTTTTCGTTTTTTCGGTTCAATATACGGGATATTACCGTACCTCTCATTTTCTACTACCAAAGGCATTTTCAGGTTTTCTGCTGTTTTTTGTTCTACAGAGTAAGGTGTTCTTACTGCTTTTTTTCTGTTTCTTTGAAGAGTTTTAAAATAAAAAACAGGAAAGGGAATATCATTTCGGAGGCCAATTGCTTTGAATACAGGTTTTAGAACAGGACTGGATGTAACAATATTTGTAATAATGGAAAAAAATGAACCAAGTCGGGATATATAATGGAAATTTGAAAAAAGGATTTGAGCAAGAGTTTTTCTATTTTCTCTGACGTATCTTATCTGTGCATTCAGTATAAGTTTGGAAGGATCAACTCCATAGGGGCAGGAATAGTCGCATCGTTTGCATTGAGTACAGTGGGTAATCCATTTGTCCACAGTTTCAATACCATCCAGACGGAATCGTTCTGCATCCGGACCTGCCTGCTTCGGCCCCGGATATTCCGGATTTACCTTGAATACGGGACAGTTTTCCACGCAGATAGTACACCGTATACAGTTTTCAAAGCTTGCTCTCATTTTAAGTACTCCTCTACATTCTTTGCAGCTGCTACTCCTGTTGAAATAGCCATGCCATGGCCGCATCCATACTTCATTGTTTCGGAATTAGCCAGGATACTTCCGGCCGCAAAGAGATTTGAAAATCCTGCCTCCAGGGGTTTGAAATTTTCATTTATCAGAATTCCTGCTTTCTCAATGGGATGACCCAGTTTGAAAAAATCCTTGTTGAAGAGATCAGTACTATTGGGAGAATAAACCGGAATATTGAATACAGTTTCAATAAATTCCGTTTTATTAAACCTTAGTCCTCCGCTGACAAATGATCCTGTTGCGAGAATAAATGCATCTGCAGAAACTGTATCCGGTCTTCCGGGTTTTTTTATTACTATTTCGGTTATTTTATCATTCTCAGATTCAAAATTGGAGATTTCAGCATTTCCATAAAAACAGACACCCTTGCTTTCGGCCAGTTTCTTGAATTTTCTGTATAATCGCAGTCCTGGAATAGACGGGGGCAGGGTGGGTATTTCAAAAAATAATTTTCCGGTTTCCTCTTGCAGTTTTTTCAGGATGCTATCTGTTTTGTTAATTCCCAGCACAGCGGGTATCCCAACTTTATCTGTTTCGATATTCTGCCTGTTTATCCATGAAATAAAGGTTAAAAGAAAATCTTCGTTATCCATCTTTGTTGCTATTCCCAGGGTTGAATCTGTTTCAGCATCGAATACAGAAACTTTGGTGCCTGGGTAGTTTATAACTACATAACTGGGGAAGAAATCTTTTATATCCTTAAAGGAGATAATATGGAAATTTTCTCCCTCTTTAATATCTGCATACTCCATGGGAAAGGGTACGAGAGAGGTTGTTCTTTTTTTGCCAATAGGGGTAAGGATAGATCTGTTTTTATCTATATCACCAGAGTAAATGAACCCATATTTACCTATTAGCTCTTTAAAATAGTTAATTGAATCAGCAATTCCCTCTTTTCCAACCTTATGGTAGGGATGTTCTGCCGGGAATTTTTCAATTTCCAGAAAAGTATCCGATCCTGTTCCGGCAATATCTATACATCCGCTGGAAACACTGCATATAGGGTCCCCTTTCGAAATTACTGCAGTTTTCAATCCTTTTTCTGCCAGATAGATCGATGCCATTATTCCGGACATACCGGAACCTATTACTGCCACATTATATTTCATGATCTGCCATCCCGAGTAAACTTAGATAGATCCCTTCCACCAGCTGCTCTTCCCGTAACTGGTCTCCCCAGAGGAGCGGCCGGCTTCCCTTATACCGCCTTTGAAGAAAGCGTTTTAAGGTATCGAGGGATTCGTCAGGTGTTACATGTCCCATCTCCTGCATCATTCCCAGAGCCCTGTATGTGCAGAAACCTCCCTGACAGGGACCCATTCCCAGTCTTGTTCTGTGTTGAATATCACCGATACTCTTTGTGGCCGTTTCCTCAATAACCTTTTTTACCTTGTCTCTGGGAACAAGCTCACATTCACACATTACTTTCTCAATTTTCCCAAGCCTTTTCGATACAGGGTATCCCGCAAGATCTTCCTGCCCCTCTAGGGGTGTTGTTGCAGTGGTGCATCTCTCGTTGAGTCCAAAATGCTCCATGATTCTGTCGGTTATCTTTTCGGCCATGAGTCTGTAGGTTGTCAGCTTTCCACCGAGAATTGAGAACATCCCGTTTTTATGATCGATTATCTGGAATCCTCTGGATATTGCCCTGTCTCCTTTTGAAGAATCAGCAGCTCTTAGAAGAGGACGTACACCTGTATAGGATCTTATCAGCCTTATACTATCAAAGTCCGGTACCATCATTGCGGCTTCGGTGCGGATCAGTTCTATTTCTTCGGGATCAGTTGTTAGATTATCAGGATCATCCACATGGATCGATGTTGTTCCTGCAAGGCTTACCGTTTCATTGGGAACAATAATGTCTCCGTTTGAGGAGGGGCGAAGCCTGTTGATAACAAGGTTCGTCAGCCTGTGGTTTGCAATTATTAAACTTCCCTTTGAAAGGGTCATAGGCACGTCGCTTCCACCCATTTTTGCTATTTGGGAACCCCAGGCTCCTGTAGCATTTATTATAACCTTTCCTTCAATTTCGATTATTTCCGAAGTAAATTTGTCCAGAACCTTAACACCCGTACATTGTCCCCTTGTTTTGACAATATCTATTACTTTGTGATGGGTAAATATTTTTCCGCCTCTCCGTTTTGATGAGACTATATTCAGCATACAGAGTCGGAACGGGTCAATGGATGCATCCGGAACTTTTACTGCTTCGATGATTTGGGGGTTTAGGTTAGGAACAAGGTTGAGAGCTTTTGAGGCACTAAGTGTTTTTGTGGAGATTCCAGTTTTTCTGCAGCTGTAAAGAAACTGATCTCTGTATTCCTCTGTATCTCCCGGGAGCCTGACGAACAGTCCCTCTGTTGGTTCAACACAGCTCTTCCCGATTTTCCTTAGAATTGCATTTTCCGTTATACATTCAACAGCTGCATCAGGATCTTTTACCGTATACCTTCCACCGCTGTGAAGTAGTCCATGGCATGCCCCTGTGGCACCTGCGGCAAAATCTTTTTTCTCAATAAGACAGTGGTCTATTCCTCTTAGAGCCATATCCCTTGCGATTCCGGTTCCTGTGGCTCCTCCGCCTATTATTATTACATCTGTTTTTATCATTTCTGTTCCTGTTTATTTATTCTGGAGACATTTTAAACCAGTAATTGGAATAATACAATCATAAAAATACAAAATAAATCAAATAAGTGCATTTGTTATGGGAATTCATGCTTCTTTAAAACCTGTTTTAGAGAAAGAATACCCCTCTGAAATTCTGCAAAGGATAAATAAGCCAAGAATGAAAAAGTACAGAAGAATGAGTATATGCATTTTTCTACTTTTCCTGGGGACTCAGTAATTTAAAATTTCTAATAGATTTTTTACCCAAATTTTGGTAATATGTCAGTTAAATTATTCAAAGGTAAATCTAAATATGTATGGAGAATAAAAGTGCAGCCTAAAGATTTAGACAAAATATTCCACATTCAATTGATAATTGCCCGTCTTGGTGAAAAAGAGTTAATGAACTGGTGGAATACCGATGCTGCCTATAAATTAGGAGGTGCCGCCTTTCTCCAGAGATTATTAGGCAAAACAATTGCTCCTCTCGCTGCAGGGGAAGCTGTTCTGGAAGCAGCCAGACTGAAAGAGAGTTCACTTATTAGTGCAATGAACTAACCCGCCATTTCTATCATAGATATGTTCTTAGTAATGAAAACTTCCAGGCTCTCAAATTTTATCTTAACTCGACTGGGGTTCTGTCCGGGTTCCCCGGACCGCTACGCGCCCATACAATCCCTAATGCGTTGGCACAGAATATGATTTTTTTAATTTTCATTCCAATTTTTTACCCAACTATAATTTAACAGGAAATTTGTGTGATGTTCAAAATATTTAGCTTATTGCCGTCATTTATAGTGCTCTGTATGAGAGAAATGGTTCTATTAAAGTCCAAAATATGAGATAGCTCAAAAAACTTAACAATTGTTATTCTTGCATATGATATAGCGTGTGCTATAATGCGAGAGAAGTATCGGTAATCTTCAATTAAAGGAATTATAATGGCAATACAGAAGGACAGTTTCCCTGAACGTGTTAAAAAAGTACGAACGACTCTGGGACTTTCCCAGGAAGAATTGGCACATGAATTAGGAGTTAGTTTTTCAACTATCAATAGATGGGAGAATAGACAGACAAAACCCATAAAACTGGCTCGACTGCAATTTGAAGTATTCTGTAAAAGAAAGATTGAAGAGGGAAAGCTTGAAATAGAGGTAAAAGACTAATAATAAATTACCTGGAGGTCAGTTATGAGTGATGTGCATAAAGCACTTGAAGTGTTCGAATATGGTTCTACCTGGTTAAGAGCAGATTTTCATTTACATACAAAGGCTGATAAAGAGTTTTCATACTCTGGAGAAGATAATAGTTTTGTTTCTGATTATGTTACTGGATTAGAAACTTCTGGCATACAGCTCGGTGTAATAACTAATCACAATAAATTTGATGTTGATGAGTTTAAAGCTTTACGTAAAAAGGCAGAGAAGGAAGAAATCTTCTTGCTGCCGGGAGTTGAGCTGTCAGTTAATGACGGTGCCAATGGTATTCATATTCTAATAACGTTTAGTGAAAGGTGGTTAGAAAACGGGAATGACTATATTTCACCATTTATTTCTAGTATGTTTCCAGGGAAAGCTGAATCAGAATACCAAAATGAAAATGGTAGGAGCGACAAAAATATACTTCAAGTTGTAGAAGAACTTGAGAAAACTTCAAGGGATTATTTTCTTATCTTTGCTCACGTAGAGCAGAAAAGTGGGCTTTGTAATGAAATGGCTGGAGGTAAACTCAGTGATTTTGTGTCCTCCAGATATGAAACTATTCGAAAACGCACTCTTGGATTTCAGAAAGTGCGTACTCGGGATGACAGAGATAAAGTCAAAAGTTCGTTGGGTAGCTGGTATCCTGCTGAATTGGAAGGTTCAGACTGTAAATCTATTTCAGACATTGGTAAAGGAGAAAAAGGCTTTGTAAAAATTGGTGCTTTTTCGTTTGATGCCGTTAAATTTGCATTGGTTGATCAGGGAAGTCGGGTTTCTTCAACACACCCTGCTCATACCTTCTCTTACATTAAGAATATTCGCTTTGAAGGAGGCACTCTATCCGGACAGGAACTACATTTCTCCTCTGAACTCAATACTCTAATTGGTATTCGTGGTAGTGGCAAGTCGTCCGTTATGGAGGTTCTTCGGTATGTTTTAGATATACCTTTTGGAGAGAAAGCAGGAGATACTAAGTACAAGGAAAAGCTTGTCGAGTTCACTTTGGGGAGCGGTGGTAAGGTAGAAATTGATGCTATTGATCGATATGGACAACAGTATACAATTCGGCGTGTTCTGAGGGAGCCTTCTTCTGAGGTTCTAATTGACGGGAAGTTACAACCCGGGGTTTCAATTCGTGAGACCGTAATACATAAGCCTATATATTTTGGTCAGAAAGATCTGTCCAGTACAGGAGAAGGCTTTGAAAAGGATTTGGTTGATAAGCTGATGGGATCAAAGTTGGATGAGATTCGTCAGAAGATTGCTACGCAAAAAGTGAAGGTCGGAGAGGCTGTAGATTACTTACTGAAAATTGCGAATGTACAGGATCAAATAGAGGAACAGAAAAATACAAAGAAGGATACAGAACATCGACTAAAGTTCTATGCCGATCATGGAGTTGAAGAAAAGCTGCAAAAGCGTCTTGATTTCGATAGTGACATAAGAACCATGAAAAATGGAATAGATCTTGTAGAAGGGTTTATGTCTGATCTGGAAGAACTTCTTGCAAAGCATGAAGATGATATAAAGAACTTTTCAGGGTATTCTTCAAAACACAATAAGGAATTATTTGATCGGTTTTATGCAGAATATAATACCTTTGATGCTCTGATAGATAAGATTAAATTGGAAGTAAACAGTCTTGCTCCTCATAAGACAGCACTCTCCGGTTTACAGGGTGAACTCAATGATATACGAAAAGGGATGGTTGAAGAGTTTGCTGAAATTGAACGCAAACTTGGTGTTGAACTAAAAAACAGTGGAACTCAGAACATAAGCTCGGATGAATTTCTCAACCTAAAGAGGAAAATGAACACGACAATTCAGTTGATTAAAGAACTGGAAAAAACCGGTGATCAGAAAAAGACATTGGAAGATACTCTATTGAGTGAAATAAAAACCCTGAATGAACTGTGTTATCTGGAATTTAATCTAATTAAGAAAGAGCTTGACAAGGTTGGAAATAACGGTTCATCTCTTTCAATTACATCAGAATATAAAGAGGATAAACAAGCCTTTTTAAATTTTATGAAAGATGTATTCCGTAGCAGCGGGATAAGAGAAACTACGTACAAGGGAATTGTAGACTATTATCAGGATTTTCTTTCGATATACAAGGACTTTGAGAAAGCAAAGAACCTATTTGGAAGCAATCCTCAGATACTTACTGACCTTTTTATGAAGAATCTTAAGACCCTTCTTACATTTCAGACCCCTAATAAGTTTACAATTATGTACCGGGGGAAAGAGTTGCAGCATCACTCTCTTGGTCAAAGAGCTTCAGCTCTTATTCTTTTTGTACTGAGTCAAAAGGAAAATGATGTTATCATTATAGATCAGCCGGAAGATGATTTAGATAATCAAACTATATATGAAGATGTTATTAAGTTGATCCGTAAAATGAAGTCAAAAGTTCAGTTCATTTTTGCTACTCATAATCCAAATATACCTGTACTTGGTGATGCAGAGCATGTGCATGCCTGTTCCTTTATGGATGATAAAGGAACTGTTATCAGTGGAAGTGTTGATAATCAAATTATACAAAGAACTATTGTAAATATTATGGAAGGAGGGCGGGAAGCCTTCGATAAGCGTAAGGAGATTTATCAGATATGGAAACCATAGAAATTATGCAGATTCTTGCTCAGGGAGAAGACAGTCAGAACCAGTTTAAAAGGAATATAAATAATCCGGACTCTCTTTCTGCCGAAATGGTTGCTTTCAGTAATGGTCAGGGTGGTACAATTTTTATAGGAGTTGAAGACGATGGAACTATATCGGGATTATCAAGCGAAGATATTCAACGCCTTAACCAAATGATATCAAATGTAGCCAGTCAGAATGTTGAACCAGCTATAAATCCCACCACACAGAATATTACCATTACTGAGAAAATAATTCTTGTTATTAATGTACCTAAAGGGCTTAACAAACCATACCAGGATAAAAATGGTGTATTCTGGGTGAAAAGTGGTGCAGATAAGCGAAGAGCTACTTCCCGTGAAGAAATACAACGTTTGTTTCAGGCATCAGGTATGATCCATGCTGATGTCGCACCGGCAAACGGTTTAACGATATCAGATATTGATATGCCCTATTTTCGTGATTTCTTACAAAGAAGATATGGAGAAACTCTGGATAATCAGAATTTATCATTGGAACAAACCATTACGAATATGAATCTGGGGGAAGCTGGAGAGTTAAATATGACAGGAGCCTTATTGTTTAGTAAAGATCCTTCATCCAGGCTTCCTTCCTTTATTATTAAAGCTGGTGCATTTCCTGGGGAAAGTATTGCAACTGACAACTATATTGATAGTCGCAATATAACAGGGCGCATGGGTGACGTTTTCCAGCAAACAATTGGTTTTATTTTAGCTAATTTAAAACAAGTGCAAGGTGAACAGTCAGTAAATAGTCCTGGCATTCCGGAGATTCCAAGGCCAGTATTGGAAGAATTGGTAACAAATGCTCTGGTTCATCGCGATTATTTTATTTCTGCACCAATACGGGTTTTTGTTTTCTTAGACCGTGTAGAAATTATCAGCCCTGGACACCTTCCAAACAATCTTACTGTAGAAAATATAAAGGCAGGTAATTCGAACTCGCGTAATCCGGTATTAACTTCATTTGCTTATCAGATACTGCCTTACCGGGGTTTTGGTTCCGGAATTATTCGAGCATTGGAGAAATATCCTGATATCGATTTTATTGATGATCGAGAGGGCAACTTCTTTAAGTGTATTATACGAAGAGATCGTGAATTGTCTAATAATATTTTGAATGGGTAAATTAGCACAGGAGAAGCTCATGGGTGAAGCACAGCAGAAGTTTGTAAAAATATTAAATGAAATTTTCGAGATGGATAAGTCTGATCTCGACTTCGGTATCTACCGTATAATGAATGTAAAACGGGATCTAATAACCGATTATACAGAAACTAAATTCCCGGAGAAAGTACAAAATATTCTGGCTGAATACAAAGACAACAGTCACGAAAAAGTAAAAATAGATTTGGCCGAAGCAATCAAACAGGCAGAAGCTCTTGGTGCCGATCCTGATACGCTTCCCAAGGTGAAGGAGTTGAAGGCTCTTTTAACTGATACCCGGGATTTTTCTGATATTGAAAATGAAGTTTACAACCATCTGGCTATATTCTTTCGCCGTTACTATGACAAGGGGGATTTTATCTCCCGCCGTCGATATAAAGGGGATACCTATGCTATTCCTTATAGCGGGGAAGAGGTAAAACTGTACTGGGCCAACGCAGATCAGTACTACATAAAAACAGGGGAGCACTATAAAGATTATGTTTTTAAGATATCCGATGGGCGAAAGGTTCATTTTAAGATTGTAGAGGTTGAAGGGGAGCAGAAGGATAATAATAAGGATGATAAAAAGCGTTTTTTTGTTCTGCGAAAGGAGAAACCTTTCACCGTTGAGAATAGAGAACTGGTTCTTTCCTTTGAATATAGAAATGAGAGTGTTTCCGGAAAGAATGCTCAGATCAATTTGAATAAAGCAGCAGTTGAGGGCTTTTCCAAATCTGAATTGGCCAATGACTGGAAGTTATTATTGGAAATTGTTAATCCTAAAGATAAAAAGGATAAACAGCAGACTTTTCTGCAGAAACAGCTCTACAAATATACTGCCCGGAACAGTTATGACTATTTTATCCATAAGGATATAAAGACTTTTTTACAGAGGGAGCTTGATTTCTACATTAAAAATGAGGTTATGTTTCTTGATGATATTGAATATGCCAAAGAAGTTTCCCTAAAACAACAGCTTGACCAGATTCGGGCTATTAAGGCGGTTGGTCAGGATATTATAGACTTTATTACTCAGTTTGAAGAGTTTCAGAAGAAGCTGTGGCTTAAGAAGAAATTTATTGTCGATTCCGGTTATTGTGTAACTCTGGATTATCTTCCAAAGGATCTTCTGGATGATGTTGTTAAGAATAAAGAGCAGTGGGATGAATGGAAGGAATTAGGGTTTTATGAGAAAACTCCTTCCAATAAACCAGCGTGGATAAAGGACAATCCTTTTGCAGTAATAGATACCAAGTTCTATGATAAGAGTTTTGTTAAAACATTGCTTTCTTCTATTGATGATATTGATGAGAAGACTGATGGGTTAATTATAAATAGTGAGAACTTTCAGGCTCTGGGGCTTTTGCAGGAGAAGTATAGGGAGAAGATTAAGTGTGTGTATATTGATCCGCCTTATAATACTGAACAAGATAGACAACAAGGGAAGTTTATCTATAAAGATAGTTTTGAAGGCTCATCATGGTTGGCATTAATGACCGAGCGAGTTAGAGGGGCAATTACTCTTATGAGGAATGATGCTACTTTCTTTTCTAGTATTGATCACAACGAAATAGCCTCACTCAAAATTTTGATGGATACTGTATTTCAGAAAATGAATTTTGAAGGATTAATTTCATGGCGGCGTAGACATAACCAGCCTAATGATAAAACAAAGATGATTGGAATGGTTGCTGAGTACATTCTTAGTTATGCAAAAAATTCTTCTATATATAAAAAAACTGGAGTTGGGAAGTTAGATCTTACGGGAGATTTTTCTAATCCTGACGGTGATCCACTAGGTGACTGGGCCTCCAAACCTTGGAAAGTAGGCTCTGGTCAAAGCGGTTCACATTACAAAATCACCACCCCAACTGGAAAGGTACTAAATGAAGAATGGATGGGTGAAGAGTCCAAGTTCAAGCGATTAAAGGAAAATGGTCGTATGTATTTCCCTAAGAATGGTAGGGGGTCTCCAAGAAAGAAATACTACAAATTTGAGAGAGAAAAAGAAGGACAATGTGCAACTAATTGGTGGCAACATGATCAATTTGGTCATAATCAAGGTGCGAATGATTTCAGGACAGTTATGTAATGAACTACATGATCGACTTTGAAAGCAGAGACTCCCTCTTAAACATGAAAAAGTTCGAGGAACCCTTTAACTACAAACTTAAAATAGCAACCGATGTAGTAGGAGAGACTGAAGAGAAAACAGTTGATCTGGTAGAAACCTTTAACTACCTCATCGGCCTTAATGTTTCCAGTTACGCATACCACAAAGGACTCGAAGTAATTGAAGGGATAAACAGGGATGAGAAAAAAATCCTTGTAATCTGGAGGGACAAAGATATCTCCAACGAGCAGTTAAATAGTTTTGTAGAAAAAATGCAGATTAAAATCCGGGATATGGAATTTGATCTCATCTACGTTAACAGGGATAATAATCTTGAAAATATCCGTACGGTCGATGACCGGTGGAAGGTCCGGCTTATAGATAGCGAATTCCACCGCCTGATGTTTGAAGCGTAGGAGATAGGAATGGCAAAAACTACCTACGATCTTTCTAAAAATCTGCACCTTAATAAATGGATTATAAAACAGTTCGGTTTTACATCCTTCGAAGAGATATCAGAACAGTTCAATAAGACAGAACTTGAAGGTTTTCATGCCGATGGTGCAACCAGATTCTATGCGGAACTAAAACACTCCCTTTTCGGCCATCAGGAAAATAATCCAAATTCTATAATAACCGATGACAAACTTAAATTTTACGATGCAAATGTTGTACGCCATTGGAAACGTATTTCGGAGAAGAGAAACCTGCACGGTACCTACGTTTATCCAAAATATTTTCAATACTTTGCACTTATGTTTACAGAATTCTACCTGGACCATTTTTTTCAGTCCCGCTCTAATCTGCTCGATATGCTGAACAAGTCAGTCAGTCTTGGACTGGAGGAACGTTTTGAAGATAAGGATCTGGATATGCTTGCCTTCTGGTGTGCTACCGGATCGGGTAAAACCCTTATTATGCATGTAAACATACTGCAGTACTGGTTTTACCACAATCTTTATACACGACCTTCGGAAAGAATCCATAAGACGATGCTGCTCACTCCTAACCCAGGCTTGTCTGCCCAGCACTGTCAGGAATTTTCAGAGTCTGATATAAAAGCCGGCATTTTCAGAAAGGAATCAGGCGGCCTTGAGTTAAAAAGTGATGAGATAGAGGTGCTGGAGATAACCAAGCTTGCGGAGGAAGATGGAGTAAGCCAGGTAGCAGTCGAGTTTTTTGAAGGACATAACCTTGTTCTGGTGGATGAGGGACACAAAGGATCTGGTGGGGATGTGTGGGTAAAGCATCGCCGGGAAATATCCTCCGGGGGGTTTTGTTTTGAATATTCTGCAACCTTCGGGCAGGTTTTGTCAGAAAAATCCAGTGAACGGAATCTCTATGAGAACTCAATTATAATAGATTATTCCTATAAGTACTTCTATAAGGATGGATACGGTAAGGAGTTTTCTATATTAAATATAGATAACAATAAAGATACTGATCTTTTTAAACGTTATCTTACTGCAAACTTAGTCACTGTATTCCAGCAACTGTTGTTGTATAAGGATAAAAAGAGTGATTACAATAAATATTTAATCGAGAAACCTTTGACTCTCTTTATTGGAACCACTGTAATTTCAAAAAAAACAGGTCTTAATAAGTCGGAGGAATCAACACTTTCAGATGTTCAGGACATTATCCTATTTCTTTCCCGTATAGTTTCCTCATCAGAAAAAGTAAAAGTAATTACAATTATTAGTCTTCTTCTTAAAGGGAAGGTGGAATTGAAGGATACCAACGGTAATGATGTTTTTCTTGCTGCTTTTCCCTATCTACAGGAACGGTATGGTTCCTCCGGGGCAGAACTCCTCTATGCAGATCTGCTTTTGGAGCTTTTTAATGCCGAAGCACCAGGGTTGCTTCATTTAGAAAATCTTAAGTCAACCGAAGGCGAAATTTCCATTAAAGTTGGACAGGCTGATCCCTTTGGGGTAATTAATATAGGAGATCCTTCCGGGTTGCTCCATGGACTGGAGAATTATAAAGCAAATAACGTGGTAAATTATGCAGTACAGGATAACAAAGTGTTTACCGATTCCTACTTTAACAATGTAAATAAGCAGGATTCTTCCATAAACATGCTTATTGGAGCAAAGAAGTTTATAGAAGGCTGGTCCAGCTGGAGGGTTTCTGCAATTGGGCTTATGAATATCGGAAAGAGTGAAGGCTCACAGATTATTCAGTTATTTGGCAGAGGGGTACGGCTAAAAGGCAAAAATATGTCTTTAAAACGATCCTACAGGCAGTATGACGCACCTGATTATCTTGAACATATGGAAACCCTCAATATTTTTGGTGTTAAGGCCGACTACATCGCTCTCTTTCGAGACTTGATTGAAAAGGAAGTTGGAATTGAAAAGGAGTATACTCCACCAATTACAATCTCTGTAAAGAACAGTTTAACAGAGGGACAACTAAGACAGCTTTATACCATTAAGCTTAAAGATGGCCAGATATTCCGAAAAACTGAAATTATAGATCTTGAAAGGATACCCAGAATTAAAGGAATAAAACTAAGATGGGTTGATCCCATCCAGGCAGTTGCCAGTCGTAATTCCAGCATAACCAGGGAAAATTCCAATAATGTAGTAATTAGTCACTTTAAACCAATTCATATCCAGACTTTGGATTTTTATAAAATTTATACAGAGATCCTGGAATTTAAAAATGAAAAAGGTTACTTCAACCTGAATATTTCTTTAGCAAGCCTTAAAAAGCTTTTAAACTCTGATAGTACTTCCAACTGGTATGATCTCATAGATTGTGAAAGTCTGCTTGTAGAGGATACATTTGATTCAGTCAGCAGATGGGAACAGATGGCTGTGGCCCTCCTTAAAAAATATATCGATAAGTTTTATTCAGTCAAAAAAGAGGAGTTTGAAAGCCAAAATAGGGTCTATACTCCTCTAAGTTCAGATGATAAGAATCTTGTTAAAGAATATATTATTAAAGTAGAAAAGGAAGAGCAATCTCTAATCTCCGAAGTCTATAATTTAAAAAATAGCTGGGAAAACGAAGAGTTAGCTGAAAAAGACTGGGAGTACCATAGCAGTAAGGCCTCGGTAAATTTATTCCACCTATATAACCCAATAATATATCTCGGAGATAAAGCCGCAGAGATTAAACCGGTATTGCTGGACAGCCCTGAAGAATATGATTTTATTATTGATATGGAAAAATATCTCAACTCCAGTCCTCAGCTTTTGGAAGGGAAAGAAGTTTACCTTATGCGGAATAGCTCCAGAGGAAAGGGTGTCGGCTTTTTTGAGGCTAATAACTTCTACCCTGATTTTATTCTATGGATAAAAGATGGTAAAAAACAGTATCTTAACTTTATTGATCCCAAGGGACTTCGAAATATTGATGAGTCTTCCAGTCCTAAGCTTTCATTCTATAAAACCATTAAGACTATTCAGGAATCAATTCCCCAAACCGGATCAACAACTATCGAACTTAATTCTTTTATTATTTCCACTACAAAATATGGGAATATTACATTTAGGTTTGCTGAGGAGAAACTTTCTAAAGAAGATTATGAAAGCAGGAATGTACTGTTTATGAAGGATGAGCCGGTTAGGTATATTAGTAAGATATTCGAGAGAGTTTTATGTTAAGTTTTAAGCTGCTGTATATCCCTTTCCAATCCAAAGGGAAAGAAAGACTTTGACTGGTCCCATCTAGCCATGCGTTACTGGCCGGAGAGGGTTATGGAGAAAGTAAAGAAAGATCCTTCTTTAGCCGTGGCACATTCTGATTATGGGGAGTTTATGGGAAGGGATTTGTTTGGGGAACTGCATCCGGAAGCTGCTAAGAAGTGGGAGGAGTTGCAGGGGAAGAAGAAGGAACAGGAGTTGGATTTTGGGTGATGTGGGAGAATTTTATGGCAGAGAGTGCTGAGGCGGGTATTATGGATTTAATTTCAGATGTTTCTTCTCTTTTATATTCAATATTTTCAACTGATCAAAATTATATTGCCGAACAACAACCAAATGGTACATATAAAAAGAAACAATGTAATATATCTCCTATTTTTTTAGAAAATAATATAAAGAACAAAGGTTCTGTTGCGATTTATCAAAGAAATAGTGATAGATCAATAAAATGGATTTGTTACGATTTTGATATATTGCAAGAAAACCTTAACAACTCAAAATCTACTATAGCAAAAGAAGAATTAGATCGTACGGTTAGATTTTTTTGTCACTCTCTTGATGAAGTTGAAATACCTTATCTAATAGAATTTTCTGGAAATCGTGGGTTCCATATATGGATAACATTCAAAAATAGCATAGGATATGAAATGGGGAACAACTTACTTCATACTATTTTAGAATATGTTAACCTTAAATTCAGTAAGGATCTAATTGGAATTGATTTATTCCCGAAAACAAAAGTACCAAGTAGTGGTGTTGGTAGTGCAGTAAAGATTCCACTTTCTAAACATACAAAATCGAATTCTTATTCTTTCCTTCTTAAGAATTATAACAATATTGAAAATATGAATCGAGTGAATAATCTTGATAAGGATATACTTAACACTCATATTTCTATCTTGAAGAAACATGAAAGCATTGATATTTCAGATATAGAAAAAAAATTGGGTATCATAATTAGATATCAAGAAGACAATATACTATCGAAACATAGAATTAAATCAATTAGTATTAAGAACGGTAGTTTTTCAATTGATGAATTATTTAATCATTGGAGAAAAAATAAACCATTACAATCATTATGTGATGATATTGAAGGTGAAGCTAAACTAAGTAACGAGAAACGTAAATTATTAGTTGGAATCCTAGGAAATATCGAATCAAAAAATAGATTTAATTTTTCTATATTGCATCAAATATTTAGCAAAACAGATAATTATAATTACCAAAGAACTGAAAAAGCAATTAACTCTCTATCATCTTTCAATTTTCCATCCCAACAAAAGATTGAGGAAATTATTAGTATAAAATTTGAAAAAATATTAACATTAGAAGAATTATTGAACAAATGTATTCCCAAATTTAAAAGTTATCTGGATGGTACTTTAGAGATTTCTCTAAAAGATGTTGAAATAACATCTATTGCTGAAGTAAATTATTTATTTCAAAATGACGAAGTACAATCCAGGCTAATTATCAATGAACTAACAAATATAAGTAGTTTTAAATTCCTGCAGAAAATATCAATTTTATTGGAGAATAAAAAACATTACAATTATTATAAGCACATTCGTTCTGAAGATGAAAAAGAAAGAGAACTAATTACACTTGGATCTACAGAAAGAATCTTAACATCTGCTATAATAAAGAATTTTATTTACTATTTGGAGTATATTCCTAATAAAAATTCATATGGTTATTATATTAATGCAGGTTTTTCGGGTGGATATATTTTTAAACCATGGTTATATTTATGGATAAACTTTCTCTCCAATATCAGTTCTGCAATTTCTAATAGTGACAATCAGGAATATTATATAATAAAAACAGATATAAAATCATTTTATGATACTATTTCTCATGATAGAATAAAAAGAATATTATTAGGTGATGGAAATTCTAGAATTGATAGTAAAATTTCACAATTAGATGAAAGATCTTTGAAACTTTATAAAGAACATTTACATTTCCTATTGGATCTTTCTTCAACAATTTGTGAATCAAAAGTAGGTCTTCCTCAGGGACCAGCTTATGCTAGAGTTTTAGCTGAGTTGTATTTAGATAATTTAGACAATAAGTATGATCAATATTTACAAACAAATCAGATTTTATTTTATCAAAGATATGTAGATGATATTTTTATTATTGTTAAAACAAAAGAATTGGCAAATACCATTTTTGATGAGTTTAAAAAAGATTTAGAATCTCTAGGATTAAGTATAAATAGCGAAAAAACTATAGTTTCTCAAATTAAAGATTTTAATGAAGAATTTGATAATTATCGTTCTCAATCAAAATATGCTGTGGATCATATTTCTAAGAATTTCACTGAGGCAACAGATAAGCAAAAAGATTTAGCACTCAACGAATTTATGAAATTGCTTGAATCAGATACTTGCGATGAGGATTTATCATTTATCTATTCACATTTAATTGGCATAAAGACTTTTGATGATATTCGTAAAGATAAAGCTCTTTCAATTATTGAAAGCGGTAAAGGAAGAGGCAGTTTGTATAAAAACTTGTTCAATTTTTTACTTAATGATATTGAGAACTGGACATTATTCTATAAGGTTGATAAATTTAATAAATTACAATCAGAAATAATTACTTCATCAATCATTGATTTTTTAGAAAATTCTGAAGGCAGGAATGCACAATTTGGTGAATTCCTGCAAGCTATAGAGAATAAATTAGAAAGAACAGAAATTGTTGATGAGCATTTATCGCTTCTATATACAAAATTTACTATAAATATTAAAATTACAGAAATTTCACCCCAAATTATTATTAAAAGTATTATATCTATTGACTCCCCAGAAAATCTTAATGTTACAACTAAACTATTAAACCATATAAATACTGAGATAAATGATATTACTAATATAACGTATTTTATTGAAGTTCTTTTCCCTTTATGTGCCAGTTCAGGTATAATAAAATCAGACCTCAATAATCTGGCTTTAGCATATTATGCGAAATTTCAAAATGATTATAATAATGATAATTTATCAATAAATAAACAGTCTGAAATTATTAGTCATTCAATAGCTGAAAAATTTTATTTTCTACTTTGTCTTTTTTCAATTTCAGATTCAGATAAATCAACAGAATTACTTAAAGCAATGTGGAAATACTGTATACATATTTTTAATAACCTAAATGGATTTATAATTCCTTCTATTAGCCTTAATTGGTTTGATAAAATCTCTGACATTAATATTCATATCCCCAAAGCAATGATTATTATTGCTTCAGTTGTAGATGGTACAATTATACGAGGAATTGAAGATAAGTACAAAGTTTTCGAAAAATTTAGTAATGCTATATTGATTTATATCACTTCTGATAAATTGTTATATAAAATTGATGAAATAAATAAAGCATTAAAGCAATTAAAAGATAAAGCAGAATTCTATAGATGGATTATTGAAAATAAAAATGTTAATTATTTCCCAGATAATAAAAATTGGTTTGAAACGAACATTATTGAAAATAGTACAATCCTATTAAGAAAATATAAAAGAATACTAATCAGAAAACCAACAGAATATTTTATAGATTCGAGTAATTGTAAGAATGAAATCAATGGATATAGTGAAATAATCATAAAATATAATCCAGGAAAATTACAGTCAATAAATGAATATATGTTTAAAATTGATATAAAGAGTAAAATAAAATTACTTGTTAATTATATTGATTCATTAGATGAAATGAATGGCTATCCTAATATATTTAGTAATGAAAAATTATTATTTAAGAATACTTTAGATGTATTTAATAAGGAATTAAGTATTTCTAATAATTTAATATTTTTAAATAGTTATGGGTTGATTGAATCTTTTGAAAACAACTTAAAGAATTTTGTGTTTTGCTACTTTACAACTCCGATTATTGGTTCCACTAATAACGATTTACAAAATATTTATGAGAAGTACATTCAAAAACTAGATAAGAATATAGATTTAGTAGACTTTTTAAAAGAGTTATCTATTAATATTGATGAATTTGAAAATTTAGATAATTCCTTTTTTTTGGATTTAGTGGTTGCATCATCCTTATTTCAATCCCTTAAAAGATCACCTGGATTAAGTAGAATCAACAGCTTTGTTGGTCAGTATCACCTTTTTAATAAAGAAGAAAAAAACAGACATATATACTGTGTTGATAAGGGATTGAATATTCATGATAATACACCTATTGATTTTTTTGATACCATAGAAAATGCTTTTTATATATTGGAAAATAAAGTTACATCGTCATTATCTATGTACATTAAAAATGATATTATCATTTACAAAGAAATTATAAGAAAAATTATTAGGTTTGAAGATAGCAATAATCAATCTATGAATCTGGGAGATTTTAAAAAAGTATATCCTAGAGTATCACAAACAAAAAAAACAATAATAATCGATACATCTGAATATAACTTTAAAGATGTACAACTAATAAATAGCATTCAAGAGGAATGTCAAGTATTTGAATCAAAACATTCAGTATTTATCAATTTGGCAGATCATATTTATTCTCTAGAAAAAGGTAATAAAGTTTTTATTATAACTATTCATGATTCAATTAGTAGAATCTTTAATTCAATCAAATTTAGATATGATTTTTTTGTAGTTAAGGAAAATATTGAGAGTTATCCCAAAAATATCCTAGATAATTTGAAAATCTCTGATTTAGTAAATATTAATGTGGCGATTGAAAATATATCAATACACAGGGACATTGATATTGGAAACGCGGAAAGTATTTTAGGTAAGTGGTTGCAATATATACCATCAAAATTTCATCAAATACTGGTAATATTGATTGCAGCTCATGAAGTAATGCGTAAAGAAGATATTACAAAGTTTATAGATAAGATTGAATACTGTCTTAATAACAAAGATACTAATCCCATTTTCATAAAACGGCAAAGTGATTTTAATGGTACACATAGAATAATCTATAATTATGGATCAAAAATTAGTCGTAAAATAGATTCTTTTAATCCTATTGAAATCCATGATGCTGCAGAGCAAGCTACTATTATTGTGGATAATATAATAACAGGAAATCAAATCGTTAAGGCACTAAAATATTATATGAATGATTATGGTAGAGATAATTGTTATTACGATTACGATGAAAATGAAAAAGTTATTGTAAAATCTAAATTAAAAAATCTGAAAAAAATTAACATCTGCACTGTTATGTATTCAAATAAATCTATAGAAAATATTAAAATTTCATTTAAAGAGTTATTTAACGAAGATGTTCTAGTTGATGTTATTTGTGGACGTAATATTGGGAACAATGAATTATTTGCTACTACAGATAAAATTGGACAAAAGGAAAAAAATATTATAAAAAATGTGCTATTATCTGAAGAAGAATTGCAGGATTTATTAAACCACCTTGATACAAATACCCTCAGTTACAAGTTCATTAAAGATTCAAATAATTCATTAGATCGTATTAATCTAATAGCACGCTATCAATCATTACCAAAAGGATGTTTTGATTTTTTATATATGGGTTTGAAACTTGATACTGATTGTCATCCATTTTCGAGGGTTTTAGAAAACTATGAAGAACATAAATGAAATATTATATTTTTTAACATTTATTGGAGCTAACAAAAAAAAAGAAATTTATGGTTGTTAAATTTTAAATATAATAGAAGATATTAAAATATAATTTAGCAATACTAATGTACGCTATTTATAAAAAGTAATATAGAGGGGAAAAGGAGGAACCTTAAATGTCAATACAACGTTATTCCGTTAATCAACATCCAATTCAAACATTGCTGACATGGATAAATTCAGGAGAGATTGCTATACCTGAAATTCAACGACCATTTGTATGGTCTGCAACAAAAGTTCGGGATCTTATAG
>JAJRQE010000202.1 GCA_024280415.1 Spirochaetota bacterium | reverse complement strand
TAGAGCTTTGGGGCAGGATATGCAGCTTTATGCTGGGGATATTCAATTTCTGGATGGTGTTGATAAGCTGGGTATTGAAAAAACTCTTACAGATCTTTGCGGACTTGATCCGGTTAAGGACAAAGAACTTATCGGAGTAATCTGAGTAATTTGAATTTTTTTTTGTAAAATTCGGTATGTTGTATTATCCTGTACATATGTGTACCGGATAAAATAATGTATCTCAAAAAAGATTTGTTCAGCTTGCACGATTGGGGGAAGTTGTTTTTCATGCCGCCGATCTTGCAAATCTTTGGTACATTGGAAAACTGGAGGAAAATAATGATTAAATCTGAAATAATTAAAGGACAAAAAAGCTGGATTCTGGATAATAACAACATCAGACTTTGTCTAACTGAGAAAGGCGGACAAATGGCACCTGTTGTTTTTATGAAGGACAGTGCCAAACCTATTGAACCCTTCTATATAAGCCCCTGGGCGGAAGAAGATCTGGATATGGGAAATGAACCTGAGGTTCTTGTTCCTCTAAGAGGAGATTTTTTCTGTCTTCCTTTCGGCGGAAATAATTCCTGGAATGGTGAATCCCATTCTGTTCATGGAGAAGTTTCAGGAGAGAAATGGACACTCCCTTCTGAACAGGCAGAAAACTCAATAGTACTTAAAATGGATACAAAAGAGAGAAAGGGGAGGGTTACAAAGAAAATAGAGTTGAAAGAGGGGGAAGATAATTTGTATATAAGTCATCAAATCGAAGGATTCGAAGGGGCTGCGTCTTTGGGACATCATGCTATTTTCCCTGGAGGATCAACTAAATATATAAGCACCAGCAGGATAAAATACGGATATACAAATAAATACAGGAGCAGTAGTTATAACCAGGGAGAATACTACAGTCTTGCTTCGCTGCAAAAATTTGAATCACTGAAAAAGGTTCCAACTATATGGAAGGAAGACCCCTATACAAACTGTTCTGTTTTTCCGGCTCGTGAGGGGTTTGTTGATATTCTTCAGGTTTATAATGAGCCTAAAAAAGATTTTGCCTGGAGCGCAGTAGCTGTTCCGGAAGAAAATTATTTATGGTTTTCTCTTAAGAATTCTGAAGTTCTGCCGTCTACTGTTTTGTGGATGGAAAATAAAGGAAGGCATCAGTTTCCATGGAATGGTCGTAATGTCTGTATAGGTGTTGAGGATGTCTGCAGTTCCTTTGCAGACGGTCTGTCCGTTTCTGCAGAAGGCAATTTTCTAAATAAAGAGGGAATTAAAACCTGTCATAAGCTTAAGGGGGACAGCACTTTTGAAGTAAAGTATATTCAGGGGATCGTTCGTATACCAGAAGGTTTTGATCGGGTAAGTTCTATTGTAAAAGAGAAGGATGGTGTTGCAATTACCTCTTTTTCAGGAAAGAAAGTTTTTGCAAAGGTAAATACAGAATTTATCCGTTCTTAATTGGCAGGATTTCTGCTGGCGAATTCATTCTTCCAGAGTAAACTCAGAAATTTAGACCAGTGAAGACATCGAATTCCATCGTCGGTTTCTCTGTTTAGTTCATCAAATGAGACTACTATGTACTGTAAAAATATTTTCTCCTCCTTAAGTGCACGTAACCCTTTTAGGTGTTTGTTTTGTACTGTCCTTGCTGTTTTGACCTCTATGGCAGTGTCGTTTCCAATTAGAAAATCAACCTCAATTCCTGTACGGGTTCGCCAGTATCTCAACGTTTTTTTTACTCTGCTGTAAGAGATCCATGCTCGCAATTCCATAGCTATAAATTGCTCAAAGGCCTTTCCGTATTCAGTGCTTCCTTCACGGATATCGTTGTTACCTCTCAAAAAATTTGCCACACCAATATCAAACAGATAAAATTTTGGAGTTGCCACAGCTTTGCGATGTCGGGATTCCTGCCAGCTTTCCATAAGGAATCCAATAAATGTATCTTCAAGAATTGTAAAATAGGAGCGCACAGTGCTGGCTGGTACTCCTGCATCACTGGCAATATTTGCATAGTTTAATTGTTCTGTGTTTGAAAAGCTGGCAACCTTTAAAAATCGAGAGAAAGTAATTTGTTTTTGAACCAGTGCTTCGGCCTGGATTTCTTCTTTCAAATATGTATTGATGTAAGCATCCAGTTCTTCTTCGGGATACATACTTGTATAGACCTGAGGGAGTCCTCCGTATTGTAAATAACGGACAATATTAAATTCATCAATTTCATGGGATACCAGTGGAAATAGATTTGCCTGCCAGGCTCGGCCAGCCAAAAGGTTGACTCCGCTTCTCTTAAGTTTTCGGGCACTTGAACCTGTTAGTATAAAATGGATTGATGTTGATTCAATTAGATTATGAATTTCGTCAAGTAGTTCCGGTATTTTCTGAATTTCATCAATTAATACTACCTGGGTGTTTTTTAATTGTTCACGGACAATATCCTGCAGTTTGGCTGGATTTTCTGCTAACGATAAATATGTTGCGCTGGAAAGCATATTTATTATTTCAAGATTGGGGAATTGAGTATGCAGTAAGGTTGTTTTACCGGTACTTCTTGGTCCGAAAAGGAAAAAGGATTTCTGAGATATCAGTTGATCCATTTTTAGAGCTCTTTGATACATAGCTATATTATATTACTATTTACCAAAAATACAACAGTAGCTTTGTGTATTTACATGAAAATTACGCAGAGTGTATGATGAAAGGTCAAATTTATCCGTTCTTAATAAGCAGAACTGCGGCTAATGACAAACCTATACTCAAAATTCTTATAAGGGTAACCTTTTCTTTATATATAAAAGCAGATAGAAAAATAGGTATAAGTATGGAAAGGGCAAATATTGGCTGTACCAGGGAGATACTGCCTGCGGCAAAGGCTTTCAGTACCAGAATATAGCCTGCAAAGTTAAGAAGACCAATGACACTTCCTATGAAAAATACTCCGGGTTTTTTGAAGGCTCTACCCTTTTCCTCCGGGTTGTTATGTTTATAATAACCAATTAAAGAGATTACAGCGACAATGGCATATGAGATAAGTATGAAGGTTGTTCGGTCTACCCTGGTGGAAGCAAGCTTACCGGCTGTCATGGAGAATGATGTGCAGAGAGCAGCAAAAACAGCATAAAAGATCCCTTTAAAGGTATGTTTACCGGAAAGCTTAAACTGTTCAGATGAAATTAATATAAGCACAAGAACTGATGTTCCCACACCTGCCCATTGATTTAGAGAGGGATTTTCGTTAAAAAAAAGTATTCCAATAATAATAACAAACAATACATTTGACTTATTAACAGGAAATACAACCGATGCAGGAGCAAACTGAAGTGCCTTGAATTTAGCTAGTGCTCCAAAGGCAAAGAGAGTTCCATTTGCCGCAGCATATGGAAGGGCTGGGATAAGTTCTGAAAAGCCTGTTTTATTAAAATAGATGGTTATGGCAGAAGAAATTACCACTGCAGAAGCTGCTATTAGAATAACGGCCTGATTCATATATTTTTTTTCTGCTGCTACTTTGTACAAAAAGTTAAGTAATCCGTAAAAGAGAGTTGCAAAGAGTGAGTATGTTAACCAGAGAGGCATAAAGCATCCTTTTTATTCTATTCTTTAATTTCATCAATGGAGTGAATATTCCACTGATATATTTCTAAATCTATTCTACCCAGGGGATCGGAAGTAACCCCCTCCATTTCAAGAAGTATTTTCTGTTCTTCAAACCCCGAAGGATCTTTTATTGCAATTATTCCCCGGCTGTTTACAACCCGGTGCCAGGGGAGTCCCTCAGTTCTATGAAGTATCCGGACAACCATCCTGGCTGCTTTGGGACTGCCTGAAAGGGCTGCAACAGCACCATAGCTTATAATTTTCCCCTTTGGAATTCTTTTTAGGATAAGTTCTGCTTTTTTTGAAAATGACCAGTGTCTGGTTGTTTCATTCATATTGTTTATACTATCATTTTATATCGAGGTTATTAAATATATTAGGTTTCTTGAGCTTCTTGAAAAACTATTGGTTTTCAAGAAGCTGTCATGGGGTCAAAAAGTTAACCTGTTATTCTGTAACATTTTAACTTTTCTAAAGATCCTTGCCAATTTCAAAACCCGAGAGTTTTGGAATTAGCTCTTCTTATCAAAAAGTTTTCAAGGAATAAATATTTCTATAGTATTTGTCAGTAGATTGACAAATACTACAACTTGTTTTAAGATTTTTCTATGATAAAAAAATCAGATCTGTTTCTTTTTACGGGAATATTTGGAAACATATGTTGAGAGAGATCTACGTTTAGTAAAAAATATTATGAATTTTGATCAGTTTAGCCGTTTCTTAGGGGTTCTTGCAGGGTGTACCGGTCAGGTTCTAAATTTGAAATTGATTGCAGATGATTGTGGTTTTTCTCATAATAAAGGAATGGATTAGCGTTCTCGAAACCAGTTATATAGTCTATAGATTAAAACCATATTACCGCAACTATAAAAAGCAAATTGATTTAATTATCGAGTCATCGGAAATGTATGCAATTGAATTCAAAAGTGGAAAAACTCTTAGGTCTGATTTTTTTGTTCAGCACTTCGTGTAATTAATTAAAGCAGTGAAACTGGAGTTTTTATGTCTGTAAAAAATATTGTTTTTGATATTGGTAATGTACTTCTAGGCTGGAATCCTTCTGGTATATATCAAACTCTTTTTAACAGGGATGATTTTACCAGTCACCCTCTTTCAAAAATTGTAGGGGGAGAGATCTGGCTGAATCTGGATCAGGGTTTACTGGACTTTGAAGAGGGTATTCACCAGGCGATAACAGGTAATGAGGAATACAGGGGCGATATCGAGAAGTTTTTTAGAGAGGCTCCCTACCACCTCTTTCCCATAGAAAAATCTGTGGAAACGGCAGGAAGATATCAGAAAAAGGGGTATAAAATATTTCTTCTTTCAAACTTTCATAAATATGGTTATGAGATCCTTGGTAAAAGGTTTCCATTTTTTAAAGATGTTGACGGTGGTGTTATTTCCTGGGAAGTAAAACTTAATAAACCGGACATAAGAATATATGAAACTCTTCTGTCTAACTATGATCTGAAAGCCGAAGAGACAGTTTTTATTGATGATATGGAAGAAAATATTGAAGCTGCAGAAAAACTTGGAATCAGGGGAATCCTCTTCTGCAGTTGTGTAGATTTGGAGCAGGAACTGAAAAGGAAGATATCCAGTCGGGAGGGCTGAAATGGACTATCAAAAAGAGAGGGAAGAGGTAGCCTATTTTATGAGGCGCCTTTATGATAAAAATCTGACAACATGTTCCGGAGGGAATGTAAGCTTAAAACTCGATAAAGATAAGATATGCATAACACCTTCGGGTCTGGATAAGGGCAGAATCCAGCCTGATCAGATAGGCATAATGACTCTGGAAGGGGTAAACCTGACGACCGAGCTTAAACCAAGTATAGAAGCGGCAATGCATATTGCTGTCCACAGAATGAGGACGGAAATAAAAGCTGTTGTACATGCTCATCCTGTTACTGCAAGCAGTTTTGCAGCTTCAGAGAAGAAAATAGATACTGCACTAATTGCAGAATCTGCATTCATTTTAGGGACACCTGTTATGGCGGAATATGCGAAACAGGGCAGTTCTGAACTGGCTCAGATTGTAGCAGCAGCGACAGCTCGGGGAAATATAGTTTTAATGGCAAATCATGGTGTTCTGACTATAGGTGAGACTCTTTTGAAAGCATTTGACCGAATTGAGGTTCTGGAAGCATCTGCAAAGATAACGCTGTATACTGAGCTCCTTGGTAACAAAAGAGCACTCTCTGACTCTCAGTTTAAAGAGCTGGTATCCGGATCTGATCCTGTAAAGAGGGATGAAACCAAACTAATTGAGCTCATAGTCCGGGAGGTTCTGGAAAAAATTGTCAGAATGAATTAATATCTAATAGCAGGTTTGGTTATATTGCTGTTATAATCTTTATATCTGGTTATTATGGGAGTTATAGATGGATGATGTTTTAAAATCCCTGGGCGAAGCGGGAATTATCCCAGTTGTAAAAATAGAAAATTCTTCAGATTCCGAAAATCTTGCAGATGCTCTTATTGCCGGGGGTCTACCTGTGGCTGAAATAACCTTTCGTACAGATGCTGCAGAGGATTCCATTAGGATAATAAGTAAGAAATTTCCTGAAATGATAGTCGGTGCCGGAACTGTACTTGCAATTGAGCAGGTAAAACAGGCAGTTGGTGCAGGTGCACAGTTTATTGTAGCACCAGGTTTTAATCCCAGAGTTGTCGAGTACTGTATTGCAAATGGGATTATAATAATCCCAGGAGTTAATTCGGCGACCCAGATCGAGATTGCTATGGAAGCGGGGTTGGAAATTTTAAAATTTTTTCCTGCTGAGGCATCCGGGGGAATAGGTATGATTAAGGGTCTTTCCGGACCATACGGGACAATTAAGTTTATACCTACAGGGGGTATAAATATAGGGAATCTTAGCAGCTATCTTGGGCTTAAAGCTGTTCATGCATGCGGTGGGAGCTGGATGGTACCCCCTGAATTAATCGCTCAGGGTAAATTTGATGAAATTTCACGTTTAAGCAGAGAGGCTGTTTCGGAGGTTCTGGGGTTTGCAGCGGATAGTATAAACAGAACCATTATGTTAAGGTGTAATAGTCTTGTTCGCAGTGCAGGTTTTTTAAAGAAAAGCGGATTTGAAGTCGATTATGATAAAAGCGGAGAAGAAATAATATTAGTCCGAAACTATGATGGTTTAAGAATTGTCTTAAAAGAGAAGTTAAACTCGTAGATTTTCTGATGTTGCTAAAGTAAATGGAGTTGATATGGAGAATAATAAGAAAAAAAGAGTTCCCGGATTAAAACAAGCACAGATAATAATATATTTTTCCCTTGTGACCATTATAGGTTCTATGGGCTATGGACTTTACTACAACCTGAAGGGTATGGACAGACTCATTTCCAAAAATGAAAAAATATCTACAGAATTTACAACGGGTGTTCTTCATCTAAAGAGTTCTTTTGGTTATACCGGGTTTATTCACAATTTTAAAAACTATGTCCTTCGGGGAACCCCTAAATATCTCGATTCAATCAAGAGTTTCTATAATGAAATTACCATAAGTATCGATCACCTAAAAACCCTGCCGATAATTACTGATAAGGATAAAAAACTACTTACAACCATTCAGAAGACTGCAGATGAATATATGGAAGCAAGTCTGGTTATTCAGCCCATGGTGGAACGGGGTGATCCCATAAAGGCAATTGACAGTTTTGTAAAAATTAATGACGGGCCTGCCCGGGATGCATTGAAAGAACTCGATAACAGCTACAAGACAATTATTACCAATGGTAATGATCAGGTTAGTATTAAATTAGCAACTACACTCTATAGTTTTCTTGGTATTATTACTGTTGCAGTTATACTTTTTATAGTTATTCTTTTCTTTGTTTTCCGACGAATGAATACTCAGGTAAAGGCTATAGGTAAGGTTTCCAAAGACATGGCCAACGGTGACCTCTCCCGGGAGATTACATTGATTCCCAATGATGCAATAGGAGACATGGCAGAGAATTTTAATGTTGCAATTGCCTCTCTAAAGAAGATAATTGGTGGAGTTGTTTCTACAGCAGATGAAGGAAGCATTTTAAATGAAACCCTTTCCGGCCGGATTTCACAGATTGAAATTTCCTCCGGAGAGATGTCCCGTAGTCTGGATATGATACATGCAAAAATCCAGGAAGAGAATAATCAGATTATTGAGGCTTCTTCTGCACTGGAAGAGATCTCGGCAAATACTTCAAGTTTATCCACTCAGATTGGTATGCAGGCAGAGAGTGTCAGTACTACCTCAGCTGCGGTAGAGGAGATGGCTGCCTCAATATTGAATGTTGCACGTGTTGCAGAGTCCAGGCAGGATGTAACCGAGAGTTTGATCAGCATGACCAGAGATGGCGGTAAGCAGATAGAGGAAGCAAATGCAATTGTTCAGGATGCAGTAAAGAATATGGGAACCATGCAGGAGATGATTGAAGTAATTAATAATATAACATCACAGACAAATTTACTTTCCATGAATGCGGCCATTGAAGCTGCCCATGCCGGAGATGCAGGAAAAGGGTTTTCCGTTGTAGCTGATGAGATAAGAAAACTTGCCGAATCGACTGCAGAGAATGCACATGAAATATCAGATTCCCTGACAATTCTCATAAATAAAATAAATGAAACTGCGAGCGTAACAAGAGCAAGTGGTGAGTCTTTCAGGAAAATTGAGAAAGAGGTTCAGAACTTTGTCCAGGCATTTGCAGAAATATCTGCAAGTACCAAGGAGCTGTCCGAAGGAAGCCGTGAGATTCAGGATTCAACTATTTCTCTCCTGGATATTACATCGAATATAAAAACCGGTGCTCAGGAGATGACTCTTGGTGCAAATGATATCAATATAGCATTGCTCAGGATTAAAGAGGCTTCTGATAATAATACAACAAGTATGGCCACTTCCCGTAAACAGGTTGAGGAGATCCATAATGCCATGAGCGACATCGCCGGACTCAGTACCAAAAACAGTGACAATATGAATACACTTCTTGAAGAGGTCTCCGTATTTACCCTTGACAGCAACGATAAATCGATACCCGAAGAACTTGGGGTAAAGGCTGTGGATAGTTAAGCCTGTAAAAGTTAAAAAAGTCTAGTTCTCTTATTTTAGACTTATTGGAATTAGTATAGTTTTTGGATAAAAAGTAATCAGAACTGGTTTTATTATTTCGTATGGGGTATCTTACTTATACTATAATATTATAAGGAGATACAATGAAGAGAAAATTAATAAGCCTAATGATTATATTACTATTTGTTATTGCCCCGGTTTTGGTTATGGCTGTCGACAGGGCAGATTATAATTCAGGACTGGAGAAGTATAAACAAAAACAGAACGAAGAGTCTTTATCTCTTTTTCAAAAATTTATAACACAATTCCCTGATAGTGCAAAAGTGGATGATGCCCAGTGGTATATGGGGCGCATCTATCTCCGCCTTAATCAGGAAGCGAAAGCAGAATTACTATTTAAGGAGATTTTGCTCAACAGGGAGAGTAACCGCTTCGAAGAAGCCTCCTATGATCTTGGTAAAATTTTGTATGCCCGGAAACTTTATTCTGAGGTAGTGGATTTATTAAGTTTTATTGATACAACTGATGAGCTTAATTTTTATCATCTGAAAGGTCTTGAGCTGTCCGCCAGGGCATGGTACAGACTGGCCTACAGGGAGAAGCTTGCCTACAATGAGAAAGCTGCGGTTGAGATGTTTTCAGCCTCTCTTATCCGCTATGAAAGACTTGCACCCTCGATCATTGATAAAGCAGATCTGAGCAGAATACATTTTGCCATGGCGGAACTCTACTCCCATTTAACAGATATTACTTACGATACTGATCAGTATCAGGTCTACCTGAATAAATCCATGGAGTATTTAAAATCCTCCCTGCCTATGATTTCGGATTTCTACAGAGCAAAAGCAGAGACAATGCTTAAAGATATGGAGACCAGTCAGAAAGTAAGAGTCAAAGGGCGTTTTACTGCCTATGGAGGAGCTGATAATCTTTCTTTGAACACATATGGAGCTGATATTTATACCAAGGGTTCTCTTGTTGTTCCAACACTGGGACACAGTTCTCTTTCGATGGATCTAAGTTACAAGCATGGTAGCTTTGACTTTGTTGCATCAAATTTTGATCCTCTTAAGACAGGAGACGCAAGGTTTGTTCAGTATTCAGATACCTTTGGCCTTGATCTTACATGGAAGAGCGGCACCAGGCGCAACCTTTACAATAAACTTAACCTTTTTTCCGACTATAAGCTGGCCGAGGATACCCGGGATAACTATCTAAGTGCAGGAGCTTCTGATTCAGGATCCATGCGGTTCAATAAGCTATGGCGTTTTGGCTGGGATTCTAAGTTTGAGTGGAGAACCTATCCAAACTATCTACTAGCCAGCGGTAATAAACTCGATTATATTAAGGGTTCTCTGGATCCCTCCATAAAATTTTATGGTCTTGACTGGGTGGATGTTTCATTAATTTATGGGGTTGACCTGAAAAAGTATCTGAACTCAAAGTATGATACCTCTGATCCGGCTGGTGCATCTACTGCAGATAAACTGTACCTCTATAACAGTGGTGAACTTGTTTTCGATTTCCAGTTCAGCAAGATCTATAATCCTGTAATCTCATACAAATTCAACTACCTTAAAACATATAACTATGACTACTGGGTAAGCGGATTACCTACGAACAGATATGTTGAGGGATACTATGATAACATTTCCCATTCCATAACTTTTGACAATAACCTGAAATTTAACGATAAGTTTAAAATGTTCTTCGGATCGAAGGTTATCTTTACAAATTTTCTTAACTATCCTGCAAGAGATGCCACAAAAACATTTATTGATCAGTTAAGGTCAGATACTGCAGTTAAACTCGATCTTGGAGCAAATTATCTTTTCTGGACAAGCCCCGGGGGAATCGAGATGGAAGGAAGGTTGTCCGGATGGTGGGACTATAAAATCTCCAATATGACTTATAATACAACCTTTGTAACAAACTACAGCTTTGCAGGAATTAGGCTTGGAATGTCAGTAAGGATGCCATGATTTCAAACAGAAAGAGGATTATAAATATATCCATAATAGTGCTCCTGGGGGTTATGTCCCTGATCATTGGATTAAAGCTGAAAGTTTTCAGCTATACATTTGATTCTATTATTCCCAGATCGGGGTACCAGGTGCACACATGGATGACATTTACAGGGAATGGGGACGATCTGCTCGTTAAAACCTATCTTCCTATCAGCGGGAAGAGGCAGACGGTTTCCAATGAGCGGATAAGTTCTCCTGACCTTGAATTTCGGCGGAGTGTAACGAGCCTCCACAGCTTCGGTGAATGGACGAGGTACAAGGCAGAGGGGCCATTTCGGATCGACCTCTACTATGATATAAGAATAAAACCAATTGTATATAACATAGATCCCGAGCTTACAATAGAGCGGAATATTGACCCCTCTCTTGAAAGTTATCTTCTTGGAACTGATGTTATTCAGATAAATGATCCTTTTATTAAGAATCTTGCTGCAGAACTGGCCGGGGATGATATATATATCCTGAGTGTGTTAAGAAAATTCTATGACTATGTATATGCCATGGGATCCCGTCCTTTTAAGGGGACAACCGATGCAGTAACAGCAGCGAAACTTGGGGAAGCCAGCTGTAATGGAAAGAGCCGTTTGTTTATTTCTCTTACCAGGCAGCTGGGAATCCCCTCCCGGCTGGTTGGCGGACTGATTTTAAATAACGGCAGCAAAAAAACGAGTCATCAGTGGATCGAGGTCTATATTTCGGGACACTGGATCCCTTTTGATACACTTAACGGCCATTTTGCCGAACTTCCCGGAAATTATTTGAGTCTCTATAAGGGAGATGAGGCACTTTTCCGGCATTCAAGAAATATTGCTTTTGACTACCGTTTTAATATTAAAAAAGTAAATGTTTCCAATGACCGCCTTACCTCCTATCTTGGGGAGAGGGCTTTCAATATTTACAATATTTTTTCTGCTATCTTTAATATCAATATCTCCTTCAGAGTTCTCCAGTTTCTACTTGTAATACCTCTGGGGGTTCTGGTTGTTACAGTATTCAGAAATGTGGTAGGGTTAAATACGTTCGGGACATTTCTTCCTGCTCTAATGGCCATGTCCATACAGAATCTCGGCCTGCTGCCGGGACTGTTTATTTTCTCTTTTGTTATTCTCCTTACAGTTTTAATCCGTATTCCACTGGATAAACTGGGTCTTCTTCATACGCCAAAACTGGCTATAATGATGATAGTTGTAATTTTCTCCTTGCTTGCAATTTCGGTACTCTCCAACTTGCTGTTTATGGAGGTAATACCCTCTCTGAACTCAGCACTTCTGTTTCCGGTTGCTATTCTTACAATTACATCTGAACGGTTTGCTCTTACTCTAAGTGAGGAAGGTCTGAAAAAAACATCAATGATAATGTTTCAGACATTAATTGTAATGACTTTTTGTTATTTTGTTATAAGCTCTATTGCCATAAAATCCCTCATGATCTCCTTCCCGGAGATTCTTCTTGCGGTTATAGCCATGAACCTGTGGCTGGGCAGCTGGACAGGAATACGTATTGTTGAACTCTTTAGGTTTAGAAACCTCTATTTTGAGAAATTTAAATGAAATTTGACAGCTTTGGTCTGGATTCAATTATTGGTTTAAATAAACGAAATCTCGATATTATTTCGGTACATAATAAAAGAGCTCATTTCCCAATTGTCGATGATAAGATAAAAACAAAAGAATATTTAAAAAAAGGGAATATCCCCTATCCGGAAACAATATGTGTAATACATAATTTTTTTGAAATGGAAACATCTCTGGAACTTCTTCTAAGCCTCGAAACCTTTGTAGTAAAACCCTCCAGAGGCAGAGCCGGAGGCGGAATTCT
This sequence comes from Spirochaetota bacterium, assembly GCA_024280415.1. Taxonomy (GTDB): domain Bacteria; phylum Spirochaetota; class Spirochaetia; order B11-G9; family B11-G9; genus JAJRQE01. Next base: position 1,592 of record JAJRQE010000202.1, on the reverse strand, counting down.
CCTTCTCGAGAAGAGTGATTCGGATAGCTGGAAAACCCCGTCAGGACGGGGCATTAGCAGAGAAGACCTTCTTAAGCATTTTGGTGATATTCTCTTCGGAGTATATTCCTTCGGTCTTTCAGGAGACTCTGTGCTTGTGGAAAAAAGGGTGTATCCCCATAAGATTTTTGCAGATATATACGCAAAAGGTGTGGCCGATATCCGGTTTATTACTTTTAAACATAAGCCCGTAATGGCCATGCTCAGAATCCCAACTAATCAGTCTGACGGTAAAGCAAATCTTCATCAGGGAGCCATTGGAGTTCCTGTAGACATTGAAACAGGGATTACAGGAAATGCGGTAATACAAGGGAAGAGAATTGAATCTCATCCTGACAGCGGGAAAAAACTTGGAGGGAATTTAATTCCCTACTGGGATACTATTACAAAACTTGCAGTCAGTGCTTCCGAACTTATACCTCTGGGATACCTGGGGATTGATTTTGTTATTGATGAAACCCTTGGGCCGTTGATTCTGGAATTAAATGCAAGACCCGGACTTCAGATTCAGGTAATAAATAATAAAGGTCTCATGCCCTTGATAAACAGGATAGAAAATGAATTTTAAACTGCTTAAAGATCTCTGGAAATATACTGCTCTGCCAATAGTACTCTTTTTGGGTGTAATTATAGCCCTTGCATCTTATATGCAGGTAAAGGCCGTCCGGATTCAGTCGGAACCTATTGTAATAGATATAACCGGAACCAGTCTGGTTTCCATAGAGAAAAACGGTAATGCAGAAGCCGAACTGGTACCGGAGTTCATCCCTTCGGACAGTACCGATCAGTGGTTTGAGCTTAAGGAGTTAATAGAGAATGGTAAGTTTACCGAGGCTGAAACTCTCATAGCAGATTCTGAAGCCAGTACCCCTAAGTTGAAGGAAGATAACACTTTTCAGATTATCCATGTGCAGCTTCTTGTTAAGATGGAGGAGCTGGATAAGGCCTTAACTATTCTGGATTCCCTTAATACAGAAACAGGAAAGGGTAAGCAGATCTATTTTTACAGAGGATTAATTCTGAACAGGCTTGGAGCTAAAAAGAGAGCCATTGAAGCGTATAAGATGGCTCTTGAGTCTGAGCCGAACTATTATGAGGCAGCTCTGAATCTTGGATCCATATATCTGACTGCCGGCAGGACCGATCAGTCTATTACTATTCTGGAATCTGCTGTCAAAATGGCTGGGGGTAAAAGACGTTCAAGGACCTTAACTCTTCTTGGGAAAGCGTACAATCAGGCTGGTCTGTATAATAAGGGGGAGGCTTCCTTGCTGGAGGCTATTAACCTTTCTCCTGCCGACCTTAAATCAAGGAATGAACTTGGAAGCCTTTACTTTAATGCAGGAGAGCTTGAAAAGGCTGTTTCGATCTACAATGAGATTCTTCTCCTGGATGAGTACTATGGTGATGCTTACAAGGGGCTGGCAAAGATAAAGGTTGGAGAAGGTAAATTTTCTGATGCTGAAGTTCTTCTCGAAAAAGCACTTAGGGTAATTCCCTATTACGATGAAGGGCGAAGGATGCTGGCAGATATATTCTTCAAGAGCGGGCGT
>JAJRQE010000201.1 GCA_024280415.1 Spirochaetota bacterium | reverse complement strand
TTTTATGAACTCCACCCCATTGCTTAAAATAGAATGGCGTATTTTGTTCGATACATTGCTCTTTAATTTGCATTACCCATTCTTTTTTCATTGGTCGTGCCTTTGGTCCGGATTCACCTCCGACAATTACCCAATCGATATTGCTTAAGTTGAGAGAACCAAGCGGACCAAGCAGTGGTTCCAGTGATAAAAATCTAATTGCAGCAGGGACATCTCTTAAATTATCAATCCTTGATTGTACCTCTTCATTCTCTACGCTGACGCCTATCCAGACATTTCCCGGCCAATCAATCTCCTGTGATAACTCTTTTAGACGTTCAGATCTTTTAGTAAGGATTTGGAATTGATGCCAGTGTGCCTTCCGCATAACATCAAAAATTCTAAATATGAAAGATTCAGGAACCTGATCATGGAACAAGTCGCTCATGGAATTAACAAAGATTGTTTGCGGTTTTTTCCATCTTAAAGGATATTCAAGGACATGTTCATGTAAGGTTACCTGAAATCCATTTATATAATTGGGCTGTCCCATTGCCTTAAGTCTCTTTGCCATACGCTGAGCATAACAGTTTTTGCAGCCCTCACTAATCTTTGTGCAGCCTGTAATAGGGTTCCATGTTGATTCTGTCCATTCAATAGCTGATTTCTTCGACATTATTTCCTCTTTAAAATATTCTGTGCAATCTTAATTGCTGTTTTTGCACCTTTGGGATTCATAGGTTCTTTGAGAGAATTCCGAGACAGTGTTTCGGAAATTGAAAACAATTCAATATTCATCTTTTATGTCCTGTTCATCTCCTACAGCTTCGATCTGCTTTACCATTTTATCAAAATCACTTTCAAATAGTTTGTCCTGAATTGGACGATATTTTTCGAATTCACTCTCTGCAAAGCTTTTCGCTACTATGGCTGTAACTTTTCCAAAATTTTCCAGGAGTTCTTTATTATTAAACTGCAAAAAAGCATTTAATTTTACCGCCCAATCTTTCATTGTCATGGGAATACCGTTTTCAGCCTGATCTTCTGCATAATCCAAATACATTGTAACAATACGATTTAATGCTTTAATCTCTTTTTCACTCAAATAGTTCTTAGCAATAACTACATCAGATCTAATTATTTTTCCATCAGGAGCCTTTTTCCATGTTTTCAAACCCATATAATCTTTTTTATAATTTGCTCTGTCTATAATAAGTTCAGCTGCTGTATGCCCATGTACTGCAAAATGCAGCTTATTCTGGACATTTACAAAAAATGCTTTTGTAGTTGGGCTTTTTAAATCATAGTCCATTGCGGTAGAATAAATGTCAGTAATTTGCTGATAAAAATTCCTTTCACTTTCACGGATATCTCTGATTTCGAGGATTAAATCCTTAAAATACTGTTTGCTTAAATATGCTCCATTTTTAAGTCTGATATTATCTATCACATATCCACGAATTGCAAAATCCTTTAAGATCTGGGTTGCCCATCTTCTAAAACTGCTTGCTTTCTCAGAATTTATTCTGTATCCAAGAGCTATTATTGCCTCTAAATTGTAGTGATCAATATCTCTCGATACAGTTCTGTCTCCTTCAGTTTGAACTGTTCGGAATTTCCGAACAGTTGCTTCTTTTGACAATTCATTGCTTTCAAAAATAACTTTAAGATGTTCACTAATATTTGATTTTACAACATTAAATAATTTTGCGATAAGTTTTTGTGTCAGCCACACATTTTCATCTTCTACTCTTACTTCTATACCATCTTCATTTGCCTGTGATGTAAAGATCAGGAACTCGGCTGTGCTGTTTCTTATGGTTAATTTTTTATTGCTCATTTTAGAATTCCCTTTTATGTCCTGTTCGTGTCCTGATAGTCTGTATTTTTTCCCAAAGGTTCCTCATATCAATATTTAATGACTTACAATACAACAATTAAACATTACAACTTTCATATTACTAGTTTCATCTATGTCCTATTCATGTCTTGTTCAGTCTTTTTTAGTCCTCCGATATTTTGCACCTGAACCAGATCCGATCAGCTCAATATACCCTAAATCTTGTAAATTTGCCAAATCTCTTCCTGCCTGTCTGGTTGAGATCGATGACGCAAATTGCTCATGATAAAAGCTTATAACAATTTCATTTCCTGTTTTTAAGTATTTTAATAATTTTTTTTGTCTTTCATTCAAAAAGCTCTTTGGGTTCTTTGTTTGCGATAAAAGGGTAAGAGTTACTCCACTTTCATTATCTATCCATTTTGGAGTCGGTAAACCCATTTTTTTACAGGAATTAATAATATTTTGTGTCCCCCTGCCAATTCTATTCATCCTTCCATATAAATATAGAACATTAACAATATCCGGATTTATTGGAATAGATGGATGATTTTTCTTAAGATCAACTATCTTTATTTCTTTAGGGAAATGACCTGAATTCCATATTTCCAATCTGCCTGGGTAAATTCTGACAGCGACACCACCATAGCTATTTTCATAATCTCTATGCGCCAGGGCATTTACTATACCTTCACGAATAGCATCCATAGGGTAGGCAGCCAAATCTTCAGATACAAAAGTATTATTTGAAAACTCAACTGAAGTATTGATATGTTTACTAATAAACTGTTCAATACTAAGAAGGATATGAAAAATATTACCATCAATGGACTTATCATCAATAAACTCATCAGATTCTTTATCCTCTTTAAAACAAACCAGTCTTACACGTATTTGAGGATTTCGAAACCCAGGTGTTTTACCAAACAGTACATCTGCAGCATTTGTAAACTGAGCAGATCGAAACAATGCTAATTCATGCATTATTTTTTCCACATCTCTATTATCAGAAAAAATATGTCTCCCGGAAGATTCTATCGAAGAAACACATGAAAAGATTGTTTCTTTATTAAAATCTGCTATTTTTATTGCCAATGCGCTCCTTCTTTCCCATCGCAAGGGATCAATTGTTTTTTGCTGAACCATATCTCTTATCATGAAAGCATTGGCAGGAACTACCTTTTTAGATTTCTGAATATAAATCGAACCATCATATACATACGGTTTATCATGCCCTTCAGGAACTTCTATTATAATTATTTCACCTTCAGTTGTATCAACTGCTTCTGTGGATACTAATGGCAAATTCGGAGTAATATCTTTTTCGATTTTTTCTCTAATAACTCTAATAATATTTTGTAAATTAGTTATCTTTACAATAGACTTATCTTTATTAGCACCTACTATTATTGTTCCACCTTCAGAATTTAAATAGCTGCAGACTGTCCGAGTTATACTTTCATAATTAGTTACATCTTCGATTAAAGTATAGCTTAGAGATCTGGATATAAAATCGCCTACTGAGTTCATTCTATACGACCTTTATTATTTTTTTTCATCTCAGGCTTTTTCTGCTTCTTTAGAAAAATCTCGACATCCTGAAAACGGTAAAATTGAGAGAATGCAAAAAGCTGAACATCCTCATCTGAAAAGAATTTTTGAACCCAATTCCCTTTTCTTTGATTAAGATCCTTTATTTCATGTTTTATTGCAGCTTCAAACATTTCAATAACCCTAAGATCTTCAAAAATATCAGATTTTTTTAATTTTAGATTTCCCCAATCTTTTTTTGTCTTGTATCCTAAGTTTCTTAATAAAGAGCGGGCAAATACGACATGATCATGTGCTAAAATCCAGCGAGGTTTATCTAATTTTATAGCTTTTAACAATTCATCATGAACTATTGAACGAGGTATATTTTTATCTTTTCCTGATCCATATTGAGGAGTTATTATTGAAAGAAAAATGTCACAATTTTCAACAGCAGTAAGGCAATTCTCAAAGGCTGTTCTATCCGGTACTACGGGCATGGTTCCTTTATGAAACATCCACACTTCATATCCCATTGCTGTCAATAAAGCATATACCCGCTCTAAGAGTTCTTCTATACCGTATACAACTGAAGAGACCATAATTACCGGTTTAGTATTTTTACTCATTTTAGATCCTCTTTTTTTCTATAATTATCCTCTAAATTTGCATATATACCTTTAGAATAAAAATCTTTCGTTGATGATCTAGTATTATTTGGATCTAAATATCTTATTTTATGTATTTTTTTATCTTTTTTTAACAATCTCATAAACGAATGGAAGGTCCTATTCTGTTTCCATACTGCTATGTGACTCTTACAATAAGTTACAACATCAGTATAAGTCTCAGTAAAAATCTCATCATAGATAGTTTCTTCATTTATTTTTACTTCTTTAGCATCTGCTCTGTCTGTAATTTTCACCTCTTGAATTACTTTTAAATTTATATCTTTATTACCTGAAATTGCAGCAACTATGTCTGCATTCTTCAACCTTTTTTCATTTTTATACAGAAGAGCAAAAGGAACAATTACCGTTTCCTGAATATTATCAGCATTCAATTTATTTGTACTATCAATAATCTGTAATAAAAATTGTTTTAGCTCTTCAGATGTATTTTCAAGATTCGATTTGTTTGTTAGATAATCAATTGGTGATATTGGGCGTTTAAATCCTATCGGTAAAATATATAAATCATCTACTTCGTCTAATTTAAACTTGAAGAATTTTGTTGAGAATGTATTATAATTGATAATTGCTTTTTGAAAGAGCCCGAAAAGTAGTGGATCGATATTTTCCTTATAGTAATGTATATAGTCACATCTAAATTTATACAATAATTTTAAATTTTCCCGGATGTGAAAATATTCTTTAACAAGTTGATCAATTACTGAGTTCATTATCTGTTCAAAGGGTTTGGTAGTTCCATCTTTTTGAAATATATTTATCTTAGGATGGTATTTTACTAAAAATGCTTTTAAAAGTAATTCCCAGGAATTAACGATTAGTATAGAGACTATTTGATATCGATATGGAATGCTTGGTTTATTGTGGATTTCGATTGCTGCCAATAATGCTTGTATTGAATTCTCTCTTAGATAGTCATTAAGGTCATAATTTTCTTCATGATCAATCTTTTTTTGACTGATAAACTCTATAAACTCTTTTCATTAAAATTTTCTATCTCATCTAGAACATAATACTTGTTATTTTCACGTTCCTTAATAAAACGATTTCTTAATTTATTTCTATTATAAACTAAAAGAGATTGTAGTTTGTATCCGGCAAAAACAGCTAAAGCCTCTAATGTAAAATCTTCCTTACTGCCATGTTTTTCATTTAAATACTGATATATTTTTTTATAACCGTCTTTGGCCATTA
>JAJRQE010000200.1 GCA_024280415.1 Spirochaetota bacterium | reverse complement strand
GTCCTTTCCATCCTTAAACCAGGCATTCTCTTCTATTGTTATAGAAAGTACCTGTTCTGCAAGCCTTCCGTAACTGTCTTCAGCCTCTACTGTAAAACTGCTTGTCCCGGTCTTTACAGGCCTGCCCGAAAGGGTCCCTGTATCAGATAGCGATATTCCTGACGGCAGTTCTCCCCCTTTTAGGTTCCATGTAACAGGGGATTCTCCGTTTGCTGCCTTAAGTATTCCAAAGTAGCCGGTGTTCTGCATTCCGGCTGCAAGCTCTTCTGTTGTTATGGTAAAGGCATCTCCTACTGTTATTTCTATTTCGGTAGTTTTTGTAAGGGTACCTGAGTTTCCGCTAATTGTTACATAGTATGTTCCGTTTTCTATTAAACTTCCGCTCTGTATAGTAAGATCAGCTGTTCCATTGGGGGTAATTGTACTCGTCGACAGAACTGCACCAAGATGTTCATTGTCTGTTGTGATACCCAGGCTTACTTCTGTACTAAACCCAGCAACTACCAGTTCAAGCTCTTTTGTTTCTCCCGGCTGCATTAAAGCACTTGTTTTTGACGGGTAGAGATTAAATCCTGCGTATTTTACATAGATATTTATGCTGTTGGATACAATTCCGGCTCTTGTTACTGTAACAAGTCCGCTTACTGCATCTTCCGGTAATTCTGCACTTATCTTTGTTGAATTGTATTCAGTTATATTTAGAGCAGTACCGTCAAGGTCGACAGTTCCGCCGCTTCCAAAGCCGTAGCCGTAGATATCAAAGGTTTCCCCTGCAAATACTGTTGTTTCAGATAATCCAGTTATTACAGGATCGGCAATTGTTTCACCTACCGTCACACTGTAGTCAACTACTGCTCCGCTGTCTGCACTAAGCTGTATGTTGTAGACTCCGGCAATAGCCCCTGCAGGAATTGTTCCCTGTATAAAGGCTGTATCTCCTTCTGCAAGGATACTATTTGTTAAATAGCTGTCCCAGCCTGCCGGTACTCCGGTCAGAGTAAATTCTGCAATTCCTGCAAAACGGTTTAATCCAATTATATCGAAAGGAAATGAGTAAAAATCCCCTTCTGTTAGACTTATTTCTATCCCGTATACTTCAACCAGATAATCAGGTTTTACAACTTCAATGCTTATTGTCGCCTGACTTCCATCTGCTCCACTGGCTTTGATAGTTTTTGCTCCGGGAATTGTTCCTGGCAGAATTGTGGTTGTCAGCGAATATCTTGTTCGCGCGTCGATTGTAAGCTCTACATCGTCCATATAGAGTTTTGTTCCTTCAAAGAAGTAATCTCCAAAGACTATTAGTTCTACGGTATCCAGATTGTTTATTTCTGTTTCCGTTAGTTCATTTATTACAACAGACGGAATTGCTGCACTTACTGTAATTTCTATCTCTTTGGCAGTACGTGGATCGCTTATATTGACCGCACCTGCTGTTAAACTGTAATCTCCGACACCTATGTTTTCTTCACAAAAAATTGTAAAAGGCACTGCTATGCTTCCCGAGGATATATCAAACAGCTTCTCACTAAACAGAAGCTGGATCCCTTCCGGCAGACCGGTGGGTTCAATTCTTATATAGTCTGATGCACTGTTTGTTATTACCGGATCCACTGCTGTTATAATTAATTCACCTTCTGTACTCTCTCCGACTATTCCGTTTACTGATAATACCAGATCCATTGTAAAATCATTTACCGGTACCTGGCTTACAGGTGTTTCAAAGGAAACATTTATCCTTGATGATTCCGGGCCTTCCTCTCGTCTGCTGTTGTACGGTTTGACATAAACCACAGCTGTTGTTTCTGCCTCATATCCGGGCAGCTCAATGGAGGTTATATTTCCCATTTGGGTTGTTTTTGTTTCAGGGACCCCGTTAACCATTGTCTCAACGTAGAGTCTGTATCCTGCGGATCTATCCCCGTTGGGATTATTAAATGAAACCGACAGATTACCATCGGGTGTTCCTGCTGCTATAAGATCTGTTACCGGTTCAAGTGCTTTCTCTATATCTTTTCGAAGGCTGCCCGGTGCATAAACTCTTACTGCCGGTGTTTCCAGATATGTATATGAAGCATAGATGTAATATTCACCTTCTGCCAGCCCGGATGTATCTATAAGGTATTCATAGGAACCATCTAAATCAGAAATAACTTCTCCAATCTTCTCTCCCCTGAAATTCTCATTTTCTTTAGACAGATATATTTCAATAAGTCCCGGTTCTCCGTCAGGAGTGATTATATTACCATTAACAAGAAAGCTTTCTTCCGCCTGTACTCCTGTATAGGATGGAGATGCAACACTTAATTCCGGTAGTACCTGTGTACCGAATACCTCAATTAGATAGGAGTCAGGATTTGGCATATTGTCTATCTGGATTGACCATTCACCCGGTTCAGGATTGAAAACAATCATTGCAGAACCCCATTCAGTGTAGTGCAGTTCAACTCCTGCATCTGCAGGTGTGTAACTGATTCCTGTAGGTGATACTACTGTAATTTGTGGATCTCCTTCTGTATATGCTACGGCAAAAACCAGTCTTTCCATAGCAGCTGCTTCATCAAGACCAGTTCCATCATTGACAATAGCTCTATTGACCTCATCCGAACCTGATCCCTGAACATTAAATATTAATTCTCTGGAACCATCAGTCAACTCGGGTGCATAGTAGACACCGTTACTGATAATACCTATAGGTTCTCCTGTATATTCATTCATATTTGTAGAAACTGCTCTTCCTGCAAATGGATTGTAGAGTGTATATCTGCTTAAATTCCCCAGACGAAGCCCTCCACTGGAAGGAGCAAAGGCACCGATATTACCGAATATAGGTACTCTTACATAACCTTTAACACCTTTTTGGCCATTACTAAAAAGACCGAATTCCGCTCCACCGGATATTAACCAATAATTTCTTTTTGGAATATAAAAACGCTTCCATGCTATTTTGAAACTTGCAATACTTCCCTTTCTTAATCCAAATTTTACATTTCCGCTGCCTGATACCTGAGTTTTATTGTTATAAGGGAAAACGTATAATTTTATTTCACCATTTACAAATGCAAGGGTTACGTCAAGTTCCGCATAAAAACCTTTCCCTGTCAGTGCGGCAATGGCATGACCATGAGCCATTCCCCTTATTACGGAAACATCACCTTCAAAAGCCCAGTCCCAGTCCCAGACATCCACCCAGACATCCACATCTCCCTTTATTACATAGCCGCCTGAAGCATCTGATATAGTCAAACCCAGACTCAGACGCATTCCATCATCAAACATACCCCTTACTACTTCCGGTACTTCATCTGCCGGACCAAAGGCTATACCTCCCCTTATTCCACTTAAGAATAATCCAGAGGTTCCAAGAGCCATACCCGGCGGGTAGGCAGTATAACTAAAATAAGCATATCTCAATCCTATAGGATAGGTAGGTGACATATTGGTAAAGGAAATTTCAGCAGCCATAGTTCCAAGTCCGGGAACTGTTACGGCTCCTCCACCACCAATTACATATACAGGACCGTCAATTGTAAATTCAATGTAGACATCAGTAAATCCCAAACCATCAGCGATAGTGAAATCGGGGATACTAAATTGACCACCGGTAAACTGAATACCATCCGGAGAAATTGTTACTCCGGAAAGAGCCATAGTCCATCCGCCAACCAGTTCGGGCGCAATAAGAGAGGCCTGACTAAAACTTATCTCCCGGGCATTAAAATCAAGATCAGGATCGTCAAGGACAACAGTATAACCGGCAATATCTATACTTATAAAAGGAATATTTATATCTCCGTAAAAATGACCGTCTGTATCATATCCTGCGTTCTCTACTTCAATTGTTATGCCATTCATATTCTCCGGCATAAGAAGAGTCAAAGATTCAAGACTTACTCCACTGGTAGACAATGCAAGATTGCGGATTTCTGCTGTAAAACCGGCAAATTTGACATTAGCTTCTGCTATTCCGGCACTAAGGGCTGTTATATCCCCATTCCAGGTCATTCCGAACTCATCAAGGCCTATACTAAGACCTGCAATCCCTTCAGGATAATAGTCAGGAAATGTAATATTTCCTGCCATTGAAAATCCGGTTTCTGTTAAGTTTATATTGGTAATAGACGCATCTATACCCGCAAAGATTTCAAAATCTATAGGAGCTGCATTACCAGCATTAAAGGAAACAAGCCCTGTTTTTGTAGAAACTATAAATTCTGCTATATTGACCCTTACCCCTCCAAGAGCTGTTCCAAGAGATTGGGGCAGAATAAGGTCTCCGTCAAAACCGAAGAGCAGTTCATCATTTCCATTATTTGTAACGGTAAAACTTCCGTCTTCCATTGCAAGAAAACCCCAGATATCGGTATTGATACCTGCAAGACCTATATCTACATTATGGATAGTACCGGATGGTGTAAAACTAAAATCATTTATTACTACTCTTTGTCCTGCCAATCCTTCAGGAAAAGTAGAAGGCAGTACAAGTGTTCCGCCTACACCTATTAATAAATCTGTATCCTGTGATTTAGTCAGACTAATGAAAGCATTTTCTATATCAAAACTATCCATAAGTCGAAGCCCGGACATATAAAGACTGGCATCAAGTTCCTTCAATCCACCGTTTGTATCTATGACAAGAGTAGTTATTTCTGCAGTAGCACCTGCAAGACCCTGTGGAAAGGACTGTCCAAGAAGAATATCCCCGGAAATATCAAAAAGAAGGCCGTTGACAGTTTCGTTTAAAGAAGCTGTTGCCTGAAAGTTAGCTATTTGAGTATCTCCGATAAAGTCCTTCGGACCCTCAATATATACTCCCAATGTTACAGCCGTAAGCATACCGCTCATCTGGGCCTTCATCCCGAGTATAAGTTCTTCATTACCAAGACCTGGGAAATCCGGAGGAAATACCAGATTGCCATCAAATGATATCCCGTCGGAAACACCCGGTGTATTGTAATCTATTGATAAAGACGGCTGATTTGCTGTCAGACCAAAAACATCTACAGTTTCGGACGACCAATCTGCGTCAATTCGTGTAAGAGTCTTGTCATTCAAATTAAATTCAAAGGCATTGATATCAACTGCAGTACCTCGTAAATCTTCCAGGACAAAAGTATCATCAAATACAAACTGCCCTACAGCATTCATCGTAAGAATCTGATTCAGGTAACTTACTCCAATATTCCCTTTGTAGAGTAACTCATCAGTAAATTGCAGATCTGCTCCCACAAGGGATGCTACAAGATCACCTAGTATAAAATCAGGGGTTATCTGAAGCCTCTCCAGTTCAAGAACAGGAGCGTCACCCTGGAAAACACCCTCCATTGGGAAAGTACCTGCAAGAATAAATCCATCGGTGTTGTCATAAGTTATACTGTTAATTGTAAACTGATAGGTATCGAGAGTTACCCCAATACCACTTGCAGATATACTATCAAATGCTATATTAGCAGGAGAAAACTGGATGTCTAAACCTGTAAAACCAACTTCATCCACTGTCAGGTGACTTGTCCAATCCTGAGGAAAGTGAAGAATCCCTGTTCCTATGCTGAAACCGTCATTCCGAAGACTGATATCCAAAGCAGTTACTGACCATCCAGGAACTATATCAAAAGTTTGTCCGTCATACTGAACATCAAATTCCACTGTTTGAGTATCAAAGTGATAGATAAACCTGACAATATTAAGCACTTCTCCTGCCATTTGAGGGAAGTAAAAATCATCCGGAAGCTTTACCCGGCCTTCAAAGGATATCTGATCATTGTCTATATCAAGATTATCCAGAAAAAGAGTGTAACCCCACAATGGAATCGGATCCATGGAGATCCCGCCTAAATCAAACCCGTTTACAGGATCATAGCTTGTAACACCAATCCGGACCCTTCTGTTTTCAAGAAAATCCGGAAGGGTAATTATAGTTTCCTTTATCTCAAAATCACCATCTATAAGAGAGATATACCTAAAATCCATGTACAGCTGTTCATTAAAGAGAGGAAAGTCCAGCCGTGGAACAATAACATCGCTCCGTACTTTTAGATCTCCTGCCCCATCCTGATAAAGTGTAAGTTCATTAAAATTAACTACTCTATTATCTAATACAGGAGGAAGTGTAATACCTGCATCAACTGCCAGACCAAGATCTGTCAATCTGATATTCTTTAAATCAAGTACCCACCCAAGAAAACTTATAGGGTTAGGGTCCTGAAGAGTATTTCCACCTATTTGAATTGTACCGTCCGGATAATAAAGAACATCTTCAAGTACAATACTGACACCGTTCACATACAGAATATTGTAGTAAAAATGCAAACCGTCTCTGCGGAAAGAATAATCCTCACCTGTTATGGTAAAACCGGCAAGCTGATAATTTTTACTTGTACCTTCAACAGGCGGTGTTGTAATAAATCCATCACTTCCCAGACGTATCTGCCTTGAAACATAAGTTATGAAATTATCTGCTCCAAGACCAGATGGTAAATAAACATCCCCGGAAAGAAAAAGCCCGCTATCTATAAGTTCAGCACTGTCAATAACAACATCAAATCCATTAACAGATGTAAAAGATTCACCTGTTCCAGTATACAAACCGGAATCCACAAGATTCCCGGTTCTGTCAATTACAAGATCTGTAAACTCTAACCTTCCACCTTCCATTCGGGAAGGAAGATCTATAACAGCTCTTCCTATTTCAAGGAAACTGCCGTTAACACTAACCATTCTTCCCTCTACAACCCATCCGCCAATGTTTATGTAGATAGCTTCTTCGGGAATGTCAATTGTTTCCCCTGTTATATAGCTGCTGTCGTTAAATAATGTAAAATTGGGAAAAGTAACCCTTCGGCCTCCAAATTTAGAAGGAAGACTTGTTTCAGCCTTACAAATTAGACCGGTATCCGCCAGTTCTACAGAGTCAAGAAGAAAAGTCCATCCATCCTTAACAAATGTATATCTTACAGTGCTCTGTTTTACTGCAGTAATTTCATCCAGGGTCATGGATAATTCTTCCAGAAGCATGGAAAAAGGATATGAACCCAAGGGCATTTGTATTACAGAACTATGGTAAAGAACTCTTGTTCCATTAAAAGAGGAACCTTCAGTTTCAATATTAAATCCTGAAAGCCCGAGAGGCCCGGATTCCGGGCGAACAGCACTTTCTCCAAATGTACCTGTATTTATCATGGGCATATCATTATAGATATGAGTACCGCCTATTCCTGGATTCATCAGAAGGTTAACTGATTCTGCCCATAAACCATTATTATCAATACGAATAGATTCTATTGTAAAGACATCATTATCCGGAAATACTCCGTAATCCGGAGTAATAAATACAAAAGGCTCATTTGCATAACCCGGTATTGTTACCTGTGCTCTGTTATCTACTTCAACAGTCAATCCGGTAATGGATCTTTCCAGTCCATTTTCAAATCCGGACAGATTAAGAAGCATTCCTTCATACCGAATCCCTGAAGGAGTAAGTACACGACTGGAATAAGACAACTGGAATCCATACAGATCGATAGTACCTTCTATAGGAATTTCTGCTTCAAAATCAGCAGGGATACCGTTGTATCCTAAATTAAGGTTATAAAAGGAAGAGTCTTCAAGATCACCAGCCATTCCTGCTAATTTTCCTGATACAAGCAAACCTGAATTGGTAACATTTGTAAATTCTACTTTAAACCGGTACCCATTGTATGGAGAAACTAAATAATATGCATCTGAAGTAAAGGCACTACCGCCGGGATAGTCATACATTTCCAATTGTCCCTGGTCAGTTAAAGAAAAATTTCTAAGGTGCACTTCCATAGGGTTTCCTGCTTCATCTTCTGCTGTATACCCGTTAGAAAAAACAACAACTGCATCGTATAAGGAAATGCGATCTTCCCTTAATGCTGCTTTTCTTATTTCCAGCATACTCCCATATAACGCTGTATCTCCAAGTTCAAGATTATAAGGATAACCGTAAAGTGTTCCATAAAGAACTTTACCTTCACCTGTTAAAGATGTATCTGAAACACTAATCCCGTATTCCCTGACACCCGGTGTGTCCTTAAAAAATTCAAATCCAGTATAATCTTTTACATTCGCAATACTATTTTGAAAACCCCATTCAGTACCGGATAGACGGGAAACCAGAATATTCTCTAAAAGCCATCCCTCAGACTGATATACTCCCGGAGCTATGGAATTCTGATATTGATATGTAAAAGGTACCGTTTGAGGTACTGAGCTGTTGTATACAAAAGAACCTTCAAATGCGGAATCTATTGAAAGATTGTTAAATATAAACTGCATTTCATCTGCAGAGCTCACTCTTCTATTCAATAATGCCTGGTTAAATTTCAAACCTGTTTCAATACTAAAATCTATTCCTGTACTGTTCAGACTTAATCCATTGGATTGCAGAAAAAAGTTTACAGTAGAATGGGAACCTGAAATGAAAGAACCTTCTGAAAATAAAGAATTTTCTAAAAGAAGTGATCTGTTAGTAAGTAAACCGGAAGTTATATCAAGAGCTCCCGGGAACTCAAGATTAGCCGTACCTTCAGAGCTTGCAGAATCGTACAGCCCCCAAATTCTGTATCCATTAACAGAACTTGAAAAGGGTTGTTCTGTGGGAATGGTTAAATCTCCAGATGCATTAAATTCAAAATACATAGAATCTGTATTTGCAGGGATTGCCCCATCCTCAACACCGATTGTTACTTTATAGGTATAATCATTAGAGATACCCACAAAATTGTAATCAGAACTGCTTCGTACAATCCAGTTTCCGGCATTCTCTAAAGTATCATTCAAATATGTATCTATACTAATCAAATAACGGGAAACATCAGATCCGTCAGCTCCGGCATCCGGCCAGTCAATTAAAACTGTATCACCTGTAATTGATATACTTATCGACTCAACTGATTCATTAAAAGACGGGGACTCTATATCATATCTTACAACCCTCTCATCAAACTGTCTGTTTCCGGCAAAATCAACTGCACATACAGCAAAAGCAACACTCCCAAAAAGAGGTTCAGGATTTCCTGGAGTTTTTACAACATCCTGTAAACTTAAATCATAAGAAATATAATCTACAGTATCATCAGTAAGAACTGTCCAGTCTGACAAATCCCCGGGGATTCCATTGGTAAGAATACCGGGTTCACCGTCTATAAATGTCTGGAACTTAACATAATAGGCTTCAACCCCGGTAATATCGCCGGGTTTCAGCCATTTTAATGATGCAGTATCCATACTGTAAAAGAAGTCTTCCTGAGGATGACTCGGTGAATTTATCGTTAACTGATCAGGAGGGAGAGAATCTATACGGAACTGATAAACAGCAGGTACTGAACTTTTTATACCTGATCCTGAAATAGTCCATAAATATAAAAAATAGTATTCATTAGATCCATTATCATCAAGATTATCCAGGGTCAGTTGATACTGATTAATTATTCCGGAGTCAAGTTCTGCTGAATTATCTGCTGATACAGGATTTATTCCAGCTTTAAGAACATATTTAAACCCTGAAATTCCACTTTGGGTTGAAGTACCTGCGTTTATATTAAAAACGGCAGTTGTCTCAGAAACTGCATCTCCCGGAACATATGCAGAAGGATGTGTCAGACCAATTATTATCGGAGTATCCGGTATATTTGAATCCAGCTTTATTATTCTGGTTAATACATCTGAAGATATATTTCCGGCACCATCTACAGCCCGGATAAAAAGATAACTTATATCTGCTGTCTGTTCCGGAAGAATAAAATCATTAATTTCAGAAACAAGGTTCAGACTTGATGGTTCTGAATTAGTAATATTGAATTCATACCTTAAAACAGCTTCCTCATTCATGCCTGTAATTTCAGCATAAATTCTATCATTCCCTATATAATCAGAGGGTCCAATATATGTCCTGACATTATTCTCCAAATAGTAAATTTTAAGTACAGCATTTGTAATATCAGGAGAGATTCTGTCTATATTAAAGCTTACAGATTTTTCTGATGAATTATTATTACTATCATTTACTCTTACAGAAAATATATGTTCCCCTTCAATAAAGGATTCAGGTAAACTTATTTCAATAAGATCTGCCAGTACAAAACTTATCCATTCACTAGTATTATCAAAACGATACTGCCAGGAGTTATTATTTATTCCCGATTCGGCATCAGAAGCAAGGGGCATATTTAATCGAAGAATATTATTAAAAGAGTCCTGATAACTTTCAAAATATAATGAAAGATTTTCTAAAACAGGAGGAATGTTATCTTTAATAAATGTCTCTGTTATACCGGTAATTAAATTTCCAGCATAATCTCTTACACGTAGGGTTATACTATGATCACCACCACCCAGGGCAGTAATATCAAAACTTTTTTCCGGAATATTCTCCTGGGTATACCCGGTAATATCCCAGACAAAAGACTGCCACAGGTCACTGTCAAACAGAACCTCCCAACTATTGTTATCTATACCGCTAAGAATATCACTGGCAAAAATACCCTGTACTGAAAGAGAGTCTCCACTGTAAAGATTTGGATTATATAAAATTTCCGGGAGTGTTTTATCAATACTTACTACAATACTTTGCGTGGAAATATTACCACTGTTATCTTCAGCATAAAAAGAAACCGTTGTTATACCTTCGTCCACCTTATCAGGTACAGCAGGATCCCCGGGAGGTTGTCCAAAATCCAGGTTTTCAAGAATCTCCGCACCCGAAGCAGATACTAATGTTGTAAGAGGGATTATCTTAGCACCGGCTGCCTGGTATGAGACACCATTTTCCTTTAAGCCGGATAAAAGATCATTTACTGCAGCTTCTACCAGAACAGAACCATTTGTCCAGTCTGAAGGTGCAGCTGATAAAGTCAGATCCGGATTTTCCGTATCAATATTTGAAACAGTAATCCGTTTATAATCACTAATATTACCTGCAAAATCAATTCCGCGAAAATCTACAACTGCATTCTCAAATAGTTCAATACTGCTGCCGTTGGTCCATGTCCCTTCATTTATGCGGTGCTGAGCATTTGCAACTCCGCGGAAATTGTCTGTTATTACAGAAGATACAGTAACACTGTCATTTGTCCAGTCGGTGGTGGAAACAGTCGGATCAGCTACAACAGGATCTGTTCCGTCGATGTTGTTTACAGTTATACTTTTTATACCGCTTACATTACCTACTTTGTCAATACCTCTAAATTCAACAACAGTTCCATTGGATAAAACTGATACAGAGGATCCATTTATCCATGACCCGCTATTAATTCTATACTGCCTGGATGCAATTCCACTTCCACTGTCAGTGATAGAAGATGAAACTGTTACACTGCCATCGGTCCAACCTGGAGGGGAAAGAGTTGGGGTTGAGACTGAAGGAGCGGTTGGGTCACTTCTAAATTTAACTGTTCTGGATCCAATAGTCTTATATTTCCATACAAACCATTCTACATGATATAAGTAAAAATACGTGTTAATATTCTTATTTCCATATATAACAAAAGAACCCGTATAATTGTAATTATTTTTATTACTTCCTCTACTAATATATGTATTACCAACTGAATCATTAACAGTCACTGCATATTGGGCTATAATTCCATTTTTCCTAACTTTTAGATTTAGAGAACTCCCTCTATAATAATATGCACCTTCTGAAGATTTATAAGATATAGTAGAGGTAGAGCTTATATAATGATCCAGTAATCCAGGATGTCCGCTTTGTATAGAAACATTCCATGTTGTTGCTGAGACATAACCTGAAATAAATAAAATTAAAATAATTATCAATATTACTTTTTTCATAGTACTACTCCCCCATTCCACTGACAGAAAGAAATGTCATATTATCTGTATTGTAAAAGAAATAGAACTTATTTAAGGAATTGCCCAGATATGTATATGCCATTGAAAAGTCTGTTTGAATTTCCATATTTCTTATGTTTATTTGTATTTTTCTATTGGGGAATTTAAGACTTAATAGATCATTCTCAATGCTTAGGATCTTCGCTCTGTTAAAAAAAAAATAATCAGATTCTTCTTCGAGAAGTTCTTCCTGCAGCAGAAGAGAAAAAGAAAGGTCATTATAATCATAGATATGAAGAAAGATATTGTAAACTGTACCAATCATGGCCAATGTAACAATATATGGAGTAGCTCCCAAATGGCCAATAAAATAAGATTTGATATCAACAGGAGGTGAATAATAGCTGTTATCCTCGTTCCAAACACTCTCTCCTGCAAGTTGATTATACAAGATTAAATCAATAAACTCACCATTTTCTTCCGGTAGTACATAGGAGATTCTGTCAGAGTTTAATCTAAGCTGAACAGGTACTCCTCTAAGAGGTATGGTACTAATCTGTATGTATTCATCTTCTACTGTTTTATTCTCAATATCATAGTAAAATTTCTTTGTTCCATTCTCTTCAAAATATGATGAAAAAACAATTCTGTCTGAACTTTCTCCGGAAACCATTTTCTCAGGAACTGATGTCATATTTATCTGATCAACAAGGTTCCATTGACCTGGACTGTAATTGTAAAAAAATATGTCTTTATCTACACTAAACACAGTAGAGCTATGATTACCAATATTACTCTGGAAAAAAATAATTGACATCATTTCTCCAGGTGGGAATGTAGCTATTTCAAGATTTTCACTCACTATTCCCTGATCTAATTTGTAACTTCGCAAAGAAGTATTATTTGAAACATCTGTAATTTGTGCCAAAATAAGATAAACTATTCTGTCATTTTCATCATAAACATCAGAAATATAATAATTCTGCAATACAGAATTTTCAGATGAGAAGAAACCTCTGGAAACCTGATCAGTAAAGGAATTGTAGTAGAAATAGGCCAATCTGTTATCAACAACAAATGTTGTCATAAAACTCTTATACATATTCTCATAATACTTGTATTCACCTACATCTGCCGTGGTGTCAATTGTATTAAGAGGTCCTCCAAATCCAAGAGACAGCTGCCCAGATTCATCATGTATTAGGGCATAAAGATTATCACTCTGCTCCTCATTTCCTATAAACAGAAATATCCAGTCATTCTCAATCTGCCTATATCCTTCCAGACTATGGATGCTGCTAATCTGTCTTCCTCCCATGTCTATAGGGAAAGGCTCGAAACTTTGACCAGCATCCACAGTTCTTACTGCTTTCAATTCTCCACCGGTCGTATATACCAGCAGCATTGTATTAATATCAATGTTAATAAGAACAGCTTCATCTATTACTGTATTCTCAATTGGACTTCCTCCATTTAATGTTTCATATACACTTTCCTGAATGGCGAATAATAATGGAGAGGGCACACTTAGTAAGATAAGGAAAATAGGGTATAATTTTTTCATTTCAGACCGCCTGATACTTTAAATAGATATAATTTTTAAAAAGGTTCCTTTTCAAAAGAAGAATAATACTATTATTTTAAAGAAACTTTTGAAGAACAATAACATAGGTTTATTTATCAGACAAGGATTTTTTCAATTCTTAATATTACTAAATTATAAAAAGACAAAGGATTCTGCACCAATCCACGGAGATATATCATATCATTTAAAGAGTTAATAAAATTTCATCAGCCACCCTGACAAGAGCCGGCTGACTTATAGAAGCATGAATGTGTACGAAGATTTTGCCTATTGCATAGCATCAACAAGTAAGCTTACACTGCCCCATGTAGACATATCATCTCCATTAACATTTGTAGAAAAGGCATCTAACATTGTATCTATTCCATATGTGCCGCCTTCATAAAAACTGTTTAATCCTTTTGGATAAGATTGAGAATCAAATTTATAGAAAACCTGCCATGTGGCTAAATCTGAATCTAAAGCTAAAACGGTATTACTTGAAAGATAAGTTTTCCAGCCTGCCATTTCAGCTAATGAAACGGTATCCGGAGCTTCAGAAACTGAAGTGGGATCGAAAGAATTCATAGATGAATAAAATCTGGTTCCAACAGAAGGATCTGTGTTCGGATCCGAATAGTATGCTAACCCTGTACCAGTTGCTCCAGAAGAATTCATAATTCCACGATAAATTTCATAGGTACCGGAAACGAGATCATAAGCTTCAGGTTCTGCATCTTCAGGTGGATCAGTAACTTCAGGAATGTGGATAACATAAGAAGCATTATATAAACTATGAAAATAACCATTATTATCTAGTGCAATATCACTACCCTCGGCATAAATAATAAGTTCAAAAGCGTCAAGTGCATCTATATATATTAATTGATCGAAAGAAAATATCTTGTTGGACTGGGAATAATAAACATTTAAATAACCGGAACCATCTGCCATTACTCCCTTAAAATGGAACTCATCATTACCCAATGGAATTATAGAAAAATCCATCTGAGTGTCAAAAAGTGGTATATAATATTCATCGCCCTCTTTATACGATGTATTCTTTTTAAAACTTGTGATTAGTGGACCATTAAAGGAATATACTGCTAATGCATAATCTTCCGGTACACTTGTATCAACTATAACCCTGGAAATACTTGTTCCAAAAGCAATTTCAGGAATAAAATCCAATTCACCACCTACAGGAATCTCCGGACATCCTGAAAATAGAAAAAGTATAACTATTATTAAAACAGAGAATGCAAAGACTCTACTTCTTACCATTATTGTTTTTAACTTTGTTTCCATATACTTTTCTCCTAATTCTTTTTATATCAATAATATCTTTCATCCTTACATATTTCTTATATTGCTGTCAAGAATTTTTAAAGCAGAGGATTGTTCGCTGTACTCGATTTTCTGCTTTAACCTGCTGCAAATAAGATTCGGCAAGATGGAAACACTGCAATATTTTGGTTCTAAGCCGAAAATACTTTAGTTTCAAGTTCCTTTTGGATCAAAACTATCATTATTTGGTTATTTTTAAGTCTGTAATTTTATAAGCAGACACCTATCCTGTGAAATGATTATTTTTATTTAAGCAGACCTGACAAGCGACCTGATAAGATCAGGTCTGCCCTCCCTGGTCCAGCCAACAGCAAGGCTAAGCATAATAATAAATGCTAATGGACCTCTTATGCTCATTTTCTTTTGTCCGCGGATGGTATGGTTCTCGAATCCAAAAGATACATCCAGTCTGCAATTTACTCTCTCAACATGCTTCCCCCAATCAGCATCATGATCACATCGCATATTACCGGAAACCTTGCCTGGCTTACCTGCAAAACTAGATATTGACTTTCCTTCAAGAGCAAGATTTTTACCAAAACCAGGCAAAATCTCTCTGCACTCTTCTACTGTTTGTAGCAATTCTCTCGGGGTAAAATATTTTTTACCGTGTAAGCCTTCGAATTCCCCATAGTACTGGACAGGCTAAAAAGTATCTGCTATACTTCTAATATGGCAGTACTTCAAGAGAAGCAAACGATATTATCGGTCATTAAAGAAGAGAACGCAAAGCTTCTCAAGGAAAATAAT
>JAJRQE010000199.1 GCA_024280415.1 Spirochaetota bacterium | reverse complement strand
GGGAAATCTGTCATCTTTGTCAGTTCTCCATAAAGTTTAAAAAAAACTTCTGCAGCGCCAATACCTGCCACTGCTATATCAATATCCGAGTTTTCATCAAATTTTTCCGGATTCAAAAGGGATCCCCATTGATATATGGTAATACTTGTATAATTTCTTTTTATATGATCAACCATAGCGTCAAAATCTTTTGCTGCACGATTAAAAAGATCCTGTCTATGAACTTTCTCCTGCAGGTTCTTTTCCCTGAGATACTTTTTAACTTCTGAAATAGATACAGGCATATTCTGATTATAGTATCATTTATTAATATCTTTCAAGGTAAATAACCTTGAGGGGGCTTTTGAGGAATAAAGGGTTTAATTACAATAATTTCTGTACAAACTATTGTGTTTTGTGGTACAAAATGAAAACATTATATAGAGTGTATGCAAATATGGCTAAGAAATCACGAAAAGCCCGAAAAGACAAGGGGCGCTTATCTTCGGGTAAACCTGGTAATGTTCAATCGGCAGAGATACTGAGGCAGTTTAAAGCTCATTGGAAAGCCGGTGAATGGGAGCAGTCCCTTATATCCTACAGGAGATGGTGCAACAGGACAAATAAAAAGAGGAACCCCAAAATTGAAGGGGAACTTCTGTTTCGACTTGCCTCCTCCTGTTACAGCAGAAAACAGTATGAAAAAGCAGTTGGACTTTTAAAGGAATCTGAAAAAATATATCCGGAAAACAGAAGGAGCTCTCTCTACTGTATGGGTGTTGCTTTTGCAAGATCCGGTCAATTGCCGGAAAGTAAAAATATTTTTTCAGAGCTGGATGATTCGTATCACAAAGATATAATTACAGCTCTGTTGAATAGTGATACACCTTTCCCTGAGAATATTCCTCCGGATTTGGCATTTCAGCAGGATATGATTCTAAAATTCTGGAATAATCTAAACAATCCAGAGGCTGTTCCTTCATCCTCAAATGCCCTCAACAATCTGAAAGATGCCTATACTCTTTTTTCTTCAGGAAAGGATCCTTCTTCAAAGCTAAAGCTTCTGGAAAGCAAAACAGGGTTTAATAATATTGCCGAATACCTTAAACTTCTTGCTGCAGTATACAAAAGGGGGAATATTCAGATTAGAAATCTGTTAACAAAAAATGCTAACAGTTTTTTCAGGGGAGGGGGAGCCTCTTTGCTGGAGATCCACATGCAGTATCTGTTGAAGGAGCAGAATTATAAGGAAATTCTTGTTTTGAATGAGCTTCTTTTTGAAATAAAGGCTTCACCTGCTTATATGGTTGCAGTAAAGGATATAGCATTGTTCCATCTTGGATTAAAAGAGATTCAGCAGGGGCAGATGGAGAGGGCTCAGGATTGTTACAGTGGTATAAAAAGTGAGACTTCCCCTGTTTTGCATAACAAGGCACTGATCCTTCAAAGACTGGAGCAGTTTAACGAAGCAAACGAGTGCTGGACTGCTCTTTGTAGAAAGGATAAAAAACCCAGACGATCGGATCCTGAGGATGTTCGTAGGTCTTATGGAATTATGCTGAAATATATAGCTGAGAACTACAGGAAGGAAGCTCTCCCGGACAAGGCTCAATTATTATTTAAGGAAGCTCTGGCACTTGATAAGATGGACAGGGATGCTCTTGAAGCCCTTTATGAAATTAACACAGATAATGGTAATCATCAGTCTGCATTAAACTATGCGAAGCAGTTATTTGAAATAGACCGGGATAACGACGAATATCTGTTTAATTATACCTCTGAACTTTTGGAATTTAATCGTATTGGAGATGTTATTCCATTATATGAAGCAGCCTGTACAGGTAAATCCAACAGTCAGTTTTATAGAGAAGGCCTTTCTTATTGTTATATTAAAAGTGCTCTGGATGTCAGAAGCAGTAAGCTGGAAGAGACAAAAAAGTTTGTCGGGATGGTAAAGTCTCTTATGGAACAGGATACCTACCATTTTTCCTATCTTGAAGGATATATTTTTCACAGGGACGGGTATCCGCGTAAGGCAATGAAAAAAATAAATCAGGCTATTGATATGGTAGAAGGGCATATTGAAGAGTTTGATCTCGGCTGTAAATTGTATGAAGATGGTTTTATAAAACAGGCTTTAAAACTTTTTAGAGAGATTGCCGCCTGTGGCTGCGGGATGAGTGGCACAATTATTGAATCTATTTTTATGTTTCTTTCCATGAAAGGAAGCATGGAGCATGTTTACGAATTCTGCGATACTGTGGAAGATTCCCCGGGATGGGACTATTATAATATTGCAGATCAGCTTTTTATTAATAAGCAGGCTGCATGGGCTTTGAAGTATTCTTCAAAGCTTATCAGGCAGCTGGACGCTGACGAATATGATCGTTATTTTCATCTTATGATTCTTAATGAGATTGGAAACAGCAAGGATACTCTGGATTATGCCAGAGATCTTCTTGTGAGAGCCGAAAACAATGATGATGAGGGTGGTATATACGTGTACAAGCGTCTTATAAAAGAGATAAAAACCCGGGGGAGGTTTAAACCGGCACATGAGTAATAAAAGGAGTCATAAAAAAGAAAAAAATATGCTGACAGAACCCAGCCCCTATGAAATACTTGGAGTGCCGGATACAGCCACTGGTAAAGAGATTCGTAAGGCTTATCTGCAGCAGGTAAAAGCTGCTCCTCCGGAGAGGAAACCTGAAGAATTCAAAAGAATCCGCAAAGCTTATGGTATTTTAAAAGATATTAATAACCGGAAGAAACTTGATCTGTCCCTCTTTCGTACTGTTTCTGATATTGAAGTAGATACTCATGTTCGGGATGATTTTAATAAACTGTTTACTGAGCGTATATTCCAGCTACTTCTTGTCTCATCCGATCTGTATATAAAAGATTTCAGCCGGTTCTTTACTAATATGGATAGTGAAATAGAGGCACTGAATTGATAACTCCCAGGGTTCAATTTCCATTTATTATATCCTTTCAAAGGAAGAACCATGAGGGGCTTTCAGTAGACAAAACTATTCCATCATTTTTTCAGAATATGGGAGAGGAGTTAAAGAGATTAAGCCTGGGAAATGAGGAGAAATTATCCCTTGTATTAAAAAAACTGGTTTTTCTGGAATCTGCCCTGGATGAACTTCTGGAAGAAGAATCTATGGAATATGACGAAAAGCTTTCTTTTTCTGCATTGGCAGAGGAAAAACAGAAAATGGAGAAGTTTTTTATTGGATTAATCCCAATTCTGGATAGTCTGGATGCTGCATGCAGATCGGCATCAGAGTCAGAAGAACCTGAATTGACAAGAGGGCTTGAAATGCTTAAAGGAAAATTTTTTCGATATCTCTCCTCCTGTGGGATCACGAACTCTGCAGAGGCGGGAATGAAATTTGATCCGCAGTTTCATGAAGCTGTTGGAACCAGCTTGTCATCCATGAAATCGGGATTGATTTCTGAAACAATTGAGCAGGGCTGGGTGTTGAATGGGAAGGTTATGCGGTTCGCTAAAGTAACTGTTGCAAAATAGATTTTATGATTAGGATGTTATATGGAAAAGATTTTTGGTATTGATCTTGGAACAACCAATTCGGAAATTGCTTACCTTGAAAAGGGTAAACCGGTAGTTGTTGAATTAGCGGATGGAAAAAACTACCTTCCTTCTGTAGTTGGTATTGATCGAAAGGGTAATATTGTTACAGGATTTGCAGCACGTAACCAATATGCTGCATTCCCTGAAGATACAGTTATGTCCATAAAGCGAAAGATGGGCAGCGGTAAAAAGGTGGTTATGGGAGGCCAAACATATACTCCTGCGGAGATTTCCTCCTACATACTTAAAACACTGAAAGAAACTGCTGAAAGAGAAACAGGTTTTAAGGTGGAGAAGGTTGTTATTACAGTTCCAGCTTATTTTACAGATTCTCAGAGGTCGGATACAATTAAAGCCGGGGAGTTGGCAGGACTTGATGTAGTACGAATAATAAATGAGCCTACTGCTGCAGCTTTGGCATACGGAACAGGTGAAAATAGCAGTATGAAACTGCTGGTATACGATCTTGGCGGTGGAACCTTTGATATTTCACTTATGGATATTGAGGAGGATGTTGTTGAGGTAATTGCTACTGATGGAGACAGTTATCTTGGAGGAGATGATTTTGACCTCATCCTTCGTGAACATTTACGTGCCTCCCTTCCTAAAGGCTCAGCTAAAGAAAAGGATATGAAGCTCGAAGCCCGTCTTAAGAATATCTCAGAGGCAGTAAAGATAGATCTTTCCATTAAGAGCCTTGTTAAGGTTGAGGAGGGATTTATTACTTCTCATAAGGGTAAACCGGTAAACCTTGAACTTGATATAAGCAGAGTAGATTTTGAAGAACAAATAGAAGAGAAACTAGGCAAAAGTTTTGAACTTTTGGATACTGTAATTAGGGAAGGAGGACTGGATAAAGCCGATATTGACAGGCTGATTCTTGCCGGAGGATCTACCCATATCCCAAAAATCATGGAAGTATTAAGTGATAATTACGGATTCGATGTTCATCAGGAAATAGATCCCCACTACTGTGTTGTTATGGGAGCAGCTGTTCAGGGAGGAATTATTGCAGGGGATGAGATTGATACAATCCTTGTGGATGTTAACTCGCACTCCATGGGCATTAACTCTGTAGGCATAAACCCAATGGGCGGGATGGATCATGATTATTACAGTATCCTTATCCATAAGAACACAGCCATTCCCTCATCCATGACCAAAACCTACTATACAATGGACGAAGATCAAAGAGCAGTCAAAATCGATATTTACCAGGGAGAAGACCCCTCCATAAACAATAATTCATTTATTGCTTCTTTTGTTCTGGATAATCTTCCCAAAAAGCTGCCTGCAGGTTCGGAGGTTGATATTACTTTTGAATATAATATAAACGGACTGGTTGAAGTTTCCGCCCAGGATCGAAAAAGCGGAAAAAAGGAGAGGCTTGAGGTTGATATTAATAGGGTCTCTCCCATAGCAGGTGATGAAAAAGATAAAATACCGGAAATTGACAAGGGCAGGGTAAAGAGATTAATTAAAACAGCACGAAAAAAGTTGGGGCAGCTGGATGATTCAGAGTTGGTAAAGGCAATACAGGAGAAATCTGATAACCTGGAAAACTCACTGGATAAAGGGGATGAAGTCGAAACAGGAATATTATTGGAGGAATTGTCCGGCTTATTGGCCAGGGTTTGAGTAATGGATTGCAGTAAAGAATACCAGGTTTCATTGGAACTGGCTTCTTCATTAAGGTATGAGGAGGCAAGGCAGAGGCTAAAGTCAATTCTCTCAGAGAATCCGGATTATACGGATGCTCTTATCCTTCTTGGAAAAGTTGAGTACTATCTGCGTCTTTTCCCCTCTTCCAGAAGACGATTTGAAACAGTCCTGACCCGTGATCCCGGAAATTTTGAAGCTTATTACGGTCTTCAGTTTTTTAATGAAAGGAAAAAGAGAATATGGACTGCCGCAGCATGGGTCAGTTCAATTTTTTTACTTCTTTTTATTGGTGTTTTACTTAATATTTCAATAAGAAATGGTTTTAACCGATTTGAAGAAAGTATTAGTGAACAAAGCAGGTCTTATTTTGAAGTTGAAAAAGAACTGTCTGACGGAATGCTTGGTATATCAGATAATCTGAATCAATATGCAGATTATCTGGAAAAGCTGAAAGAGACCCTGGATTCCGGGACAGAGGATCTTAATGAGCAAATTGCTGACCTGGAACTTAAGCAGAAAGAGCAGTTTTTAAAACTTGAAGACAATCAGCTTGAATATTACAGGAATATTTCGAAAGAAATAAAGAACCTGAAAGAGATGGTTGGCAGACTGGAGTATGGAAGCTCTGCAACAGGATTACTTCCTTCTGAGTAATTCGTCCCCACTAAGATTTCCTGTATGCATTACTTGTTTCGCGTTTCATTAAATTCTTATTGAAACAATCGATTTGCAGTCTTATAATGAATGCATATAAGCATCAAAATAAGATGTCATACTTAAAGAAGGCTAAAATGAAAGTAATTACTATTCGGGGTGTAGAACCCATTTTATCTGAAAAATTAAAACAGACTGCAAAAGAAAAAGGGAAAAGTGTTAATCAGTTTATTATAGAAATATTAAAAGAAAACTTTGGCCTGCAAAAGAAAAAAATATATACAGTATTACATCATGATCTTGACCATCTTTTCGGCAGATGGACTGAAAAGGAATTTAATCAGATTCAGAAAAAAATAGACAGTGAAAGAAAAATAGATAAGGAATTATGGTAATGAACCGTATACTTATTGATACCAATATTTATTCAAAAGCATTAAGAGGTGACGGGGAAATAGTTACAATCCTCCAAAAAGCTATTGAAATTGGAATCTCATCAATCAGTGTAGGTGAATTGCTGTCCTTTTTCACCGGAATATGCACTGAATGAAGCAGAGCAGTCAGGAAGCTAAACATAATCCATTATCGGCAATAACAAATATGGAAGAATTTTTACATTAGTTAATAAAACTATAGTACGAGATTGGTGAATATAAAAATCCCCGTCATAAGACGGGGATTTTAATCTGTCATATCAGATAAAACTTATTTTGAATACAGAGGTCGTTTTTGATAAGATGTATGCAGAAGTTCATGAGATTTATGACTCATAGGCTTTTCCAGAAACTCTTTGTAGACCTGGATAATTTCAGGGTTTTCATGAGATTTTCTTACAACTGATTTTTCATCATCTGTGTAAATTCCTGCAATCCTTTGCTTCCTGACTTCATCAGTAGTTCCGTAGGGCTGACCACCTCCGGCAATACATCCACCCCGGCAGGCCATAACTTCGATAAAATGAAAGGGAGGTTCCTCTCCTTTTTCTCTGGCTTCACGGATTTCATCCATAAGTTCTTCTACATGTACCATTCCATGAGCAACTGCAACTTTTATCTCTGTACCATCAAAGTCTACAGAACCTTTTTTTACTCCGTCCATGCCTCTTACAGCATGAATATTCACATCCTCAAGCTCTTTATCTGTTACCAGTTTATATGCAGTTCTTACGGCTGCTTCCATAACCCCGCCGGTTACTCCGAAAATAGTTCCTGCCCCTGAATAATCTCCAATTGGGCTGTCAGCTTTTTCATCCTCCAGAGTGTCAAAATCTATACCGGAAGATTTTATAAGTCTGGCAAACTCCCTGGTTGTTAATACAAGATCCATATCCTGTTCTCCGGAAGCCCACATATTATCATCCCTGGTTATTTCATACTTTTTTGCGGTACATGGCATTATTGCAACGGTATATATATCTTTTGGAGCAACATCTATTTTTTCTGCATAGTATGTCTTGGTCATTACTCCGGACATCATCATCGGAGATTTTGCTGTTGAGAAATGTGGGATCATATCTGTTGCATATTTTTCCATATAATCGGTCCATGCCGGACAGCATGAAGTAATCTGAGGAAGAAGTCCTCCGTTTTTTATTCTATCAACAAGCTCAGTACCTTCTTCCAGAATTGTAAGATCCGCTCCGAAGTTTGTATCAAATACAGAATCCGCCCCAAGTTTTCTTAAAGCCGCATAAATTTTACCTGTAACAATTGTGCCGGGTTTCATACCAAATGCTTCTCCAAGAGCAACCCGAACAGCCGGGGCTATCTGAACAGAAACATGTTTTGACTTATCTCTGACTGCATTTAAAAACTCTTTTGTTTCATCTTTTTCATAGATTGCACCTACAGGACAATGAGCAGAGCACTGGCCGCACTTTATGCAGGGGCTTTCGTTAAGGAGAATTCCCCCGGCAGGAGCCATTCTTGTTTCATGTCCTCTTTCCTGAAATTCAAGAGCCCATACATTGTGAAGCTGCTGACATACAATTGTACATCGTCCGCAGTTTACACATTTTCTTGGATCAAGGATAATGGAAGGTGTAGATTCATCTCTTTCAAGTTCTGTAACATCCTCATGATAGGGGATCTCTCTTATTCCAAAATCTGATGCCAGATCCTGTAGCTCGCAAGTTGTATTCCTTCCACATGTCAGACATTCCATAGGATGATTGGAAATAATCATCTCCAGTACTGTTCTTCGTATATCCATGATTTCAGGGTCGTGAGTAATATAATTTTGACCTTCCATTACTTCTGTTGCACAGGCTCTGACCATTTTTGGAGAGCCTTCAATCTTACATACACAAATCCCGCAGGCAGCCCAGGCATCAAGATCATCATGAAAGCAGAGTGTTGGAATTTTTACATCGTCTATTAATGCAGCTTTCAGGATAGTTGTACCTTTCTCAACCTGAACGGATTTACCATTGATTTTTATTGCTAAAGTTTTCATACGTTTTCTCCTTAAGGTGCCTAAGATACAATTACTGCATCGAATTTGCAGACTTCAAAGCAGGCACCGCATTTAATGCAGAGGCTCTGATCAATTTTATGTACAACTTTTCTTTCTCCCTCTATACAGTTTACAGGGCATTTTCTCGCACAAACTGTGCATCCTATGCAGTTTTCTTTATCGATGGTATAGGTGACAAGATCTTTACATTTTCCTGCCCGGCATTTCTGATCAGTTATATGCTCAAGAATTTCTTCTTCAAATGCTTTTATAACAGAAAGAACCGGATTTGGAGCTGTCTGTCCAAGGCCGCAAAGGGAAGCTTTCGTCATAGCATTGCCCATCTCTTTAATTTTCTGTAAATCTGATAATTCTCCCTTTCCTTTTGAGATTTTATCCAGAAGTTCATATATTTTTTTTGTTCCAATTCGGCAGGGAGCACATTTACCACAGGATTCTTCCACACAGAACTCAAGATAGAACTTTGCAATATCCACCATACAGTCATCTTCATCCATGACAATCATTCCACCTGAACCCATCATGGAACCAACAGCAACCAGACTGTCGAAGTCTATTGGTGTATCAAGGAAATCTTCTGTTAAGACTCCTCCTGAAGGGCCACCTGTCTGGACAGCCTTAAAGGCTTTGCCATTGGGTATTCCTCCGCCAATATCAAATACAATCTCCCGAAGAGTAGTCCCCATGGGTACTTCGATAAGACCTGAGTTATTAATATTTCCAGTAAGGGCAAAAACTTTTGTCCCCCTAGACTTCTGTGTTCCCAGTTTAGCAAACCAGGAGCTTCCCTTATTAATAATAACAGGGATATTCGCAAGGGTTTCAACATTATTAATAATTGTAGGTTTACCCCATAACCCCTCTATTGCAGGAAAAGGTGGTTTAGGAGTCGGCATTCCCCGGTCACCTTCGATTGATTTTATTAAAGCAGTTTCTTCTCCGCAAACAAAGGCACCTGCTCCCAGACGTATTTCAAAATCAAAATTAAAACTGCTTCCAAGGATGTTCCTACCAAATAATCCATACTCCCGTGCCTGGGCTATAGCTATTTCAAGTTTTTTTATTGCCAGGGGATACTCTGCTCTGATGTAGATAATTCCCTCATCAGCGCCTATGGCATATCCTGCTATTGCCATTGCCTCAAGTACTGAGTGCGGATCGCCTTCAAGTGTACTCCTGTCCATATAGGCGCCAGGATCTCCTTCATCTGCATTACATATAATATATTTTTTATCACTTTTAACAGATTTTGAAAAACTCCATTTCATCCATGTGGGGAATCCTGCTCCACCGCGCCCTCTCAATCCTGATGCTTTTATTTCATCAATTACTTCCGAAGGTGTCATTTGAAAAATTACTTTTTCCAGGGCAGCATAACCGTCCCTTACTATATATTCATCAATTTTTTCGGGATCAATAACCCCGCAGTTTCTTAAAACAATCCTGTATTGCCTATAATCAAAATTATCATCATTTTCTTCTTTAAGAATGTCTGCTGCAGGTTTTTCAAAAATGTGACTTTCTACTTGCCTGCCGTAAATTACATGTCTTTCTATAATTTTCCTTACCGTTTCCTGATCAACATTTCCATAGATTGTTTCCGATTCACCGGTAACTATTAATTTTATTGTTGGTTCGACATAGCAGAGACCCATACAGCCAGCGGATTTTACAATTATATTTTTAATTTTCTGATCTTCAATTTCTTCAATGATAGTATTAAAAATTTTCTCAGCACCTGCGGCAATTCCGCATGTACCCTTGCCAACAATTATCTGGATATTTTTCTCTTCTTTATTATCCAAAACCAATCCGGCTTCCTGATCCGCTCTTATTTTTTTAAGATCCATTCGTGTTTTTATTGCCATCATAATTCTCCTGGAGTTATTCTTCTATTTATCTTTGAACTTGGCTACTATTTCAGGGAGCTGATCTTTGGTCAGTTTTCCGAATACCTCTCCATCAATTAGAAGAACAGGTGCCAGACCACAACATCCTATGCACCTAACACTTTCAATAGAGAAGATTCCATCATCTGTAACAGTGTTGACCCCAATTCCCAGCAGTATTTCAAGTTCCTCAATTAAATCTACACCGCCTTTAAGATAGCATGCAGTACCGGTACAAACCTGAATATTATGCTTACCCGGCTTTTCGAGTTTAAAAAAATTATAAAAAGTCATTACTCCATAGATTTTTGCCAGGGGAATATCAAGTAACACAGCTGTTTTTATGGCAGCCTGCCGGGGAATGTAGTCAAATTCCTCCTGGATCTTGTGGAGTATCATGACAAGATTTCCTTTTTTACTCTTCCATTCTTCAATAAAAGTCATGAGTTTATCTGAAAACTCAATACCTGAAGCTTCTTTTACAGACATAGGTTCTCCTACAGTATTCTGATTTATAGTTCTTATCTCTTTAAGGTATCACACAAAATAATAATTTTTCAGGAGACCTTTTAACCAATCAACAAATAAGATAACAACAATTGGGATGTTAATTAAAAACAATGTAAAAATCAACTATCTGTCACAATAAAAATAGAATTTGAGTAATAAAATAAAGAAAAGATATAAAAAAACTGGAAACTAATTACTAAAGTATAAGCCACTCTTTGGGTGGTGGTAAAAAGGTTTTCATACCCCAAGCCCCTGTGGGAGAGCTGACCTGCAACCACCTGGATTTCGGGTGGTTGTAGAATTAGCGGGATTTAGATGTTCTGCCCCATAACATATTCCTTAAGGTATTTATTTTCCTCTTCGACTACCTCAAGCAGTTCTTTGACAACATCACCTATCGAAATTATACCTGCCAGCTCTTCTCCTTTTAGGACCGGGAGAT
Source organism: Spirochaetota bacterium (assembly GCA_024280415.1). Classification (GTDB taxonomy): domain Bacteria; phylum Spirochaetota; class Spirochaetia; order B11-G9; family B11-G9; genus JAJRQE01. Next base: position 4,988 of record JAJRQE010000199.1, on the reverse strand, counting down.
GCCGGATCTTTTTTTCGGTGAATATTTTCATTGCAACACGAAGGGTATCCTCTAAACTAAGTGTTATAAGTCTGCTTTTTGGGGTCATCTGTTCTTTGACAGTTTTATCCGGAGCACATTCATTGCATATTTTAAGAAGATCTCTTTCGCTTAAAATACCCGCTATGTCTTTGTTATTATTCAGGACAATCAATGCACCAATATGCAGCGCATTCATTTTTTTTATTGCTGAAACCAGTGTCTCATCAATATTTATTGTTTCAACAGTTAAACCTTTTTTTTCTAATAATTCATATATTTTCATCACGTCCTCCAGTATTATAATAATTACGAGTTATTGTCATATTACTGTAGGTTATATCATAAGTATATAGATTATCAATACTAATATAAATAATATTGTGAAAAAACAAAGAGATTTGCTTTGTTTGGGGTTATAAAGACTATCCTGCAAAATAGTTATTTTCCCTCAACAAAATATCTGTAATCCATGTCTGTTACAGTAATATGGCTGACCAGCCAAAGTGCGACCTTTTCCTGGAGTACAACTGCCAGCTCCGGGCTTGGACCCTGTTTCAGCAGAATGTCGGAAAGGTTCCCAAGTTCTTCAATAAAACCCTTATGGATAAGTTTGTGCTCTTCCAGTTTCGGATAATCAATAGATTCCAGATACTTTTCCTCATCTGAAAAGTGGAAAATAACATAATTTCCCAATTTTTCAAGCATCTCTCTAATTCTATTAACACCCTCGCCATCCATCATAGCATGAAGAAAGGAATTCAGATTATCCACAAGCCATTTATGCTGAGTATCAATTTTTTCATTCCCCACAGACAGCATTTTACTCCAGGTTATACCAATTTCTATATTTGAAAAGTCGTTCTCAATTATATTAGCTGAATAGAAACTACCGATACTTTGTCCAAGCATGTCTGTATTAAGGAGATTTTGCTGAACCAGGGTTGTTACCTGCATAAAAATTCTGTTAAGTTCTTCTGCAGCACCATTAATATCATCCATATTCGCAAGAGTTATTCCAGAGGTTTTCCTTACGGCGCCCATGGTGTTGTTAATTGTATCTGCCTTTTTTTTCATACCATCTGTAAATAAGCTGATTTCCTGACTGGATGACATTAATTCTGTTGTAGCTCTTAGAATCTCCTGTTTTCCAAATGCAAGCTCTTCCATACTTGCAGATATCTCATGGAGGCCTGATGTTACGCTGGTTACATTATTTGTAATATTTCGAAAAGTAGTACTGCTCTCGTTACTGGTCAAACGTGCATTATCAATTTCTTTAGTAATTGCTTTCAGGGAATCTGAAATTCTCTTAACATTTCCCTCTGTGTTTTCTGCAAGTTTACGTATTTCCCCTGCAACTACTCCAAACCCTTTTCCCTTTTCCCCGGCATGTGCTGCTTCAATGGATGCATTTATTGCCAGGAGATTTGTTCTGCTTGCAATATCATCAATAAGAGTAATGATTGACTGAATCTCCCCGGTTTTTTGTGAAATACTGTTAATTATATCTTCAGTCAGATTGATTTTTTTATCACCAAGATTTGTTAATTCCATTAATTGACTTGCTGTTTCAGATCTGTCTTTTGTTATTTTTGCAATGCTGTCAATAGATGAAGCCATCTCCTCAATTGCCGAAGAAGATGTTGAAATAGAGTTGGTTTGATCCCCCAGAAGTTTTGACAGATTCCTTATCTCTTCATAGATCTCTTCTATAGATCTTCCGGAGGTTCCTATTTCAGAATCAAGATCGCTGATTTCTGTTGAAACAGTTGAAATTTTATTTATAATTTCTCTTACAGCATTTATTGAATCATCCGACCTGTCTGAGAGATTATCCCCGAGGGTATGATTTTTACCGGCTGTAATCCTGACATCTGTAATAATTGTGGAAATCATCTCTAATAATCCGTTCAGACCGCCTATAATTCTTCCTAATTCATCTTTTTTCTGTTTCCCGAACCCTATGGGATTTATATCCTTATTTTTCGATTTCTGTTCAATTTCTTCGATAATTTTGTTAAGGGTTCTTATAATAATAAAATAGAGCATTGTAAGCCCTACTATGACAATAATTACACTCTGACCTAATGTAACAGCAATTACATATTTAGAGGCTGCTCCCAATAGGCTAAGTACGATAATAGCCATAATACCTGTAAAAGTAACTCCTGTTACCATGAGGATGGAAAATTTCTTAAATAAATTCATTTAATTTACACCTACTAATCCGAATCAAAAAATTTGTCTTTTCATACTATGACTTTATATAAATATTCGCAACATTTTTTGAGTTTTTTATGATCTCTTTTCCTTTCTGATAATCCGTGCAGTTTTTGTTGTTTATTCTTTAAAGTGTAATCATCAAACCTGCTCTGACCTTATGATATGAGATAAAACTGTCATCCCTGCCATAGGCAAATATTAATTTGTATTCTCTGCCCTGTATTAGTTTTCTATCCTTTGGATCACCTGAATCCAGAGGAATTGAAAATCTAAGTGTGGTAGCAGTATCTGTTTCTGAACCTCCCTTTATTGTAATATTGTCGGTGCCTCCAAAGTCGGTGTCAGCTCTGTGCTGTGTATTTCCTGATCCAAAATCATCACGTAAAAAAACTTCTCCATTTTTAATATATCCGATTAGGAAATCTGCATCTTTCATCATTTTAGATGGGTTAAATCCTACAGCAACCCATCCCTCTGTTGGTGCCGATAAGACTATATCTATATTTTTTTCACTGATTTTCCATTGGAATATAATTCCTTTTACTTCTACCTCTTTGAAACCATCTGCTATATATTTTCCTTCCTCTGCAAAAATTGGAATTGTAAGGAAAAATGTAAAAATCAGAGATAATAAAAAGGTTGTAAATTTCATATTCACTCCTGTATATTCAAATTATGTTAAATCTATCTTATTCAATATATCTCCTAACTAAAAAATAGAATAGATTATTTATTTTTTTATATACAACAGTGTCAAGAAGGGCTAATATTATAGCAGGAGCTTTTGTATGGTTGATCTGAGTGCACTCCACAATCATTCTCTTTTTGGAGGTATAACGGAAGATCAGATTGCAAGTATCTGGGATTTTTTTGTTATGGAAGAATTCAAAAAGAGTGATTTTATCGAACGTGAGGGAGAATCTGGAGATCGTATATATTTTATTTTAGAGGGTTCTGTGGAAATTCTTAAAAAGGTAAAAGAGACAGGTAAACTTAACAGAATTTTTATTTTTAAAGAAGGTGATGTCTTTGGTGAAATGGAACTGATAGATGTTCAGCCCTGTGCAGCTTCTGTAAAGGCCATGGTTGATACTAGAGTATTAACCCTTTCAAACAGAGGGCTTTATATGATCAGTAAGACAGATTTGAAGGTTTTTTCCCTGATGATAATGAATCTTGCCAGGGATATAAGCCGAAGACTCCGGAAGGCAGATGAAATTATTGCATTGTGTCCTGAAATTGCAGGATTGAGGTAATTTCCTTGACATTTAATAGAAATTTATTATTATTAGTAATAGTTATTACTACTAAGAAGGAGAATGAATGAAAAGTTTAAAAGGAACAGAAACAGAAAAAAATTTGCTGAAGGCATTTGCAGGAGAGTCACAGGCACGGAACCGATATACAATGTTCGTGAGTAAGGCCAAAAAAGAAGGATTTGTTCAGATAGCTGATATTTTCCAGGAAACTGCAGATCAGGAAAAAGAGCATGCAAAAAGGTTGTTTAATTTTCTTGAGGGTGGTGAACTTGAAATAACTGCTTCGTTTCCTGCCGGGGTAATTGGATCCACAGAGGAAAATCTTCTTGCTGGTGCAGAGGGGGAGAACTATGAGTGGACAGAGATGTATCCTTCTTTTGCAGAAACTGCGAAGTCCGAGGGATTTGACCAGATTGCCGGAGTATTTGAAGCAATAGCAGTTGCTGAAAAGCAGCATGAAAAAAGGTTCAATGAACTCAGGGATAATATTTTAAAGAGCAGTGTTTTTAAAAAGGGATTTTCTGTTACCTGGCGATGCAGGAATTGTGGATATATCTTTGATGGTCCGGAAGCTCCCGAAGTTTGTCCAGCATGTGCCCATGCAAGAGCACACTTTGAAATTCTTGGAGAAAACTGGTAAACAATAAAATGGGAGGCACGAAGTGACGGGGCTGGTCGCAAACAAGTTTGCTGCTCGCCCATGCATCCAGGGGCTGGTCGCAAACAAGTTTGCTGCTCGCCCATGCATCCTTGGGACCCATTTTAGTTGTATGCGACAGAGACTTTCCGATGATGGTGAAGATTCATAACTGTTTATCTTTGAAACACTTGAGGAAAGTGCTCGATAGCATGGTAAAAAGATAGAAGGAGAAACTATGACAAAAAGAAATGAAGTTTACAGGTGTGCGGAATGTGGTAATATCGTTGAAGTAAACCACGGCGCCGGTGGTGCCCTTGTGTGCTGCGGGAAGCCTATGAATCTTCTGCCTGAAAAATCAGCAGATTCAGCAACCGAAAAACATGTACCCGTTATTGAAAAGATTGACGGTGGATATAAGGTTACTGTAGGGAGTACATTACATCCTATGGTAGAAGATCACTGGATTGAATGGATCGAACTTCTTGCAGATGGACGAGCATACATCCGGTACCTCAATCCTGGTGATGCACCAGTAGCGGTTTTTATGGTCGACGCAGCCATGATAGAGAAAGACAGTGTAAGTGCAAGAGAATATTGTAACAAACATGGATTGTGGAAAAATAAATAAAATGGGCGACACGAAGTGTCGGGGGCCCATTATTAGTTTATAGCGGCAGAGACTTTCCGAAGGAAAGTGCTCGAAAGCGGGGAAAAAAATAAATAAAATGGGCGACACGAAGTGTCGGGGGCCCATTATTAGTTTATAGCGGCAGAGACTTTCCGAAGGAAAGTGCTCGAAAGCGGGGAAAAAAATAAATAAAATGGGCGACACGAAGTGTCGGGGG
>JAJRQE010000198.1 GCA_024280415.1 Spirochaetota bacterium | reverse complement strand
GGACCTCAGAAGGGCTATGTTGAGATGCCCAATGTAAATGTTGTGGAAGAGATGGTGGATATGATCTCTGCTTCCAGATCTTATGAGGCTAATGTTGCTGTTATTAACGGCAGTAAGTCGATGTTTCTGAAAGCCCTGGAAATTGGGAGGTAGTAGATGAATATACTCGATTTAAATCAGGTTTCCGGGGGTGTGGTATCACTGGAACGTACAAATAGCACCCACCTGCAGGGAGCTCTTTCAAAAGGTCTTTCCAGTAATGAAGGAGCTGAAACTTTCAGCAATATGGTTATAGATGCTCTTAACGGGGCAAATAGTCTGGCACAGGAGAGTACCAGGCTGACTGAACAGTATATAATTAATCCGGACAGTGTGGATGTTCATGATGTTACAATTGCAATGGGAAAAGCCAATCTTGCAATATCAATGACTAAATCGGTTGTTGATGGTGCAATTAAGGCCTACCGGGAGATAATTAATATAAGGTAGATTATCTTCAGCTGCATTCTTTTTGGGAGGGGAGAATGAATGAATGGTTTAAAAAATTCAGAGATCAGGTTAAAATTCTTTGGAGTAAATGGTCTCTAGTACAGAAAATCATACTTTTTTCTATAATTGGTGTAACTGTGGCAGGTTTGGTTTTACTTGCTGGCTTTAGTTCGACACCCAATATGGTTCTACTCATTACAGCACCTATAAGCGATACCCAGAAACTGGATGCTATATCCATGCGTCTTGACAGTGAAGGTGTTGAGCACAAAATAACGGAAGATGGGAAAATTTATGTTTCCGACAGGAAAACAGCCCAGAGGATGGTCGCCATTTTAACCAGAGAGGATCTTATTCCAGCTGGAACTTCCCCATGGGATATCTTTAAAATGGATCGATGGAGTCTGACTGATTTTGAGCGTAATATTAACCTGCGCCAGGCCATAACTGTGAATCTGGAGAACCATATTGAGTCTCTGGATGATATTGATTCTGCTAAAGTGACTCTGGTGCTCCCTGAAGATAAACTCTTTTCTGAGGATCAGAATCCTGTTACAGCTTCTGTTATTATAACACCGAGACCCGGTTCTGATATCGTCTCCAACAGGAAAAAAATTGAAGGAATTGTTAAACTGGTGCAATTTGGTGTGGAAGGCCTTCTCAGTGACAATATCGTTATTTCAGATTACAGGGGTACTGTTTTAAATGACTTCGGTGATCTTGCAGATTTTGACAGGCTGGAGCTTTCCACCAGACAGTTAAAGCAGAAGCAGATTCTGGAAAACTCATACAAAGAGCAGATATATGAAGAGTTGTCCAATATATTTGGTAAAGACAGGATGAGCATAACCAAGGTTGAGATTGATCTTGATTTTACAACAGAAACTGTAACTACAGAGGAGCATTATCCAATTACAACCAAGGTTGATAATCCCAGTACTCCCTATGATGAATCGGCATTTGTCCTTTCCATAGCCCGGTCAAGTGAGAATATAACTGAAAATTTTCAGGGAACCGGATTTAACCCTGAGGGTCCTCCCGGACAGGAGGGGCAGACACCACCGGCATATCAGGATCTTAATAACTTAGTGGGTTCGTACTCAAAGACCTCCGCAATTATTAATGAGGAGATCAATACCAGAAATATCTATGAAGAAAAGAGCCCCTGGGAGATAAAACGAATAACCGTAGGTGCTGCAATAGACGGAACCTGGAAAAGAATCTACAACGACAAAGGTGAGCTTGAGTTTGAGAATGGCGGTGTTATAAAAAGAGAATACACTCCAGTTAGTGATGAGGAGTTGAAAAAAGCCCAAAATCTTATTGAGCATGCTATTGGATTAAGTAAGACAAGGGGTGACTCTGTAACAGTCGAGCATATTCAGTTTAACAGAGCGGAACAGTTTGACAGGGAAGACGAAGAGTTTAGAAACCAGAAACGTGTACAGCAGGCTGTTTTATACTCAATAATCGGAGTTGCAATAATAATTGTTGCTTTTATAATTTTTCGTGTCATCTCAAGAGAGATGGAGCGTAGAAGACGTCTCAGGGAAGAGGAACTTGCACGTCAGCATCAGATGATGAGAGAAGCTGCACTAAAGAGCGCCGAAGAAGAGGAGATGGATGTAGCGATGTCTGTTGAGGAACGGGCAAGGATGGAGATGCAGGAAAATGCTATCAATATGGCAAGGGAACATCCTGAAGATGTAGCTCAGCTTATTCGTACATGGCTGGTAGAGGAGTAGGGAATGGCAAGAGGAGATGAATCAGGAACCAAGAAGACGATCAAAAAAGAACTGACAGGTCGTCAGAAAGCCGCAATATTTCTGGTAACACTTGGTTCGGAAATTTCTTCAGAGATATTTAAGCATCTCAGGGAAGATGAGATCGAAACATTAACTTTTGAAATAGCAAGGCTTGATAATGTAGAGCCCGAAGAACGTGATAGAGTCCTGATGGAGTTTAAGGAACTGATGATGGCTCAGGACTTTATTACCTCCGGAGGAATAGATTATGCCAGGGAGCTTCTCGAAAAATCTCTGGGTTCCCAGAAGGCCGTGGATATTATTAACCGACTTACAAGCAGTCTTCAGGTTCGTCCCTTCGATTTTATCCGCAGAACTGATCCTGCGCATCTCCTGAACTTTATTCAGCAGGAACATCCTCAGACAATTGCACTGATCCTGGCATATCTGGAACCTGCCAAGGCTTCAATAATTCTGGGTTCTCTTCCTACGGATGTGCAGTCAGATGTTGCAAAGAGAATTGCGACAATGGACAGAACTTCTCCGGAAGTCCTAAGGGAAGTCGAACGAGTTCTGGAAAAGAAACTCTCAACTCTCTCCAGTGAGGACTTTACAGCTGCAGGGGGGGTGGAAAATATTGTTGAAATTCTTAACCTTGTTGACCGTTCAACCGAAAAACTGATAATTGAGTCCCTGGAAGAAGAGGATCCTGAGCTGGCAGAAGAGATCAAGAAGAGGATGTTTGTATTTGAAGATATTGTTCTTCTCGATGACAGAGCAATACAGAAGGTTCTTAGAGAGGTTGATACAGCAGAACTTGCCAAGGCTCTAAGGGGTGTTGAAGGTGAGGTTCAGGACAAGATATATAAAAATATGTCAAAACGTGCAGCAGCCCTTCTTAAGGAAGAGATGGAGTATATGGGACCTATCAGGCTTAAAGATGTTGAAGAAACTCAGCAGAAAATAGTTTCGATTATTAGAAAACTTGAGGACAGTGGTGAAATTGTTGTAGCCAGATCCGGTGAAGACGAGATGGTAGTATAGGAATTTGCAGGGAGGGAATGGAATTGGCTAAGAATGTATTTAGATCAATGGAAATTGTTAATGGAACGAACAGGGTTGTTCTTGATTCTCCCTTCCCTGAAATTGAAGTAGTAGAGGAAGCTCCTGTAATTGAAGAGTACAAGGGACCCACTGCAGAGGATCTTCGCAGGGAAGCCGAATTTTTCAGGGAGAACTGGGAAAAAGAAAAAGAAGATATGATAAAGGCTGCAGAATCAAAAGTTGAGCAGATTCTGCGGGATGCTGATCAGCGGGCATTTGAAGAGGTTAAGCAGAAAACAGATGAAATCCAGATACTCAGAAAAGAAGCCGAAGATGAGGCCGCTGATTTGCTTGCAAGTGCAAGGGCTGAGGCAGAGGAGCTGACCCTGAAAGTGGAGCGTGAAGTTGCCGGAATAAGAACTGCAGCTGAGGAAGAGGGCTTTAAAAAGGGAAATGAAGAGGGGTTTGAAAAGGGGCAGGAAGAGGTTAAGAGATTAGTCGATCAGCTTCATGCCATTATTGATAAAACAATAGAAAAGCGTAATGATATTATTGATGAATCAGAAACCCAGGTTATAAACCTTGTTATAATGATAGCAAAAAAGTTGTTAAAGTTATTTCGGAGAACCAGAAAAATGTTGTTGTTAATAATGTCATTCAGGCTCTCCGGAAGCTGAAAAGCCGGGGAGAAGTTCTTATAAAAGTAAATATTTCGGATGTTGAGCTTACATCGGAACACATAAAAGATTTTATGAGAATGGTTGAAAATATTCGTTCTGTAACTGTAGTAGAGGATTCAACAGTTGATAAAGGCGGTTGTATTATAGAGACTGATTTTGGTGAAATTGATGCCAGGATCTCTTCTCAGCTACATGAAATAGAGGAGAAAATTCTGGATCTTGTCCCTATAAAGGCAAAAGGGGACAATTGATGTTCGAAAAGTATGAGGCAATTCTAAATAAAATTGACCCCATAAAATATAATGGAGTGGTTCGGAAGGTACAGGGGCTGATTATAGAAAGTCTGGGGCCTCAGGTTGTTGTCGGAGAACTTTGTCATATCTTTGTACCCAGAGGGAGAGGAGTCGTCAAAGCTGAAGTTGTAGGGTTTCATAATGAGATAGTGCAGTTGATGCCCTTTGATGATATGGAGGGAATAGAACCAGGATGCACTGTAGTTGCTATGGGCGAATACCTTACAGTACCTGTTTCGGAAAAACTTCTTGGAAGGGTTCTGGATTCCATGGGAGAGCCTATTGATGAAAAGGGATCGATAGGCTCACTTGAATCTGTTCCAGTAAGGAATAATCCTCCGGATGTACTTAAGCGCAAATCCATAACAGAGAGACTTGTAACAGGGGTCAGGGCTATTGATTCTCTTACTCCTGTAGGAAAGGGTCAGAGAATTGGTATATTCTCCGGAAGTGGTGTTGGGAAATCAACTCTTCTGGGTATGATTGCAAGGAATACTCAGGCGGATGTAAATGTTATAGCCCTTATCGGTGAACGTGGAAGGGAGGTCAGGGAATTCATTGAATCAGACCTTGGGCCTGAGGGACTTGCCAGATCTGTAATAATTGTCTCCACAAGTGATACCCCTCCTCTTGCAAGAGTTCGGGGCGCTTTTGTTGCAACTGCAGTTGCTGAGTATTTCAGGGATCAGGGAAAGAATGTAATGCTTCTTTTTGATTCCATAACCAGATTTGCAAGAGCTCAGAGGGAGATAGGTCTGGCAGTAGGAGAACCTCCGGCTACAAGGGGGTTTACTCCATCGGTTTTTTCCCTCCTTCCAAAACTTCTCGAACGATGTGGTACTTCAGAAAAAGGGACTATAACAGGGTTCTATACAATTCTTGTAGATGGTGATGACATGGATGAACCTGTTTCGGATAATGTCAGGGGTATTCTTGACGGCCATATAATACTAAGCAGAAAACTTGCCCAGAGTTATCACTATCCTGCAATTGATATACTCCAGTCTCTTTCCCGTCTTGGAAGCAGGATAACAGGTTCAATGGAACAGGCTGCCATGGGTAGAATCAGACGTCTCCTGGCAAGCTATACAGATGCGGAAGATCTGATAAATGTGGGAGCCTATGCTGAGGGCAGCAACAGCGATATTGATGAAGCAATAGGTAAAATTGAGATGATCAGGGGCTTTTTACGACAGAATACAGGTGACAAGGCAGAGATAGTGGATACTTTGAAACTGGCTGCTGAAATATCGGGAATGGATATTCCTCTGGAGGAGTTTGCAGGTGAAGAGGTTCCGGTTTAATTTAGAGAAGCTTCTCGAACTCAGAAAGTATGATGAGCAGAAGTGGGAACTGAAGCTTGGGGAAATAGTTAGTAAATGCAACAAATCGGAACATCGGATTCGGGAACTGAAAGGACGTAAAAATAGTGCTTTTTTTAAGTATCAGCTTGACTCCCATGGAATCGACGAGCTGCAGATTTCTGAACTATTTATGAAACGTCTGGAATCGGAAATAGACAGTTCTTCATTGAAACTCAAGGGATATAATGCTGAAAGGAAAAAAATACAGGACAAATTTGTGGAAGTTACAAATAAGAGGAAAATACTCGATAAGCTCAAAGAGAAAGAGGAAGCTGTCTACTATAGGGAGCAGGAGCGAGTTGAAATAAAAGAGATTGATGATATAAGTATTGGCATTGCGCTGCGAAATCGTAAAAAGTTCGGGACAGCATAAGGGAGGAAGATGTGGCAGGATCCGCACGTTCGGGGTTACGGATAGTTTTATTGATTTTACTGATAATAGTGCTCTTTCTCGGAGGTTTACTGTGGTTTGACTTTTTGGGAATAATCAATGTCAGGTATCGTTTCGCTCCGGTTCTTAAGCTGGTGGGACTGGATACACCTGTAAAACTTGAAAATGCTGATGATCTTCTGCTCCTGGATCGTGAGCGTCTGGAGAAGCAGATTAAGGCGCTGGATATACGGGGAGAAGGGCTGACAGGAAGAGAAGCAGGTATCGTTTTAAAAGAAGCTGAGGTTCAGCAGAAGCTTGAAACCCTGGCAGAACAGGAAAAATCCCTGGAAGATAGAGGAAAATCGTTTAATGATCGTTTAAAAGAGTACGAAGATAGAAGTAGGAACTTACAGCAGGCTTCTGCCTATTTTACAGGAATGCCGCCGAAAGATGCTGTTGACAGACTTCTTGAGATGGAAGATCAGGATATTATTGATATCTTTCGTACAACAGAGGAGATAGCAAAGGCTGCTGGAACAGATTCTATTGTATCGTATTGGTTCTCTCTTATGCCGGCAGACAGGGCGGCAGAGCTGAATCGGAAGATGCTGAAGAAACCTTAGGTAAACGGAGGAATAATTGCTTCAAGCACAGATGCCAGTATCCATGGCAGTGAACAGTTTTAAATCAGATAAAAGAAGATCCGTGGAATCTGAAAATTCCGGGAGTTTAGATAAAAATAAGTTTACTAAGATCTATAAATCTGCTTCGATAGAAAGAAGAAAAGTGAGGAAAGACTCTCCCGGAGAGAAGTCAATAACCAGGAGAGCCGATAAATCGGACTTTTCAGAATCTGTAAAAAAACTTAATCTTAAACCTGTTCTCTTAAATGATACAGAGACAACTGATACTGATACCCTGATTAAAAAAGGTAAAAGAGGAATTACAGAATCAGAG
>JAJRQE010000197.1 GCA_024280415.1 Spirochaetota bacterium | reverse complement strand
TACATGCATTTTAGTTGCAGTTTTACTGGTTCTTGGAACTTCCTTATTTGCTGCAGGACAAAAAGACACTGTCTCAGCGGATGAAGAAATTACGATCCAGTATTGGAGTTGGGATCCTGAATTAAAGACCAGGAATGAACAGATGATAGAAAAATTTGAGGCCGCTAATCCTGGTATCAAGGTTGAGCTTACAACTATCGAGCCCAGGGAGTACTGGACAAAAATACGAATTATGGCAAACCAGAAGAAATTACCGGATGTCTTTAATTTAAGTTCAGGGTATATTGAAGAATGGGCTCAGAATGGACTTTTACCTGATCTTGGTCCATACATTCAGAAAAATCTCAATAAAAATGATTTTTATATGAATCTTTTCGATGCTGTAAGAGATCTTTCGGGTACGGATAAATACTATGCTTTTCCATATGCTCTGGTTACTACTTGTCTTTATTACAATATTGATATGTTTGATGCAGCTGGCGTTGCTTATCCTGACTCTGACTGGACCTGGGATGATTTTCGGGATGCAGCAAAAAAATTAACAATTGATAAAGATAATGATGGTGTTACTGATCAGTGGGGATACTGGTTTTATGGTAGATATGCGCATATAGAATCATGGGTATATTCAAACAACGGATATCTGATTAACCGCGTTACAATGAGATATGACCCTGATTCCAATGCAATGGAAGCTCTTACCTTTCTTACTGATCTTGTTCTGAAAGATAAAGTAGCCCCTGCAAAAAAAGAGATGTCTGCTTTCAGACAGCAGGATGTTTTTCCTAATGGTGTTGCCGCAATGTTTGTAGATGGGTCATGGAATATAGATAATAATAGAAATGTAGCCGGGGACTCTATTAGATGGGGTATAGCTGAGCTTCCTGTTGGCCCTCAGGGGGATGGAAGCCTGACTTATGGATGGCCCGATTCTCTTGCAATCCCACCAACAACAAAACATCCTGAAGCAGCATGGAAATTTACAAAATTTGCTGCCGGAGAAGGGCTATCAATGGACATGGTTTTAGCCGGAAAGATACCGTCTTATCGTCCTCTGACCGAGTCTGACAATTTTCTTGAAAAGGGACAGCAGCCTTCAAATAAAGGGCTTCTGATCCAGCAGGCCGGAGAGAGAATGAGAACTTCATTTACTAAGTCCTGGGGTGAATGGAGAGGTTATGGAGCAGCAGAAGCACTTGGTTTTAATGGTATTATTGATGGTATTATTGATGGTGATTTAAGTTTTTCAGAAGCTATGGAACTTGCTGATACAAACATCAATAAGGTTCTAAGCAGAAACTATTAAGAATAACTGATGGGAGGGGATGTATCCCTCCCGTCCTGATTTAACGAAAGCAGGTTGAAAATATGAAAAAGAAAACTCTTTCCTGGTACAATCCAGTAGATCCATGGTTGTTTATACTCCCGACATTACTCGGATTAGTTGTATTCAGACTGGGTCCAATTATTTCTGCATTGATTATTAGTTTTACAGATTGGGATATTTTACGAAAAGCAGACTTTGTCGGATTTTCAAATTATAAGGAAATGTTTAATAATCCTGCTTTTTTTAAAGTACTTGGAAATACACTTGGTTTTTCATTTATATATGTAATTGGAGTGATGTTCCTTGGTTTGATGCTGGCTGTCTTGTTGAATCAGAAACTAAAGGGAATGAAATTTTTCAGATCTGCATTTTATACACCTGTAATAACTTCAGCTGTAGCTGTTGGAATAATCTGGTTGTGGATTTTAAGCCCCAAATACGGTATCCTGACAGTTTTACTGGATAATCTGGGCTTTAAATCACCTTATTGGATTGGTGATCCGAAAATTGCACTTTTAACAGTTTCAATGATTCAGGTCTGGAAAATGTCAGGCTATTATATGATTCTTTTTCTGGCAGGACTTCAGCTTATTCCTGAATCTCTGAAAGAAGCGGCTATTATTGATGGGGCAGGGAAGGTTAAATCTTTTTTCCGTATTACATTACCTCTGCTGTCACCTACAATTTTTTTGTATTAAGTGTTTCCATTATTGATTCATTTCGAAACTTTGAACTTATCTATTCGATGACCCGGGGAGGACCTCAGAATTCAACAAACACCCTTGTCTATGATGTTTATTTGAATGCATTTGTATATTACAGGATGGGGTTTGCTTCTTCTCTTGCTTATATCCTATTAGGAATTGTTGCCATACTTACCTTTTTAAACTTTCGAATGAAAAAACGCTGGGTACAGTATCAGTATTAAAGGATATTAATTATGAAAAACTATTAAAAGATATTAATATATACAGTTTTGATACTCGTATCTTTTTTTACGATATTCCCCTTTTTATGGATGATAATCAACTCATTCAATTCATCAACCAATATCTTTACAATCCCTCCCCGAATTATTCCGGATAAGTTTCTAAAACCAGGAATGTTCTCAAACTATATAACTGTACTTAGTGAGTTTAATTTTGCTGTGTATACTCTAAACAGTTTTATAGTTGCAGGTGGAAGTGCTCTTGGCCAATTATTAACCTGTACTCTTGCAGGCTTTGCTTTTGCCTTAATGAAATTCCGAGGAAAGAATATTATTTTTGCATTACTTTTGGCAACAATGATGATTCCTATTCAGGTGACAATAATACCGGAATTTCTGTTGATGATGAAACTCGGATGGCTTGATACTTTTGCACCACTTATAGTTCCATCTGTACTTATAGGCTCTTTTGGTACATTTATGTTTAAGGAATTTTTTGAGAGTATGCCTTCTTCTCTCCTTGATGCGGGTTCAATAGATGGCGCAGGTACCTTTACCATGTATTTTAGATTGTATCTTCCTCAGAGTACTACTCAAATTGCAACTTTGTTCATTATTGCTTTTATGAATAACTGGAATGATCTGCTGCGCCCGATCCTATACATAAACTCAGAAAGACTTCAAACTGTAACCATGGCATTAACTCAATTTCAATCTCAGTATACAGCTAAAT
>JAJRQE010000196.1 GCA_024280415.1 Spirochaetota bacterium | reverse complement strand
GCACCTGGTACCGGAAGACCCGTAATTCCATCTGTTACTATTCCTGAAATAGTATGTTTAACTGGAACAGGTTCATCTACTGGTGGGATAATTCCTAGTTCCGGACACCCGGTAAGCAGCAATCCGAGAACCATAATTGCCACAATAAACAATAAACTCTTTTTCATAGACATACTCCTATTAAATATTTGAATTAAAATAAGTATAGGTGACAAATTTGGTATTGTAAAGAAATTAAATTTAAAGTGTTGTACTGTAAGTAATTAGGTGGGGGTTTTTATCCAATTGATCCAAAATGTTAATTATATTAACCAGAGAATCGGGGGTAAATACCTTAATATCCAGGTTCCCTGTAAAGTAGTTTGTCTGGTTTTTGTTAAGTTTCGATCTCAATTAATTTAGGTATTTTAAATCCAGCTCCTAACTCATCAATAAGAGCTTCCAGGTGGGGGGCTGGTTTTTTGTGCAGGAATACCCCGGCAAAAGTAGTGTTATTGCGTATTATCCGCCGATTAATACTAAAGTTATATATGGGATTCCTCTTATATGGATTAAAATGGGCTCAAGTTTATAGAAAAAAATAGTTAAAAAAGTATTTTTAAAAACATTTAAATACCCGGATTTAAAATCTTAACTCTCAAAGATCTTTTTATTGACAACTCTCTCCTCCTGCATGATAATACATTTTTACCTTACGAATTGAATATCTAAAATGAATAAAATAGAGGGGGTCTATATATGGATTTGAAGGAATTACGAATTGACGGGAGTCGTCTTAAGGAGGCAATTGAGGCTTCTGCGGAGATTGGAGCTACTGATAATAAAGGTCTGATAAGGTGTGCTGCTACAGAAGAGGATAAAATTGGCCGTGATCTTCTCATGAAATGGTACAAAGAAGCCGGCTGCGAGGTAACTGTAGATCAGATGGGTAATATGTTTGCAGTTCGCCCAGGGAAGAACAGGAAGCTTGGAGCCGTAATGACAGGTTCCCATTTTGATACCCAGAAGCCTGGTGGAAGGTTTGACGGGATTCTTGGTGTGCTTGGTGGTCTGGAGGTAATGCGAACTATAAATGATAACAATATTGAGCTGGAACGAGACCTTATTATTACCAACTGGACAAATGAAGAGGGTGGCTGGTTTGCTCCTGCATGTATGGGCTCAGGTGTCTGGGTTGGAAATCATACCAGGGAATGGGCTTACGCGCGTAAAGACAGGGATGGAAAAACTGTTTTTGGAGAAGAGCTGGAAAAAATTGGTTATAAGGGAGACTATCCCTGTTCCCATAAGGACTGGAATATATATGCAGCCTACGAACTCCACATTGAGCAGGGACCCCAGCTGGAGACAGCGAAGGTTCAGATAGGTGCGCCGAAAGGAATTCTATGTCTGCACTGGTATGATATCTGGCTGGAAGGTACTGCCAATCAGGTGGGACCTACTCCCATGGTTGGACGAAATGATGCTCTTCTTGCTTTTTCCGAAATGAATGTTGTTGTCAATAAGGTTGCTCATCAGATGGGAAATATGGTTGGTACTGTCGGAGAAATTCAGAACTATCCAAACTCACGTAATATAATTCCGAGCAAGGTTCATTTTACAGTGGATATCAGATCATGGGATGATGAACATGCTATAAAGGCATGGGCGATAATGAAGAAAGAATTTGAGGTTATTGCCGAGAGACGAGGGTGTCCTATTCGCACAGAGGAGTTCTGGAAAGTTGCACATGCTCCTTTTGACCAGGAACTGAATGACAGAGTTGTAGCGAGTGCCGAAGAACTGGGACTTTCTGCCATGAAGATGTACTCCGGAGCAGGTCACGATATGAGTGAAGTAAATCAGGTTACAAGAGGTGCAATGATCTTTGTTCCTTCAATTGGGGGAAGGAGTCATGTGGAGGTGGAAGATACTCCCTATGAAGACTGCACCAATGGGGTAAATGTACTTCTCCAGTGTATTCTAAAGACTGCCAACGAAGCATAGATAGTATATTTATTTGGGCATGGTTATCCATGCCCTTTAGCAGCACACAGTAAGCCCCTTAGGAGTACTTCCCGGACAACCACCAGATCTACAGGTGGTTACTGGTTCCTTTAGATCAATTGTGCCAGATAAAATGACAGAGGTATTGTAACTACCCCCAGGATTGTTGAGATAATTACAATTTCCCTGGGAATACTACTGTCAAGTCCCAGTCTTGCAGGAAGGACATAGGAGAAAACTGCGGCAGGCAGTGCACTGGTTACAAGGATAACTGTTCTCATCAGTCCCGTAATATTAAATAGTTTTACAGCGAGTATCCCGCAGAGAAAACCTCCTGCAAGCCGTAGAATAATCCCAGCAAGGAGATGAATGCTGATTTTCCCCTTAGCTCTTCCCGATAAGCTGTGACCCAGAGCAAAGGCAGCAAGGGGGGGGGAGGGGCGTTCCCTCCGAATGAGAATATCCTTCCCATTATAAAACCGCTTGAAATCAGAATAAACAGAGGCAGGAGTATTAAAAAACTTTGCAAAAACATATTTCTCTCTCTCCTGTAAGATCCCTTCCCTCTAATAGGAAAAAGCACCCTCCCCTATAAATTCCCGAAGAATGGATTGTTCCGGAACATTTTGTGGCGGGATACTTGAAAAATTATCCAGAAAAGATAGAAGACGTATTGCTTCATTGTATACTTCTTCATCTGACTTGATAGTTCTGAGTATGGGTGTTGCATATATTTTTAATACCGCTAGTTCGTAGTCAAGAGCAGAGTTAAATACCGAGTCTGCATAATTCTGGAAGGAGAAAATATTTTTTTCTTCACCCCGACGGACAGAGGGCCACATATTTAAGGTAGTGGCTGCACTGTTACCCCTGAACTGATGATCTCTGACCATTCTCCTTATCAGCCTGTTGTCGGTAGTCGGGATCCTGTTGTGATCATCCAGATTCAGCTGGGTAAGAGCGGAAATATAGATCTTATATTTTAGTTTGTCATCGATCAGCGGGGTAAGTTCAGGATTAAGACCATGGATTCCCTCAATAAGTAAAATATTTCTCTTTGTTAACTTAAGAGGTGTTCCTGTCTCCTTTGGCCGGCCGGTAATAAAATCAAAGATTGGAATTTCCACTTCCTTCCCGTCAAAGAGCTGAAGCAGGTGCCTGTTCAGAATATCTATATTAAGTGCGTGGAGAGTTTCAAAATCTGGTTTCCCATGCTCATCAAGAGGTGCTTCGTCGTTGGGCAGATAGTAGTTATCAAGGGAGATTGCAACTGGATTAAATCCCATAACCCGAAGCTGAATAGATAATTTTTTTGTAAATGTAGTTTTTCCCGATGAAGATGGTCCTGCAACAAGTATTACCCTGACATTATCCCTCTCTGCAGCTATACTGTCTGCAATCTGGGAGATTTTTTTATCGTGAAGGGCTTCTGCCACCTGAATAAAGGGTTTAATTTTCCTTTTTTCGGATAGTTCATTCAATCTGCCCACGCAGTTAACATTTAATATCTTTCCCCATGCTTTATATTCCTTGTAAACAGAGAAAAGGGAGGGCATATCGATGAAAGATGTCAGTTTTCGGGGATTTTTTTTATTGGGATATCTTAGAAGAAATCCCGGTTTATAATTATAAAGTTCAAAGTATTTGAGAAATGATGTATCCGGCAGCAGTGGTTCGTATGAGATATCAATAAACCCTCTGCAGTAGTAGATTGGTATTTTTGATTCATTTCGATACTTCAGCAGAAGAGCTGTGGCAGGCTGATTTACTTTTTTGAAGAAATTAATTGCTTCACTGTAAGAAATTACCCTTCTTTCGATGGGAGCGTGAGATTTAACTATTCTTTCCATCTCTCTCTGAAGAAGGCTGGTGTCTTTATCGGAGACAGACTCCTGTCCATTGTAATAGTAGTAAAAACTGTCTCCCAGAGAGTGACTTATAACAAGATGCCGGTCAGGAAAAAGTGAGACAGATGCTTTTGCCAGTATGAAAGAGAGGGTTCTTCTATAAAGTCTTGCTCCGGGAGTACTGTCCAGACGGATAGGATTAACAGTTGCATTAATTTCGACTTTAAAACTTAAGCTTACAAGTTCATTGTTAACCAATGCAGCAATAACAGGGTTGTCAGTTGTTTCCTTTATTGTATCTTTTAAAATCTCGTTGACACGGGTTCCATAGGATGTTTTTATTTCTTGACCATTATCATATTTTATATTTACTTCTTTCATTTCAGTTCCACCTCAAAATTATGAGGTGAATTCTAGTACTAAAAACCATTCTTGTACAGAATTAAAAAAATTAAGTTTAACTATTCCAGAAGTTCCATCCACTGTCTGGGACCAATATAGTTGGGGCGTGAGATTATTTCATTGTCGAGTTCAGAAATGTCTGAAAATCCTTTGGTATATGTAAGGGAATAGATATATCTTTTCTGTTTTGTAGAAATTTCCCAGTATTTCTCCTCAATCTCTTTTTTTTCAACCTCATTTTCTGTTTTATCTATTAGATTTGTGCAGGCCTGCTTTACTTCATCATCTTCTGAATCTTTTGAAATATTAAAAAGCTGGAAAAGGGTTTCTGTTTTCAATGTTTACCTCTGTTTAAAAAAGACTAAGCTGAACAGGCTCGTCCCCTTTTTTCGGGGATTTAATGGTAATAGGTTTTGGTCTCTTACTGAGTGACTTTAAACGTATTTTATCCTCTTCCAGTGATGAATATGCAGCACTGAGGTTTATAAGATCTTCGAAAGGGTTTCCTTCTGATTTTATACTTTCCAAATTACCAGGAAATATTTCTGAAAGATCAGAACTTATTTCAGCAATAAGACCTTTTAAACTTGCAAGATAAAAATTGTCAGAACTGCTTCCAATCTCTTCTGCGGATCTGGAGATTATTGTCAGGTAGGCTGCTGCTTCTTCCAAAGAAATATCTGTGGATTTTAGTCTTGAAAGGAGGCTTTGAATCCAGAACAGCAGGCTTATATCGCCTTCTTCTTTTGCCAGTGCAATTGCCGTAAGTCTGTATGCTTCTGTATTTCCAAAGAGTTTCTTGCATGTAGCAACAATATCGGTTGGTGAGTATTTATACACAGAAGCAGTTTCAATTCCCCAGATTGCAAATCTTATGGCAGCCTCTTTGTGATTTCTATTTAAATCTATCAGAAGAAGAGATGTTGTTTCAATAAAAAGCTCTTCCATATCATATTCCAGACTCTCAGATATCTGTTTTGTCACACTCCGGATAAAGGATCTGTCTTTGATAATCATATCAATGAACTCTTTCTGCCGGGAATTCGAAATCTGCTGTCTGGTTTTTCCGGATAGATGCATGAGTATGGGTTTAAACATGGCCAGGGGAGAGTCGTTATCCAGATTATTTAAATGTTTTTCCATTTCTGAATAGTCTTTTCTATAAAAAGCCCTTATAGCCAGAATAAGCTCTTTCCAAAATGACAGAAGGGAACTTTCCGGTATTCTTTCCATTTCAGCAAAGACTTCAGGGTTGTACATTCCGTTTGTAATTGCTTCAAAGGCATCCAGAATAGTTTGAACTTCTTCCCTTATTCCTGATGTGCGGGCATATTTCTCCAGACTCCCGGGGTTAGTAAGATGAATTTTAATCTCATCCTTCATAGCCTTGTATTCTGCAGACTCCGGGGACAGAGCGAGAAAATTCTTTAGTTTCTTTTTGTTTCGTGTTCTATTAGTTTCTTTTATCATATTTCCGGTGGTTTCAAAAATTATACTAATCCTCTTTCTGTGTCAACATTATCTTTTCTAAATAATCTGCCAATTCCAAAAAAAATCAATTTTTAAAATTGGCTCAATATAAATAAAAGGGGATCAGGCAGTTATATTGAGTTTGCTTTTAAGCTCAGTGATTTCTTCTTTTCCAAGAGTTCCGGTTATTTGAATCTCGTCTTCAGGTCTTGTCTGAAGAACCGGCTTATTACTGTATGGTACTCCCTTTTCATCTGTCAGAAGCTTTAGAATCGGATGTTTGGGAGTCGTTATATTGGTTTTTATTACAACCGCTCTTACAGAATTTGAAAGCTGTACAAAGGTTCCAACAGGATATACAGATATTATATATACCAGGGTTCGCAGAATATTTTCATCATATTTTTTACCCTTATCCTTAAGAAGATCCATAATACCCGAATGCCCGTCCAGTTCATCCCTGAATGGTCTTTTTGTGGTAGCAGCAGTGTAGGCAGATGTAACAGCAAGAATTTTGCCGTAGAGTGATATTTTATCACCCTTAAGAGCCCGCGGATAACCGGTTCCGTCAATATGTTCATGATGTTCGAGAATGCTCAGATAGATTGATGCATGAAATTCTGAAGCCTTAAGAGTCTTGTAACTGATTACAGGGTGTGTTCTTATTATCTGAATCTCCTTTGGGGTAAGGGCTGCAGATTTTTTATACAACTGAGAGGGCAGCAGGAGCATTCCCAGTTTATGGAGCATGGCTGCAATTCCAATTTCGATCTGTTTATGGGCAGGAAACTTAAGAAAGTCAGCAATGGATAAAACCAGAAAAGTTGTTTTTATACTATGGATAATAATATATGTTTCATTACTGTTCATTTCGGGTTCTACACTAAGAAGCTGGTGTTTATGCTCCTTTAGTTCTGAAATAATTTCCTTAACCTTCTCGGAAATTGAGAGTGTAGGCAGTACATTTAATTCTCTGAAATTAGAATAGTATTTTTCAAGAAATTTTATACAGGATACAAAAAAATCCTGGGAGTGTTTCTTTTCTTCAGATTCCTTTGCACTCAGTTCCAGGGTAGCGGTATTATTCTGACTTTCCCCCAGGGGATTCCCCTCATAAGGGGTTCCATCTGTCTGAACATGGGAATAGTTCCACTTTTTTAACCTGACAATTAACTTATCGGTTACAGCCACATCCGGAGAGAGCAGGATAAATCTATCATCCAGAAATACGGGTTGATTTATATATGTATCTGATCTCAGACTATCGATAGAAACTTTGTTCATTAATTATTTCCCGTTGACCCCTAAGAGCGAATTTTAGTAAACTCTCCTTTATATATTATAGGAGAGTTTCGCTTGAAATTTAAGGTAATTTTTATATTATTTAACATTGTTGTCATGTTTTCCTTCCTGATCGTCGCAATTATGCCCTTTCTTATGCTTGGTCCGGAGTACAGCATGGTTTTTTTTAGAGAAAGCTGGTATTTCTTTCTTATCTTTCTTTTTGCCATTGGTTCGATTGATCTCTATTTTTTTATGAACTGGAGGTTATTTTCCCTTCTGGAAGAGGAAAACTGGGATGAGCTGATAATTTTTCTCAGTGACAGGATTTTTACCAGGAAACGTCTCTACGGATATTATGTCAAAATTCTGGCAAACACCCTGCTTTTAAAGTCGGATATTGAGGGAATTGTCAGGCTCGAGAAGTTAATAAGAGAGGAAAAGCCCAAAATCCTTAAAAGGATGGTTCTTTCTTTCAGCGTCCCTCTCCTTATTAAGGGTGATGCGGAAAAAATGGAAGATTATTTTGGTGCATTTGTGGGAATAAAGGGTGTCAGACAATCTGACTGGATCTTGTTCCTCTACTCTTTTTCCCTTCTTTTAAATGGGAAAAAGGATGAGGCTGCAGAATCTTTACTAACCCTCTGTGGTCGTAAAACTATACCCATACTCAGGCTGCTCACCGTATATTCACTTTCTTCTGTAGCAGTGGAGGGGAAAGAGGATTTTAAATGTATTGGTAAAACCCAACAGGATCTTCTGTCTGAATTCCCAAAAAAAAAGATGGAATTTGAGCTGGAAAATGTCAATGACAATGTAATAGCAATTGTTTTAAATAAATTCTCAAAAGATGCCATAGAGTGGCTCTACAAGGAACAATAATATGGAAGTAAGGGTCAGATATGCACCGTCTCCTACAGGACTTCAGCACATTGGGGGAGTCAGAACCGCACTGTTTAACTATTTTTTTGCAAGATCTAAAGGGGGAAAATTTATTCTTCGGGTTGAAGATACTGACAGGGAACGCTTTAGCGAAGAATCCCTGAAAGATCTATATGAAACCCTGGAGTGGCTGGGGATAGACTGGGATGAGGGACCCATAAAGGGAGGAGCCTACGGTCCTTACGTTCAGTCTGAGAGATCTGCACTCTATCGGGAATATGCGGACAAACTAATCGCAGCCGGAAAGGCCTACCATTGTTTTTGTACAAGTGAACGTTTAACTGAGCTCCGGGAAGTTCAGAAAATAGAGAAGAAAAATTACGGGTATGACAGGCACTGCCGAAATCTTTCCACAGAGGATGTTGAAAAGAAAAAATCAGAAGGATTTAGCTCGGTAATACGTCTTAAGGTTCCTCTGGAGGGAGAGACCTTTTTTGACGATCTTCTTCTGGGCAGGGTTACAAGGAAGAACAGGGATATCTCTCCGGATCCGGTACTACTCAAGTCTGACGGCTTTCCTACCTATCACCTGGCAAATGTTGTGGATGATCACCTTATGAAGATAACTCACATACTCAGAGCCCAGGAGTGGATTCCTTCCGGGGCAATACATGTTCTCCTCTACAAGGCTTTCGGATGGGAGCCGCCTCTTTACTGCCACCTCCCAATGGTAATGGGTAAAGACGGGCAGAAACTATCCAAACGCCACGGATCAACAAGTGTTATAGATTTCCGGAAGCGGGGATATCTACCTGAAGCTCTTATTAACTATGTGACTATGGTTGGCTGGTCATACGATGACAGCAGGGAGTTTTTTACAAAAGAAGAGCTTGAAAAGCTCTTTTCTCTTGAGAAAATCAATAAGGCTCCAGGGGTGTTTGACTATAAAAAACTTGAATGGTTCAACGGTCAGTATATTCGTAGAAAATCTGAAGCGGAATTGGTTGATGAGGTTATCCCCTATTTAAAAAAGGATGGTATAGTTTCTGAAAATATAACTGAACGGGAAATGCTGATAATTAAAAATATGATGACCCTTATGGCAGAGAGGCTTCATTTTATGAGCGATATATCAGAGTTGTCCCGGTTTCTTTTTCATGATATCGGGGAATATACCCTTAAGGATATTATTCCTAAAAAAATGGATTATGAGGGAACCATCAGGGTGCTTGAGAGTGCCAGAGAACTTGTGGAAGGGTTTGAGTCCCGGAGTGATGAAGAAAATGAAGAGCTTTTTAGGAAGAAGTCCGAGGAAGTCAAGGTTAAGCTGGGTTCAATGCTTATGCCTCTCCGGGTTGCAATTTCCGGAAGCAAGGTCTCTCCCCCTATCTTTGGATCTCTCAGATTATTAGGATCGGAGAAGGCCTTGAAACGGATTGATCATGTTATCGAACTCCTCAAAGAGGAGTTAAAGAAAGAGGAAGAGAATGGGAAACAATAAGAAAGAGCAGACTCGAGATGTAACAATGGAAAAACTCGTATCCTTAAGTAAACGAAGGGGGTTTGTCTATCAGTCAAGTGAGATCTACGGCGGAATGGCGGGTGCCTGGGATTACGGTCCCCTTGGAGTGGAGCTTAAGAATAATATAAAAGATTACTGGTGGAAGGAGATGACCCGGCTTCAGGATAATATAGTCGGTATGGATGCCGCCATAATGATGCATCCCAAGGTCTGGGAGGCTTCAGGACATGTGGAGAGTTTTACGGATCCTATGGTTGACTGTAAGGAGTGTAAGTCCCGGTTCAGGTCTGATCATATTGATCTTACAGCAGCTTGTCCTACATGCGGTGCAAAGAATAGTTTTACAGAACCAAGACAGTTTAACATGATGTTTTCCACCCATCTTGGATCGGTTGCAGATTCCGGATCTGTTGTTTATCTCCGTCCCGAAACGGCTCAGGGGATATTTGCAAACTTTAAGAATGTGGTACAAACAAGCAGGGTGAAAATACCCTTCGGAATTGCCCAGGTTGGTAAGGCCTTCCGTAATGAGATTACCACAAAGAACTTTATTTTTAGAACTGTTGAGTTTGAGCAGATGGAGATGCAGTTTTTTGTAAAACCAGGAGATGATGAGAAGTGGTTTGAATACTGGAAGGACTCCAGAATAAAATACTATGACAGACTTGGTATCCGGGGATCAAAGCTGAAATTCCATCGTCATGGGAGTGATGAACTGGCTCACTATGCCAAGGATGCCTTTGACATTGAATATGAGTTTCCCATGGGCTGGCAGGAGCTGGAAGGGATACACTCAAGAACAGATTTTGACCTGGCGAGACATGCCGAACATTCCGGAAAGGATTTAACCTATCTGGATGATCAAACTCACGAAAGATTTCTTCCTTATGTAATTGAAACTTCTGCAGGTTTAACAAGAACAGTGCTCATGGTTCTGGCAGATGCCTACGAAGAACAGGAACTCGAAGGAGGGGATGTTCGGACTGTACTCCATTTTCATCCCGAGCTTGCACCTGTAACAGCTGCTGTACTGCCTCTGGTTAAAAAAGACGGGATAAAAGAGATCGCACAGAAGATTGAACAGGATCTAAGAGTTGATTTTTCCACATTCTATGATCAGTCCGGGGCTATCGGGAGAAGATACAGACGGATGGATGAGATCGGGACTCCCTATTGTGTTACGGTAGATTATGATACCAAAGAGGATAATACAGTTACAATAAGGTTTAGAGATTCAATGGAGCAGGAACGTATTCCAATATCAAGTCTTGCGGAACGAATAAGAAAAGCAAACAAAGAATACAGGAGAGAACAGTAATGTCCAGCGGTCTGGAAGTCCTCAAAGCGAGAGGATTTATTAAACAATGCACAGATTTCGAAAAACTTGACAAATTGATGTCTGAAAAGAGAATTAGTTTCTATGCAGGATTTGATCCTACTGGAAAAAGTCTGCATGTAGGACATATGGTTCCTCTAATGGCCATGGCACATCTTCAAAGGGCTGGACACAGACCTCTCTCGCTTGTAGGTGGTGGAACTGCGTTAATTGGAGATCCTTCAGGTAAAACAGAGATGAGGAAGATTCAAACTGTAGAAAAAATACAGGAAAATTCCACATCTATGAAGAAACAAATTGAAAAATTTATTGATTATAGTGATGATAAAGCTTTGATGCTTAATAACTACGAGTGGCTGGGTAAATTAAACTATATTGAATTTTTACGTGATATAGGGCGTCATTTTTCTGTGAACAGAATGCTTGGTTTTGAAACTTATAAAATGCGTCTTGAAACAGGTCTCTCTTTTATTGAATTCAACTACCAGCTTCTTCAGTCGTATGATTTTCTTGTACTTAATCAGCAGCATGGCTGTATGCTTCAGATCGGTGGAGACGATCAATGGGGGAATATTGTAGCAGGAGTAGATTTAACCAGAAGAGTAGAGTCAAATGAAGTTTTTGGTCTAACCTTTCCACTGGTAACAAGGGCAGATGGAAAGAAAATGGGTAAAACTGAAAAAGGTGCAGTATTCCTTGATCCTGATCTTTTCTCTCCCTATGATTATTTTCAGTACTGGAGAAATATTGCAGATGCTGATGTTGAGAAATTCCTTCTCCTTTTTACCTTTTTATCTGTGGAAGAGATAAAAGAACTGGGAAAACTGGAGGGGCAGGAGATTAATAGGGCAAAAGAGATTCTGGCTTACGAACAGACCAGAATTATCCATGGCAAAGAGGAGGCTGACAAGGCCAAGGAAGCTGCAAGAGCTGCATTCACGCCCCAGGGCAGTACTTCTGTGGATAAAAGTGCAATTCCCTCAATAACTGTAGATAAAGCGGAACTGGAGACAGGTATAAATGTTATGGATCTCTTTTCAAGGACGGCACTGTGCAGTTCCAGAGGAGAGGCCAGAAGGCTTGTAACCCAGGGCGGAGCTTCCATAAATGAAGTAAAAATTACAGATATAAATAAAAGCATTGATTTTACCTTTGTGGAAGATAATGAACTGCTGTTAAAGGCTGGTAAAAAGAGATATTTCAGAGTTATTGTCAGTTAGTCCCACGCCCTGACAAACTCCGGTGGGGCACCTTTTGTAAACTTCAATTCTCTGTACAACGAAAAACCCTCTTTATTAAAGAGGGTTTTTATGCCGCCGAACAGAATTGAACTGTTGACACGAGGATTTTCAGTCCTCTGCTCTACCGACTGAGCTACAGCGGCACTATGTGAAGACATTTATACAAATAATATGGGAAACTGTCAAGCACCTTTATTTCCCTTACATTGACCACCAAATAACTCTGGGTTATTATAGCGTATGGATCAGCAAAAAAGAGTTTCAAGTGCCTATCTGGCAGGTGCAGATAAAAATACTGCACCTTCATCACCTACTCAGATTTCTGTAGGATATATAAAGAAAAAACAGGCCGAACTGAAGGAAAGAAACGCTGTTGAAAGCAGAAACGATAACAATAAAAGCAACAGTGTAGATTCAAATCCTGATGTCGAAGCACCTATGCGGGGGTTTTTAAAAGTAGGGGGCAGCGAAGGTTATCGTAAGGCGGCAAAATTTCTGCTTATTCTGGGTAAAAGAGAGGCTGTAAGTGTCCTCAAACACTTCTCGACCTCGGAAGTTGAAGAGATTACAAAGGAAATAGCAAGTATCAAGCAGATTAATAAGGAAGAAGCAGTTAATTTATTAAAAGATTTTGGATATCTTCATCCTAAACTTATAAACACTGCAGGGGGGGTTGAAGTTGCCAGAAATATGCTTACCTCCGCTTTTGGAGAGGAGGAAGGTAGTGCTATTTTTAAAAAGGTTATTCCTTTTAATGGTGAAAAACCTTTTTCATTTCTGGAAGATCTGGAGTTTCAGCAATTGATGATGATCCTTAGAAAGGAACCAGTACATGTTCTGACAGTTATTATCTCCTTTCTTGATAAAGTAAAAGCCTCAAAAATACTGGAGAGCCTTCCCCCAGAAGTCCAGACAGTTCTTGTTGCCCGGATGGCTGGAATGGAACGAATAGCACCTGAGGTTATAGTGGCAATGGAGGAGGTTCTTATTGAACGGATCCGAACTCAGGGAAAGGTTATTACCGAAGAGATTGACGGTCAGACTGTTTTGGCAGAAATCCTGAAGAATATGGATCTTTCCGATGAGGGGAGAATCCTTGATGAACTGGCAGCAGAGGATAAAAGTCTGTCAGACTCTGTCAGAGAAAAACTCTTTACAGTAGAGACTATTTTGTTTATTCGGGATTCGGATCTTGAAAAAATCCTCCGGGATTTTTCTGATACGGAGATAGCTGTTCTTCTTAAGGGACGGGATGAAGAGCTTCGTAAAAAGATAATTTACAACATCTCCCGAAGGAGGATTGAATTTATTAAATACGAAGAAGATGCTCTTGGACCCATGAGGAAAGGGGAAGTGGATAAAGCAATGAAAGAGTTTCTTGATTATCTGAAAGATCAGGAAATTCAGGGAAATATTGTTCTCTCCAGAGAAAAAGATGAGTATATTTAGATATAACGGAAAAAGGTACTTTTTCCGTTAAGCGGCAGAGACTTTTCAAAAAGAATATGTAATTAAACTTGTTCTTTACGAGTAAATGCTTTGAAAAGTGCTCGAAAGCGAAAGGAAGTTTCTGTTATGCAGGTCTTCAGATTATAGGAAAGGAGTATTTCGTGTATTCGACTGGTATAGCATATTTCTTATGGTTTATTTCCGGAATGGGAACTCTCGGTTTTCATCGTTTTTATCTGGGGAAATTCGGAACAGGTCTTCTTTATATGGTTACAGGCGGTCTGGGTGGTATCGGATCTTTTTATGATCTTATTACTCTTCCAATCCAGGTGAGGGAAGCAAACCTGCGAAATGCCTACAGAGAAGTTATCTACGACAGGCGTCCCGGCAGAGTAGAACCCCCTTTTTCCCGTGATTTTAAAACAACTATGCGGAGTGAGATAAAAAAGGATACCCTGGAGAGAGTTATTCTAAAAACTGCAAAGGTGAACAATGGAATTGTCACCCCCTCCGAGGTGGCTCTGGAGAGTGGGATGAGCATTGATCAGGCTAAAAATGCACTGGAGAAACTTGTCAATAAAGGACATGCAGAGCTCCGGGTAAGCAGGAACGGCAATATGGTCTATTTTTTTAGTGAATTTTTAAAAAAGGACAGACATCCCGATCTGGAAGATTTTTAAAAAGAGGAACCTCGTGTATTGGATTAATTATGGAATTTGTTTCGTAATTTAACCAGATTTTTACCAAATTTCTGATCAATTTCTTTGCCGAAATGGTTATGGATCTCTGCCAGATAGAAATCATGTGCTATATAGCTTTCTATTGACTGTACAAGGCCTCTGTTTTTTGTCCAGATTACCTGGCATTTTTCTATACCTCCAAGGGCTCCTGTTACACATACCTCAGAATCAACTACACAGTCCAGTGTTCTTCCCAGTTCCTCAATAGGGCCCATGTTTTCCACATCGTGATTATAGGTCTCGCCGAAATTGAGTTTGTCCTTTCCATAAATAAGGGTAAATACTTTTACTCCTCTTTTATCAGCATTTCTCAACTCTTCCAGGATCATAGGAAGCTCCTGAGCCCAGATGCCAATGTAGACAGTACTTTTGGCTTTGCCGATAAGATCTGCAGCCATTTCGAGGACTTTCTCTTTATCTGGCAGATTCCAGACAGGATCAAAGTCCGATACAAAATTAACAGACTTCAGCCTTTCTTCCAGTTCGGTTGTAAACTGATCGTATTCCCTGCGCAGTTTATCCACCAGATCATTGGGGGACAGGGGGCTGAACAGCTCCGGTTTTACCCCTGTGGAGACTGCCACCCCCTTTTTTATCAATCTTCTGGTAATATCATAAACCCTGGAGTGGGGAACACCGGATTTTTGAGATATAGTATATGCACTCGCAGGATGATTACTTAAAAGTGAAATATATACCTTAGCCTCGTATTCAGTAAATCCCAGTTCTTTAAGATAGATAAGGGTTTCGTCCAGATTAGATTTCATAGTGCCGCCTTTGTTTCGGGTTTAGTATTTGCTACAGGTTAAGTTGAATTGAAATTGCTTTGCCTATATTGTTCAGTTCTTTGGTAGAGATGTAACCATCTCTGCTGATAAGTCGTTTCTTGCTTACTGTAGTAAGTTGATCTGCCATTGCTTTTGAAGTTTTATTTTGGAATGTTACATATGCTTCACTGGGGTATAGTTTATCAATTTTACTTGTTAGTGGTATGACCTGAACTCTGTTCAGAAACTTATTTGCAGCATCGTTACTAATAATTACAGCTGGTCGTTTTTTACGAATTTCTCCTCCAAGAGATGGTTCGAAGTTTATCCACCAAATTTCACCCCTTTTCATTGTAGCTGTCTCCTAGTGTCCCTTCTGCCCAGTCTTCGGCTTGATGTTCTCTTCCTGTTTCTGCTGCCATTTCTGCATAAGCTGCGTACATATCTCTTTTTACAACGTGGGGACGTACCAGGTTCTCAATAAAATTACTTATTTTTCGTGGTCCAATAACAGAATGTAATCCATTGTAGACTTCCTCATCTATGGTTAATGTAAGTTTTTTTTGCATTTTTATACCCTCTCTAAAAACAAGTTGAATTTTTAGACAATGCAAAAGCCTCTATTAAGCTTTTCTTGTTATACGTGTACTATACGTGTTATTAAAGAGACTTGTCAATTGATCTTCCCATGGATCTTGCAGATGTATCACTGGTGATATTATCAAAAAAATGAAAATATTTTATTAAGCATATTTTATAGCTGGTTACAAATAATATATATAATGCTCGTGCAGCTTTGGAAATAATTAGAGCAGAAGGGAATTAAAATGTATTACTACCCTCGGGAACATCTCCTGGAACATCATCTAAACTTACAGTCCCCAGTTTGCCATCTCTTATCTCCTGAATAAGCAGGCGGCAGGATCTGTCGTAGTCGATAGTACCGCCTTTAAGAAGAAACCCTCTTTTTTTACCTAAAAGAGTAATACCTTCCTGGGGTTCAACTGGAAGGTTGTCGATTTTAAACCTGGTTTTAAGGCGTTCCCCATAATATTCTTCCATATATATATATGCAAACCTTGCAATATCCTCCATATCCAGAATAGAATCTCTTATACTTCCCAGTATTGCCAGTTTGTATCCTACTGTCTGATCTTCAAATTTTGGCCAGAGTACACCAGGAGTGTCTATCAGCTCAAACCCTTTGGATATACTTACTCTTTGGAACCTCTTTGTAACTGCAGGCTTGTTACTTACGTCTGCTTTCTTTTTTCCAACTATTTTATTTATTAATGTTGATTTTCCAACATTTGGAATACCCGCAATCATAGCTCTTACCGGTCGTCTTGTGAACCATACTTCATTCCTGCACATGTCTCTGCACATATTTACAATTCTACCTGGATTTTTATCTGTAGTGCTGGCCATCGAAACAGCAGTTATCCCTGGCTGAGTATTAAAGAAATTCGTCCATTTCCTGGTTATTACAGGATCTGCAAGATCACTTTTGTTAATTACTATGATTCGCTTCTTTCCCTGTACCAGTTCCTCTATTAGAGGGTTTCTGCTGGACGAGGGAATCCTTGCATCCAGGATCTCTATAATTACATCTGTTTGGTTTAGAGATTCTGTAATTAGTTTTCGGGTCTTGTGCATATGCCCCGGGTACCAGTTTATAGCCATCTTTTTTCCTAAAAAGTTGATTTGTATGTTCACTTCGTATTTTATTTATAGTAGACTAAAATATGATTTCTGAAAAGTCGGTTGAAGGAAAGAGTGTAAAGTTAAAAAAACACCACATACTCAAACTTATCGTATGGGTGCCGGTTCTCTCAATTTTTATTACAGCATTAATTATATCTGTTCTTTTTCTGAACAGCTATCATCGGTTTCTGGATATTGAAACTAAACAGCTCAGGGAGAGATTACTTGAAGATGGAAGGCAGCATATTAAAGAAAAGATCGATGAGATATTTGATTATTTGGAATTTAATAAAGTAAATTCTGAAATATGGCTGACAAAGGAGCTTAAGAGCAGGATTGATATAGCCTATTCCATAATCGAGTCAATATACGATTACAACAAAGGGACAAAGTCCAATGAGGAAATAATTGATATAGTAAGGGAGACCCTGCGGGATGTCCGGTTTTTTGAGGGCAGGGGCTATTATTTTATCCACCGTAATGATCCTAAGAGTAATGATTATACTATTCTCCAGCCTAATCTACCTCAGCTGGAGGGGGATTTTCAGAGTGACTATAAAGATCTGAATGGTAAAGTCATATCAGAAAGTGTCTTTGACCTTCTTAAGAGTGATGGTGAGGGCTTTCTTACCTTTTACTTTTATCTGAATGATCAGAATAAAAAAGAGAAAAAACTTGCCTATATGAAGCTTTTTAGACCCTTGAATATTTTTGTTGGAACCGGTGAATATCTTTTATATTATGAAGCTCAGTTAAAAGACGATGTCCTTAAGTGGTTGAGTCATTACCGGTTTGGTGATGATGGGTATATTTTTGTTTTTGATAAATCCGGAATAGTTAAAATGCATCCTCAATCACCTGATCTGGTGGGTACCAATGTAAAGGATATAAAAGATTCTACAGGATATGAGCTCGGGAGAGAATATCTTAAGACTCCCGGGAGTGAAAATGGTGTATATGTTCAGTATCAGTGGTTAAACCCGGGATCTCAAACAGAAGT
>JAJRQE010000195.1 GCA_024280415.1 Spirochaetota bacterium | reverse complement strand
GTCTATGCTGCACTCGGAATAAATATCGGTAATTTTCTGATACAATCTTCTTTCGCTGCTGCGGATATCGCGGATTTTCTCAAGTTGTTCCTCAAAATAATCCTGTCCAAAAATTGGTTGTGGATTTTTTAATCGATCCACATCCATGGTATATCCCTTTATTACAAACTCTTTTAAAACACTGGTAGCCCAAATTCTAAATTGTGTAGCCCTCAGGGAATTCACCCTATAACCAACAGCTATTATAGTATCCAGGTTATAAAATTTTGTTTTATAATTTTTACCGTCATTGGCAGTTGTTTCCAAAATGGAAACAACTGAATTTTCCTTTAATTCACCTTCTTCAAAGATATTTTTTAGATGTTTTGATATTGCAGGAACCTTGACATCAAAAAGTTCGGCAATTTTTTTCTGGGGCATCCATATTGTTTCATTTTGAAGCAAAACATCAACTTTTATATCACCATTTGGAGTTTTATAAAGCAGAAACTCTGTTGTGCTGTTTCTTATGGTTAATCTCTTATCACTCATATCAGTCCTCTTTTGGTAACTTTTTCATCTATCAACTATTTCCGGAATTATATTTTTCCGGATTTGGTTGTCCTTTGAAACATTGATTTAAAAAGATTGGTTAGGCAGTGCCTGCGTAATCTCCTTGTAGCTCAAATAGAACTTCCGGTATTGCTCAAGAGACCGTTTTGAAAAACCTTTTCCAAGGGTGGCCATAAGCTTCTCAGAAAGCTTTCCGAATTCTAATCCCTGTTTATCACTATTCATCTTCTATGTCCTGATGCTCCTTTTAGAACCACAATTCCTGTATTTGTTATACGATATTTCTGAAGCCTACTTGTAGTTTTACCAGTTATTGTATATTCAAGTAATCCGTCATTAACCAGTTTCTTTAAACCACGTTTAAAATATCCTGAAACCTCTTTATTGAGACTTTTTAGAATTTCATCTCTGGATTTTGGTTCCAATCTGCATTCAAGCAGAATAGAGTGCTGCAATTCCGACAGCTCGACTGGACCCTCGACTGGACCCTCGACTGGACCCTCGACTGGACCCTCGAAATTAAATCTAGCCTGAAAATAATCATCTTCAATTAGCTCAAATTTCCCTTTAGGAGCAAAATGGGGATAATACTTGTTTATATTGATTATACCAGAGCCAATTTCTTCAACCCAGCCAAGCTGCAGGAAAAACTTTGATATTAATGGATTTTTCTGATGCGGTATGCAATCTTTTACATTCAAAATACCCTTATTTAAAGGTAAGGAGGGGTTCTGCATCTCAACATAATCTTTATAGATATTTATTCTTGCCGGAAGTTGTCCGGTAAAGTTCCTGTGGACAAGCATATTTACTACAGCTTCTCTAAAAATTATATCGCGCAAACTAATCCTTTGCTCTTTCTCAAGATAAAATGGATCCGGAAGGTATTTTTCAATAAATCCCATGATGATAAAGAAAGATTCTATCAGGTTTACTCTTACATCAATACGGTCATCGTATCTATCAGTATTATCTCTTCGGAGAAGAAGATCAGTTTTATAGGTGGGTAGCAGGCTCTGTATAACTTCTTCTTTACCAAAAAGAAGGGCTGCGGCAAGGGTATAACTTCCGGTTCCTGTTTTATAATCTTTCTTAAATAATCCCGCCTTTAGAAGCATATCTTCATTGGACAGGCTCACCCATGGATGTGTGGATTTACGGGAAGCAATTATGGATTTTGCTTTTTCTATTGTATCTAATTCAAAATCATCAATCGTTAAATATGGATACGATTTTGCATCGGCGTAAAAATTGGTTTTTCTGTTGGAAAGAGATGCTATCTGCTCTGGAGATGTAACCTTGAAATCTCCGTCGTTACTTCGGTCATACACTGTACCTTTGTACCGATGTATGCTGGAGCTTTCAGGAACGGCTATGTGAAGGATTACCTTATCTTCTATTTCATATTTTTGTGAAAACAGAATAAAAGCAGGTTCAAGCATATTAGAATTATTGGATTGGGTTATTATGTCCTGGATGATTTTTTCAACAGCAGTGGGCTCTATGCCTTTTATAAAGCCTGAATCGTCCACTCCAAGCAAGATGTCCCCACCATCCCGGTTTAGAAAGGCACAGACTGTTTCAAAAAGATTTTTAGGAACTGCATTTTCAGCTGTTTTAAACTCAAGGCTTGTTGATTCTGTCTGTGTTAAGAGGCGCTCTATTCTTTCAAAAATCACTGTAATCCTCCTGTTTCCATTTCTTCAAGATAAACCCCTGGTATTTGCACAATTTATCCTTTGCACTCCGCTGGCAGTCTCTATAGAAGGGGGGGGCAATTTGTCCCCACCCTTTGGCTGGTTCTTTATCCGAACTTTTGTTGCAGACCATACAAATGGCCGCCAGATTTCGGGAATAACAATCTCACCGGAATTTATCCATGTCAGTAATGTTTGAATTTGATATTGATTGACAGAATAACGTTGTATTTTAAAATTCATCCTTCATCTCCTGGAGTATCAATCTGCTTCAGGATTTTGTCAAAATCGCTTTCAAATAAACGATCCTGGACTATGCGGTATTTTTCAAATTCACTTTCTGCATGTGCTTTAGCAATCTCGGCAGTGATCTTTCCACTATTCGGCAATACTTTCCGGTCCGTGAACTCTATAAACTTATCCAGACGTATAGCCCAATCCTCCATAGTCATTGGAATTTTACGCATTGCTCGTTCTTCTGCAAGTTCAAGGTATGCATTGACTATACGTCCAAGGGACTCCAGCTCTTCCTTATTCAGATAGTTTTTTGCAATAGATACATCTATTTTTATGATCTTACCATCCTGAACCTTTTCCCATGATGTTAGTCCCATTTTATCTTTGGAACTATCGGCTCGATCCATTATTAATTCCGCTGCAGTGTTACCATGTATTGCATAATGGAGTTTATTCTGTACTCTGGCAAAGAATGTTCTGGTGGTGGGTGCGTCCTTATTGTAATCGATACTGGTTGTGTAAATATCAGTTATTTTCTGGTAAAACTTTCGTTCGCTAAGACGAATCTCGCGAATTTCTTCAAGGAGGTGTTCAAAATATTCTTCCCCAAGAAATGAGCCGTTCTCCATACGTTTTCTATCCAGTACGTATCCTTTTATAGCGAATTCTCTGAGTACCTGGGTCGCCCATTGTCGGAATTGAGTAGCTCTGACAGAGTTTACCCGGTATCCAACCGAGATGATTGCATCAAGGTTATAGAAATTCGTATTATAGTTCTTACCGTCAGAGGCAGTTATCCGGTATTTCCGGATAACTGAATTTTCATGTAATTCATTACTGGTAAAAATATTTTTAAGGTGTTCACTAATCGTTCGTACATCAACATTAAAGAGCTGTGCCATTAATTTCTGGGACAACCAGATGGTTTCTTCTTCATAACGGGTCTCAATACTCTGCTCACCGGCCTGAGCAGTAAAAATAAGAAATTCAGCTGTGCTGTTTCTTATGGTTAATTTCTTTTCACTCATATCAGTCCTCCAATAGTTTCGGGATGAAATCCACTACTCAATTCCCTACCCACCGGGTACTGTTTTTCCTCTCTTGAAGAATCTCCACTCGCACAGTTTATCTTTTGGGCACCGCCAGCAGTTTTTATAGAAAGGGGGGTGGCAATTTGCACCCACCCTTTGGCAAGTTCTGCATCGCGTCTTCTCATATCTTTAATATAACCCCTGGGGTTCTTTGAGTTGATTAATGAAAGAACTACATCTTCAATTACAAACCACCATTCATTGTTATGTATGGTTTTTCTTATCTCTTTTTTTTGAAATATTGCTATTTTATTGAATTGTGAATTATTTTTTTCCATCACATCTCTCGTTTGATGTTATTATTGAGTTTAATATTTTCAGAGTTGGTTCCATAGGGAGTGACTTCTTCTCTGACTTCTTCCATTTGCTTTTTGAGTTCTTCTTTGGAAGGGAGGTAGAGTTGATATTCCGATGTATAGATATTGCATTCTTTAGGCAATGTTAATTCCACCAGTTCATCACTTTTTGTAAGACAAAGCAGAATGCCTATTGTAGGTTTTTCATCTTCTGTTTTTATTAAGCGGTCGAAATAATTCACATACATCTGCATCTGGCCTAAATCCTGATGCTTTAAATCACCAATTTTCAGATCAATAATGACATAAGATCTAAGAAGGCGGTTATAGAATACAAGATCTACATAGAAATGCCGGTTATCAAAGGAAAAACGTTTTTGACGGGATTCAAAAAGGAAGCCTTTCCCCAACTCCAGAAGGAAATGCTCTATTTTATCAATCAATGCCGTTTCAAGATCGTGCTCACTGTACGATTTTCGTTCTTCCAGTCCTGTAAACTCCAAAATATAGGGACTTTTAATTATATCAGACGATTTTTCTACAATCTGCCCTTTTACAGATAACTCTTTTACCTCATCTTTATTCCGACTGAGAGAAAGCCGTTCGTAAAGAGCCGAGTTAATCTGACGTTCCAGTTCACGATATCCCCAGCCGTTTTCGGCACTTTCAATCTCGTAAAAGCGTCGTTCTTCTACATTTTTGACTGTAAGAAGAGTGACATAGTGGGTCCAGCCAAGGATAAACCGCTTCGCTAATTTTGAAGTTATCTCATTCAAAATTCCAGGTTTATGCAGTACAGTTAAAGCTTCAACAGGCGGTGTCTGCCTAAGCTCCTGGACTGCAGTTTCTAAAGATTGGTCAGGCAGTGCCTGACTAATCTCCTTATAGGATTCGTAGAAGAGTCTAAATTGCTTCAAATTAGTAAGCGAAACGCCTTTCAGTCCAACTTGTTCCAGCTCTGTGGAAAGTCGCTGCAGAAGCTTTTTCCCATATAATTCAGCTCGTTCAGCTCCTCCATTTTCATACTCCACAATATACCAGCCAAACAGCCAATTACGCACCACAAGGGCAGTATCTATCGCACGGGCTGCCTGAGTCTGCATAGTTGCTTGCGTCTGCTTAAACAGCTCAAGGAGCTTTCCGAATTCTAATCCCTGTTTATCCATATTCATCTGTAGAATCCTCCCCTAAAGATGGATTTAGTAATTCTGCATCTGTTTTCCTGTAGTCCCTCGTTTTTATTCTGCATTTATTCTGCAAGCTTCCAACTGGGTTTCTTTCAGGATACTGTGTTTATTATCCGTTCAGAACAGAGTAAATTGGTTAATAAATTTGTAATTTTATTTGCCTCACTCATTTTAATGTATCCAGCTTATCCATGTTCATGGGATCCCAAAAATTTCTGTTAAAATGAAAATTGTGCCAACTCTTGACATTCAGTTTCTCATGGCCTTCCTTTACTTTTTCACGAAGTTCATCTGCATCTGCAATTAACCTTTCTGCCCAGTGTTTAACCAGATCCTGGTGGTTTTGATCGCTCCAGCTATATGAAATAAATACTTTCGGTTTCATAATTTTCTCTACATCTCCATTAAAACAGTAGATTAAAAAACATTTACTACATCATCTCCCAATCCCCAATATTAAACACTACAGGATGAAGTCCTGTTGACAGGCATTTCATCCCATTTCCGGCCTTCCAGTAATCTACCTGTTTTCTTTTTATGAACTCCACCCCATTGCTTAAAATAGAATGGCGTATTTTGTTCGATACATTGCTCTTTAATTTGCATTACCCATTCTTTTTTCATTGGTCGTGCCTTTGGTCCGGATTCACCTCCAACAATTACCCAATCGATATTGCTTAAGTTGAGAGAACCAAGCGGACCAAGCAGTGGTTCCAGTGATAAAAATCTAATTGCAGCAGGGACATCTCTTAAATTATCAATCCTGGATTGTACCTCTTCATTCTCTACGCTGACGCCTATCCAGACATTTCCCGGCCAATCAATCTCCTGTGATAACTCTTTTAGACGTTCAGATCTTTTAGTAAGGATTTGGAATTGATGC
>JAJRQE010000194.1 GCA_024280415.1 Spirochaetota bacterium | reverse complement strand
TCCCCCTTTTTTCTGACCGCTGTTCAGGCTTTCACTGGTACTCTGTTTTTTATTCCTGTTCTTTTCTTTGTTCCCGGATCACTGGAGATGAATCTGACTCTTAATTCCGGATTGATCCTTCTCTTTCTCGGTATTGTTGTTACAATCGGTGCATATGGTTTTTATAATTTTGGAACCAGCAGAATTCCCGCAAGCCAGTCTTCTTCCTTTGTCAATCTGATTCCTGTGGTGACCTTGATTGTGAGTATGATAATTCTCGGGGAACGCCTCAGTTTTGTTCAGTATCTTGCTTCTGCACTGGTTCTTTTTGGAGTTATTTTCAGTCAGGACAGGACAAAAGAGGAAGTACCTGTTTATTGATTATGATATTGAAAAATAGCAGCTGAATAGATAGAGTAGGGTGATTGGAGAATTATTATGAACATTAAGATAATAGGAACGAAAAAGAGTAATAATACCAAAAAGGCCATTAGGTTTTTTAAGGAACACAATGTTAAATATCATTTCATGGATCTGAATGAGAGAAAAATATCTGAAGGAGAGCTTTCAAATATTTTAAATAAAATCAGTTCAGAAGATTTAATCGATACAGACAGTGGGTCGTATAAAAAACGGGGGTTTTCATATATGGATTATGACCCTGTTGAAGAAATTCTCGAAGATAATGGTCTTATGAAAATACCTGTTGTAAGGAACGGAAAAGAAGTATCAGTTGGTAATGCTGTTGAAGTATGGAAACAGTGGATAAAATAAAATATGCTGTATTGGGAAGCGGATCCAGTGCAAATTCCTACATTTTTCAAATGGGTGAATTTTCCTTTATCATAGATAACGGTTTCTCTCTTAAAGAACTTACCAGAAGAGCTGACCTGTCCGGATTTGATCTTGCGAAAGTGGATTTTATTCTTTTGACCCATACACACAGCGATCATTTTAGCGGAGTAGGAATCCTTTCCAGAAAATACAAAATACCTGTGGTTGTTCATCACCTTCTTCCGGAAGAGAACTTTAACGAAAAGAATCCCCACAGCCGTCTGGATATAGTTCCCGGAGAAGAGTATAAGCTTGACTCACTCACACTTATTCCTTTCTCAACATCCCACGATAGCTGCTGCTCTCTTGGTTTTTTCTTTTCTTTAGGGGATATTACATTTATGCTTCTTACCGACACAGGAACAATAACAGAGGAGATGTATAATTTTGCCAGGAAAACCGAGATTTTATTTTTAGAGGCAAACTATTCTCCGGAAATGCTTGCTTCAGGTTCCTACCCTCAATTCTTAAAAAAAAGGATTAGTTCCAATAAAGGTCATCTCTCAAATAACGATGCCATTGAATTTCTTAATTCAATCAAAGATGGAATATTGAAAAAGGTATATCTTTGCCATTTATCAGGTTCAAATAATACCCCTGATCGGGTAAAATCAGATCTAATAAGTAAGTTAAACTGGGATACAGACATACAAATATGCAGTAAAGGTGAGATTTATGAAAGCACTTGATAATATTCACATAAAGCAGGTTAGTCCCCTTATTTCTCCTCTGGAGTTAAAGGATGAATTTTCTACAGATGCTAAAATAGTGGAATCAGTTGTTAATAGCAGAGAAGCAGTTAAGGATATTCTTGCAGGGAGAGATAAAAGGCTGATTGCAGTTGTGGGACCCTGCTCCATTCATGATACAGCTGCAGGGATTGAATATGCTGAAAAACTTAAAAAGCTTTCTACAAAAATCGAGGATGAATTTTTTCTGATTATGAGGGTCTATTTTGAAAAGCCGAGAACTACTATAGGCTGGCGTGGTCTTATTATGGATCCGGATATGAATGATTCCTACGATATCCATAAGGGGCTTCATATCTCAAGGGATTTTCTTTTGAAAATTGCACAAAGGGGGCTTCCTGTAGGTTCCGAGATTCTTGATCCCATTATTCCCCAGTATATATCCGACCTGATCTCCTGGTCGGCAATTGGTGCAAGAACTGCCGAGAGTCAGACTCACAGGAGTCTTGCCAGCGGTATGTCCATGCCTGTTGGTTTTAAAAACGGTACAGGGGGAAATCTCAATCTTGCTGTTAATGCCGTTGATACAGCCCGGCACCCTTCCAGTTTCATTGGAATTGATCAAAAAGGTAATACCTGTATTCTAAGAACAGAAGGTAACAGATACTGCCACCTTATTCTAAGAGGGGGGACTTCCGGTCCCAATTACTACGAAGAGGATGTAGAGGAAGCTATTGACCTGATGGAAGGTGCGGGTATTGATAATCCTTCGGTAATTATTGACTGCAGTCATGCAAACTCCGGTAAGAAGCATACCAGGCAGCGAAGGGTGTTTCGGTCTGTTATGGATCAGGTTATTCATGGTAGAAAAAATATATCCGGAATTATGCTGGAAAGTAATTTATTTGAGGGAAGTCAGAAATTCTCCGGAAATTTCGATGAGCTCAAGTATGGTGTATCTATAACTGATTCCTGTATTGGCTGGAATGAAACAGAGGAGATCCTTCTTTCTGCAGCAGAAGATCTTCGGGGATATAGAAAAAGCAAATAAATTTAACAGTAGCGATATTGTAGAGACAGTTATGCAGGATCTGCGTGACTGTCCATGCAGAATTTTCTTGAATTGGGGACGGAGGTACGTTCAATAATTCAATTGTACTTTCATTGTTATAAAAAATAAATAAGAAAAATATTGACCCTATACAGGGCTTGCTCTATGTTTCTAAACATGGATGCAATAATGCGAATTGATGATCTGAAAAAAAATTACGGGTCTGTTAAAGCAGTCGACGGAATCAGTTTTTCTATTTCCGAAGGAATATGTTTTGGTCTCCTCGGACCCAATGGAGCAGGAAAAACAACAACAATAGAGATGATGGAGGGAATTCTTTCTCCCACATCCGGAAAAGTTTATTTCAGAGAGAGAAAAATTGATAATCATTTTAAGCAGAAGGTTGGAATACAGTTTCAGAATACAGCACTTCCGGAGTTTATAACTGTAAGGGAGACTCTGGTGCTGTTCAGATCCTTTTACCCTAACCCCAGAAGTTTAGATGAAATAATTGATATATGTTCCCTTACTGATATTATTGATCGGGACAACAGGAAGCTGTCCGGCGGGCAACGGCAGAGAATGTTGCTGGGACTTGCAATAATTCCCCGTCCGGAGATGGTATTTCTTGATGAACCGACAACAGGCCTTGATCCTCAGGCACGCCGAAACTTTTGGGATCTCATAGAACGGATTAAGGCTGAAAGAACAACTGTTCTTCTGACAACTCATTACATGGAAGAAGCAGAGATTTTATGCGATCAGATTGCCATAATAGATCACGGGAAACTTATGGAGATTGATACTCCCGGTAATATGCTTGCCAATCATTTCGATGGTGCACTGGTTAGGGTTCCCCATATTGGTCGTCAGGACTTGCAGGTTGAAGGCAGCACTTATCAGGGAGATTGTCTCGAAATCACAACGAAGAATCTGGATAAAACTATGAAGGAACTACTAAACACCGGACTCAACCTGGAGGGTTTGACAATAAAAAAACCTAATCTGGATGATCTTTTTCTGAAGCTGACGGGAACATCTTTACGGTCATAAAGTATAAGGATGGAAAGTGTGAAAAAATTTACTGCAATAGTTTATGCAAGAACTATGGAATTCCTTAGAGATAAAGGAACATTTTACTGGAATCTTCTTTTCCCTTTGGTTTTAGTGATTGGTTTTTCCATTGCGTTCAGTGGGAATAACAATTTCATTTTTAAGATAGGTGTAATCGGTGAACCCCAGGGTAGTAGAGTTTCGTTTTTAGAACTTTCATCTATTGAGATCATAAAATATGAAGCTGAAAAAGAAGAAATTATAGAAAAAATACGGCGCCATCAAATTGATATGTTAGTAGATTTTAATGAGAAAACATATTATCTGAATAATGAAGCAGCAGCATCAGAGTTACTGAGAATTCTTAGTTCAGATGAACTGATCGATTATACTGAACTTGATGTTACAGGCGATCCTATACGATATGTGGATTGGTTAGTTCCTGGAATAATTGGGATGAACATGCTTTTCAGCTGTATGTTTGGTGTTGGTTTTGTAATAGTCCGTTATAGAAAAAACGGTGTTCTAAAACGAATGAAAGCGACTCCGGTTTCACCATTTGTTTTTATAACGGCTCAGATGGTAAGTAGATTTATCATAGTGATTTTAACTTCTGTTTTGGTTTTTGCAGGAACTAATCTTTTTTTACATTTTGTTGTAAACGGATCCTATTTACTTCTCTTATTTGTCACATCATTATCTATTTTCTGTATGATTTCGTTTGGTTTGATATTTGCAGCCCGGCTTAAAAGTGAAGAACTGGCCAGTGGTTTGATGAATCTTATAACTTTTCCGATGATTATTTTTTCGGGTGTCTTTTTTTCTTTGGAGGGTACCCCAAAGTTGATGCAGACCGCTTCTAAATTTTTTCCGCTAACTCATTTTATCGAAGCTTCCAGAGCTGTTATGATCGATGGAGCTGGAATAATTCAGATCCTTCCCCATATTATTGCATTAAGCGTAATGACAGTGATTTTCCTATTAACAGCATCGGTTCTATTTCGTTGGGAATGAAATATCTAAGAATTGGAACGGAGTAATAAAAAGAGGAATAAAAATACCGGTTATAACAGAAACATTATCTGTTTTTAACTTTAGAAGGTAACATCTTAAGGAGTTAGATTTTGACTTTAATTGCGATTCTGCTTGTTTTCTCAATTGGATCTATTGTTGGATGGTTTATAGAGCTGTTTTACAGAACTTTTGTCAGTCAGAAAAAACTTGTAAATCCCGGTTTCCTTTCGGGGCCATATCTACCTCTCTATGGGTTTGGAACGGTGATTCTTTTTCTGTTGTCTATTCCGGATATCCCGCTATGGTATAGAGTAATCTATTTTTTTGTGGTGACTTCCATACTTGAATGGATTACAGGTGAGCTTTACCTTCGATATTTTAATATACGGTTATGGGACTACAGTACTCAAAAATGGAACTACAAGGGGCTTATCTGCCCATTATTCTCTCTTTATTGGACAATCCTGGCATTGGCGTTTTATTTTTTTACATTTCCTTTTTTACAGGATCTAACTCTAAAAGCATCTGATAATGTGTATGCATACCTTGGACTAGGTTTTTTCTCCGGTATTTTCAGTGAAGATGTTGTTATTTCATTCCATCTTGCTGCTCGTTTATCAAAAGTTATAAAAGCTGAAGTTGAAGAGAAAAGAGAAAAGTTAAAGCTTCGTATAAAAGAGTTGTCGATGGATCAGAGGTTTGTTGACTTCAGGCTCTTAAAACTTCAGATTCGTAACAGAGGTGTACAGTCTGGCGGTTTAACCCCTTTTATCAGATATTTTAATCCCTTTAATAATTTTCTCCACATTAGTAAAGAACGTGTGAATCTTTATCAGAGTATAAAATCTTATATGGAAGTTAAATGGAAGAAATAGCCATTGACTTCTTTGTTATTTTTTATACGATAGTTTCATTTAATCCCGGTCATATATTTATAACCATGCCGTCATAGGCACAGATTTCCGGTAACTCATCTTTATGGTTAAGCATGTTTTGATGCATGTGGGTTAGAATCGTTTTTTTTGCCTTTAGATTATGAATATCCGGGTAGTTAAGATGCCATCTAATGGGTTTGTCGAAGTAGTAGCATTCGGCAATTACCAGATCAGCTTTATCAGTAAAATCTATAAGGGTTTCAGTAAGTTCTCCATCGCCTGTATAGACTAATATCTTTTTATCGGTTTCAATTTTTAAGGACATGGGGTTTGTTGTTACTGTATGTTTTGCATCAATAGCACTTACCTTATATTTTCCAAATTGAATCGATTCTTTCGAATCTATTTCTAAATATTTTACAGTAAACTTTGGTTCCATAATATGGCTTCCCGGGAAAAGTAATTCCTGAAGTTGTT
This sequence comes from Spirochaetota bacterium, assembly GCA_024280415.1. Lineage (GTDB taxonomy): Bacteria > Spirochaetota > Spirochaetia > B11-G9 > B11-G9 > JAJRQE01. Next base: position 15,289 of record JAJRQE010000194.1, on the reverse strand, counting down.
TGATGTGAGACTCAATCCCTGAAGGACCGATAATGGTCAATGGATTTTTTCTTTTTGAACCGAGCATTGCATCCATCAGAAGGAAGGGAACGCCACCACAATGATCTCCATGCAGATGTGACAACAGTACTATATCGATAGTATTGGGATCAATTTTCTGTTGATGAAGACCTATAAGAGAGGTTACTCCAAAATCGAAAGTAAATCGAGTTTCGTTGTCTGTTACTAACATACATGGTTGCAGCCGTCCCCCGCTGCCAAAGGCATCACCGGATCCTATAAATCTTACTTCCATTTTAAATAATCTCCCTTTTGTTAGATTTAAAGAGCAACGTTATTTTTAGGTGGTAACCTACTGCATCCCCTATCGTACAGTCTGTTCCATACAATAGGGGAAGGTCCTTAATCTATGGAATTCTGGCAACAATATCAGCAAGTTCCGGTTTTTTCATGATGTCATTTTTGAGACCATGTGCCCGAACCGGATTTATATAATTTCTGCTCTGAAAAGAGTATGTGAATTTTGTATGAACATCGTACCGACCTTCGACAAGAGCAACAGCATCTTCGGTCATAACAAGTTCTTCATCTGTGGGAATAACAAAGACTTTTACTTTTGATCCTTCCCCTGTAATATCAGTTTCTGCATTTCTTGTTTTGGAGATCATGCTTTTCTCTGCATCTGTTACTATTCCAATGTTATTCAGATCTTCCAGAACTTTGGTTCTTATGAGGGGAGCCATCTCGCCCACTCCTGCAGTAAATATAACAGCATCAACTTTGCCAAGAGCCGCAGCATAGGAACCTATATATTTTTTAAGCCGGTAAACTTCCATATTCATAGCCAGTTCCGCCCTGTGATCACCTTCTGAGGCAGCTTTCTGGATATCTCTTCGGTCTGTATATTTCCCGGAAATTCCCAGGATACCACTTTTTTTGTTAAGGGCTTTTTCGATTTCATCTGCACTTAATTCTGTACTGTTCATCAGGTAGAAGATTATAGCAGGATCAAAATCGCCGCTTCTGGTTCCCATAATAAGTCCTTCAAGGGGGGTTAGTCCCATAGAGGTGTCTACAGAGACTCCATTCTTTACTGCACAGATACTTGCTCCGTTACCAATATGACAGATTATCAAATTCAGTTCTGATGGATCTTTCCCCAAAAGAACAGCTGCCCTTTTCGATACATAGAGAAAAGAGGTACCATGATAACCGTATCGTCTTACATTGTATTTTGTATACCATTCATAGGGGAGTGCATAAAGATAGGCTTTTTCCGGCATGGTCTGATGCCATGCTGTATCCATTATTGCACACTGGGGAACCCCGGGAAGAACTTTCATTGCAGCTTCAATACCCTGTATATTCGCAGGGTTATGTAGAGGAGCAAGTCCGGAGACCTCTTTGAATGTTCTAAGGGCTTCCTCATCAATTATCAGAGATTTATTGAATTTTTCACCACCCTGTACAACCCTATGACCTACCGCTTTAATCTCATCCATATTCTTTATTGCACCCACTTCCGGGTCAAGTATAGTTTCCATTATCAGCTGAATAGCCTCTGTATGATTTGCACAGGCTTTTGCTTTTGTATATTGTTCTTCGCCTGTTCGGTTGTGTTCAATTACAGAATCATCGCCAACACGTTCAACAATTCCGCTGGCAAGAACTTCTTTCTTTTGCCAGTCGTACACCTGATATTTGGCAGAAGAACTACCGCAGTTTAGTGTTAAAATAGTCATAGAATCTCCTTCTAAGGCATTTGAGACCGTTTATAGGTTTTATATATACCAGTACGACTCATCAGCGTGTAGTTTTTGGTAAAAGATGATTATTAACCCATTTACAAAGGAAGTAAAGGGGGAAAATAAAAAAATAAGGGTAAAGTAATATTTTTTTTACTACTTCCGTCTTTTATTGAAGCAGGAATCAAAATTCCTATGTATTAGTATATATGAGGATAATAAAATTTATACTGTTTTCCCTTCTTTCAGTGACATGCAGGTCTTTTTCTGCCGGAGGATCTGAATTGATAAGCCGGCTGGATAGGAATCTTTTCAGTATTAGACTTATTTTAAAAGATGAGGACTATTCTTCCTGCTTTATTACCAGAATCGATATGGATAAATTATATTTTGATCTGGATTTTTCTGCCGAAACTCCTCTTGTCAGAGCCGGTAAGGTAAAAAAAGGGGGGTATGGCGGGAGTTGTCAAACCCTCTGGGATCCTCTGCCGCTTCTGCTCTCTACCATGAGTATCCTGTTCTGATTAGAAATTATGATATTTCAGGATCATCACTTTACGGTTTATCTATTGGATTAAAGGAGGAATCTTCTATAAATTTTCTTTTCGGAGATTCCTTCTGGGCAGGAGCCACCCTATCGATTAAAACTGATTATCTTGATCTTAGAGGGTTTGCTTCCTTTACCGAAAGTGACGGGAGCAGTAGTAATGAATGGATTAATGTTTATCCCCTTGTTCCTGATTTAGATATAGTCCATCTCGGACTTCAGTCTGTTCTAAGCTTAAAGAATCTGAAATTCGATTATCTTTGTATTCTCTCGGGCAGTAATTTTTACAGGTCAGGATTCTATATCCGCCTGTACACTGAGCTGCTTTTTGAAAATATGAAACTTAAAGCTCTTGCAGGCCTTGCTGCTCCTGATTTTATCAGCACGTCACTAAAATTCTCTGATGACAAATATCTATTTTGCCTCTGGTTTGAATTTTATCTTTTGAAATATATTCAGGTTGAGATGCAGTCCCAATATAGAGAGGAACAATTATCCGTTATTCCAGGTGCATATATACCCTGTTCCGGGAAATCAACTCTGGAAATAAAAATAGACATCAGGCGATATCTTTTATCTGCAGGATTTGATCAGGACTTCAGCTTTGACAGTAATGGAAAAGCATATATAGAAAATAGTTTTAAAATTAGAACAGGAATAGATGGTCTGGTATCATTTTTTACAGATTTTGTTATTTTTTTTGATTTTGACCTTCTTACGGGACGACAGTTTGAAGCTGAGCTGAGGGGGAACTTCAAAAGGACAGATCTGCTTCTTCTGTATCGGTTTAGAGAAGAACGATTTGGAAAATCTGAAAAGCATCTTCTAAGAGCAGCTATAGAACAGGAAGTCGGATCAGGATCTGTGTTTCTGAAGCTGGAAATTGGAGATGAGGGGTTGTCTGATAATTTATCTATAGGATACAGGGCGGTTTTTAATTAAAAAAGGGAGATGGCATGGGTGTATTTAATGAAATTTTTACTGTTTCATTTCTTTTATTTTCGATTCCAATCAGTGTAGTGGATATTTATAAGCGACAGATTCCCAATCTGTTTGTTTTTACAGGTATAGTTGTTCTTTTGTGGGAAAGAGTTTTTATTTTTGATTTTAATTTATTTACTCCTCTGACAGAGATGGTAGTTGGTGGGTTAACTCTACAGGTAGTTCGAATGTTTACAAAGGGTAAACTGGGAATGGGGGATGTGAAGTATGGTTTTTATCTTGCACTTTTTACAGGAATCCCTCTCTGGTTTTTTTCTCTTTGGTTTGCATCCCTCATGGGGATCATCTTTTTTATATTAGGATTTGCTGCAGGAAAGTTAAAATTAAATTCAAAAATTCCCTTTGCTCCTTTTTTAACTGTTGGTTGTCTTGGTGCCTATATATTAAAAAATAAACTTCTTTTGTATTCCTGGAATTTAAAATGGTAAAAATGAATTGCTTAGTAATTGCTTGCTTTATTTTTATACTCCCTCTTTTTGCTTTTGAAATAGAGGAGATGGAGTTTATTGATCAGCCCATAAAGGACATTCTTTTTACCCTTGCCCGAATAACCGGGAATTCAATAATAACTGACTCTACGGTAAGTGGCAAAGGCTCCTACTATTTTATTGACACAGATCTGGAGACTGCCCTAAAACAGTTCCTTTCTGTTTATGATCTTTCATTCAGTAAATCAGATGGTGTCTATTATGTTTCCAGAGTCATAGTGGAATTAGAAAAGGAGAGTAATAAGCTAACCCTTTACGGAAAGGATGTTAAACCCGGGCTGCTTATAGAAAAAATTGGAAAAGTGATCGGAAAAACAATTCTTTACGATGAACTCCCTGAAGAATTAATTTCAGTAAATATTATTGATATGGGAGTAGAAGAAGTTCTGAAAATGATAATGTACCGCTTCGAAGAATATGAAATTGAGTTATATCCCAATTATTTTTATATAAAAAAAACAGGGCTATTAAATAAAACCACCCTGATCGAAAACAGCGGCATGATAAAAATGGAGAATAATCTTTATTCAATATCTGCACCATCTATCAGGCTATCAGATGCATTAAAACAGCTTTTTAAAGAATCTGGTAATGAGTTTTCATTGATGAAGAGAGGGGATACTGTTCTTGAAAGTCTGTTTTTTAAGAATAAAACCTTTGATGAGATGCTCCGTCTTTTGCTGGAAAGGAGTGATGGAGATTATACAGTGAGAGAGAGTGTTTACTATATTTTTGATATTTCCAGAAATGAAATAATGAAGAAATTTGACTATCTCGAATATATAAAACTGGAAAGTATCCCCGTAGAATTACTTCCGGCTCTTTTTCCTGCAGGGCTTGCCGGTTCTTCGGTTTTTAAAATTGACAGGGAAAATAATGCGATCATTTTATCAGGATCAAGTGAAGAAACTGCACCTGTCAGAGATTTTATTCATAAAATGGAAGAGGAGTATGGTAATAAGGTAATATCGGAACTGGATCTCTCTTTTCTTACTGTCGAAGAGCTTCTGAAGCTTCTGCCTTTACGGATGAAGAACCTGGAGATCAGAAGAACAGGAGATCCTGGGAAAATTATTATTGAAGCTTCCAGAGAACTTACAGATAATTTTATTTCTTATGTTAAACTTCTTGACAGTTCCTCTGAAAGTGAAGTTGTTCCATTAAAGTATATCCGTTCCGATAAGCTCCTTAAAAACCTTCCTCCTTCTGTAAGTGAGGAAAATATTCTTAAATCCAACGATCCCAATACTGTTTTTTTTAAGGGATCCGATGAAAGGCTGGAAAGATTTCTTTCCGACCTTGAGCATATTGATATTCCTGTACCTCAGATAAGATATGAACTTCTGGTTATTCAGTATCAGGAGAGTAGAAATAAGGAGTTCAGTCTTAATTTTAGTAATGAGATTTTAAATGAGGGAGCTCAGACTACCATCCTCGGCTCTCTTGGTAAAGTGATAAATTTAAATCTGGATATTGTCTCGACATTCGGATATCAGTTTGCTGTCGATCTGAATGCAAAACTTGGAGAATCGGATGCAAGAATAATGGTTGATACCAGTCTGAATGGACTTAGTGGAGAGATTGTGAGTTTCAAGAATACAAATACCTACAGGTACAGGGATATGGAGGTAGATCCTGATACAGGCAAAGTAGAATCAACAGGAGTAACAAGGGAGATAACTTCAGGTCTCATTATAAATTTAAACGGATGGGTTTCCGGTGATCAGATGATAACCATGGAAGTAAAAGCTACGGTTTCAAAGAGGGGTGCTGATGTATCTTCCGGTACCGGAAATCCTCCTCCTACTTCCGAAAAAATTATTAGTACCCATATAAGGACTGCCTCAGGAAAACCCGTTGTTATTGGGGGACTCCTTCAGAAGGACAGGGATCTGGTAATAGAGAAGGTTCCTTTCCTTGGTGATATTCCTGTTTTAGGACTGTTGTTTAGAAGTGAGGTGTCTACAATAACAAATACTGAGATGGTTATCTATATTGTTCCATATATTGAGTATCCTGTTAAGGAACCATTATCTGAAAGTAAGATTATTGAAGAATACTACATGAGGTTTTTTGGGAATAAAGTAAGATGGAGATAGCAAAAGAAAAGAAGTTTGTTTCGATTATAGAATATATGCCCCTTCCGGAAGAACCTGACCAGTATAGTTCCGCTTTTATTGAGCTCCATTCTGTTATCATTTTGGTGAATGAAAAAGAATCTGTAACTGTTGGGGTGAGCAGTCCTGAAGATACTGATCTTAGGGATCTCCTTTCCCACTTTCATGATAAGCCTGTATTTTATAGAAATATTGATCACTATGATCTCCTTGAATATCTTGGGAAAAAACATGGTAAACTGGTTGGAGAAAGTAAATCTTCAACTCTTTTCGGCCGAGAAAGACTCTATCTGGACAGAATTGCAAACGATGCTCCGGTAATTAATTTCGTGAACAGCACTATTATAGAGGGGATAAGAAAACGTGCTTCGGATATACATATTGAAGCTTTCGCGAACAGCGCTAAGGTGCGTTACAGGATTGACGGTGCTCTGAAGAATGTCAATAATATTTCTTCTTCCATGTTTCCGGCTGTATCATCCAGAATAAAGATTATGTCCAATCTTAATATTATGGAACGGCGACTTCCCCAGGACGGTAGAACTTCTGTTCATCTGGGATCAGATTCCCAGGATATAAGGGTCTCAATAGTTCCTACAGCTCCGGGGGAGTCTATTGTTCTCAGAATTTTAAACAGGAAAGGATCGCTTTTGGGTCTCCATGAGCTTGGTTTTGAAAAACAGAGTCTGTTCGATATCAGAAAAATGCTGAAAACCCCCTTTGGACTTATTCTGGTTTCGGGGCCTACAGGAAGCGGAAAGACTACAACTCTCAATTCCATGCTGAGGGAGATGGATAGTGAGAGTCAGAAGATCATAACCCTGGAAGATCCCATTGAGTATGTCATGGATAATATTGATCAGATAGAGATAAATGAAACAATAGGACTGACCTTCTGTACTATTTTGAAACGGGTGCTGAGACAGGATCCGGATGTGATAATGATAGGTGAAATAAGAGATTCAGAAACGGCCGGTTTAGCAATGAGGGCTGCTCTGACTGGTCATCTTGTTCTTGCAACCCTTCATACGAATGATTCGGTATCTGTAATTGACCGTCTGAGAGATATGGAAGTTGATTCTTTCATGATTGCTGCAGTCCTTAAATCTTCCATAGCCCAGCGCCTGGTCAGACGTTTGTGCCCTGAATGCAGAAAAAAACGTAAAATAACATTTTCTGAAAAACTTCATTTAAAAAATCTTTGTGAATGTCCTGATACCCTGTATGAATCAGACGGATGTGATCTGTGTGACGGGACGGGATACTATGGCCGTATTCTTATAAATGAATATTTTTCGAAGGATAATGAAATTGAAAGACTGATTGCCTCGGGATCAGGACGATCGGAAATAAAAAAATACCTGAAGAGTAAACATATGGTTGACTTGTTTGGAGATGGTTTACAGAAAGTCGTTCTTGGAAGTACAACTCTTACTGAACTGGAAAAGGTATTGGCAGATCAATGAACAGATATCTTTGTGAAGTTTCTGATGAAAAAGGAAGAATAAAAAAAATAATCAGGGAGGACAGTTCATGTTCAAACCTTCAGTCAGTACTTCAAAATGAGGGATATTATCCTGTATCAATAGGTTTGAAATCCAATAGGGGGAGATTTGCCAGAGCGAATGTATCAAAAAAAACTATCATAGAGTTTTTTTCACTAATCTCTCTTCTTCTGGATTCTGGTCTGAGTATTAAATCGAGTCTGGGCATATTAAAGACGATTACCGGGGAAAGTGATGTAATAGTGCTTAGCCGTAAAATTGAAAGGGAGATAAACGAGGGAGCTTCTTTTTCAATTAGTATTGAACATCTGGGAACTTCTCTTCCTCAAATTTACAGGAGTATGCTGAGAATCTGTGAATCAACAGGGGATCCTGCTTCTGTTATTAAAAAACTTAACAGCTATGTTGCAAGAAATAAAAAAATGCAGGATAAACTGATCGGGTCTCTTATTTACCCCATGACCGTTCTCCTTACTGCATTGATTGGTTTAATTCTTTTATCGGTATTAATCCTTCCGAAATTGTCCCTGGCCTTTTCCGAATCAGGATCAGATATTCCTGTGGAAGTCTTAAAAATACTTTTATTATCAAATATTATTTTAAATATTATTTTATTCGGAATCCCTATAGTAATAATTCTATTGATTGCTATTGAATTTCTTGGTAGAAAAAAATATCGGATTGGAAGAGCTGTTGACAGTATAATACGGAATATTCCCTTTTTGGGAAGTTTTATATTTGAAAGGCAGCTTTTTTCTGTTTTATTTTCACTTGATACACTTGTTTCAGGAGGCCTTACAGTAGGAGATGCTTTTGCTGAAGTAGTGGAAATAGTAGAAGCAAGAGCTCTTGAAGCTGCATTGGTAAGAATATATGAGAAAATTAAAAAGGGAGTCGACCTTTCAGAAGCAATGTTTGCGTAAAAAATTATTCCTCTGCGAATTGCAAAATGGATAGCAGTCGGGGAGAAAACAGGAAATCTTGGTGAAGTATTTAACCAGCTGAGTAACTATTATGAAAATAATCTGAATATAAGGTCTTCAAAGTTCATGGAGCTTGTTGAACCTATTATGATTTTATTTACAGGAATAATTGTTTTACTTCTGGTAATTGTAATTATCGTTCCCGTTTTTTCGGTTTTCGGGATATTGATAGAATGAAAACAGAAATATGCTACTTTGATAGTAGTAATAAAAACAGAAATTGTATGAGTTTATGGAGTAGTAACAAAATTAATAATATTGGGGAGAAACAATTTTATTTAGTTCTGCCCGATAGAAGAATGAGCTATGTAAAAATAGTTCAAATACCCCCGGTTCCAAAAAATAAACTGTACAAAATAATCAGTCATCAAATAGAGAAAATATATCCCGGAAAGCCGGAGAATTTTGTATTTGATTTTATCCCTTTCAGAAGCAGCTCAGGCTGGAAAATTGTTCTGTATATTATAAAAAGAAGTTTTTTAAATGATTTTGGTAATGATAAAAGGTATAGAGGGATTATTTTTCCTCTTCAGTATCTATCAAAAGAAAAGATACAAAATGTAAAAATTCTTTTTATCAGTTATTCTGATATGATTGAAATATGGGAATTTAAGGATGGAGTTCCTGTTAGTATTAAGCGCTTTTCAGGTCATGAACCTCTTCCTGATCAATATAGATCTACCCATGTATTTTCATCAGATACGAGTACTTTTTTTAGTATACAGTTAGCAGATACCCATGGAAGTCATAGCAGAATAAGTTTAAACGAATTTTGCAGAGCTCTTTTTATTTCTTCAGGGAGGAAGGTCTTTTTCGAAGAGACATTAAGAAAAAAACGGGACTTAATAACTCCAGCAGCTGCAGTTATTATCCTTGGGTTTTCATTGTATCTACTGGTTAATGTTATCTTTACCTATAAATTGTCGAAGGGAATTGAGAGAGAAACTGCTGTATATCTAAATATGGTTCAGGATGAAAGAACTGTAAATATTGAATTTCTTGATAAAATTGAGGGTTTGAAAAACAGGATAAAGCTGAACCGGAACACCCAGGGTATCAATATCTATGAGCTCCTGCTGCGGTTAAAGGGAGTAACTGACTCTAATACAGTCATTCGTACTTTTGATATGACCGACAGAAGACTGTTTCTCAGCCTTAAAAGTAAAAATGCTATTTCAGCTGTTAGAAATATTAAAAAAGAATTTGGGAATATTAAGGTCTCAGGTATACGAATTATGCCTGGAGGTTATGGGGAATATAATCTTTGGGTAGAACTGGAATGAACAGAACCAATCTGATTTCGTTACTAATACTTATAACTGCAATGGTCAGTATAAGCTGTGCAGTAGTTTTAAGGATAGGAATCAATAAAAGAGAAAAAATAATTTTTCTACAGAGACAGGAGATAGAAAATATTGGGAAATCTCTTTTTAGTCTCTCATCTTTGGAATGGGCTGTTAATTATTTTGATTTGTATGATGAGGAGTATAGGGATGGAATTAAAAGAACTGTTGGGTTAAATAATTATCTTGTTTTGACGGAAGAAGTCCTTAGTATTTTCCAACAGAATGGTCTTGGAATAGTGAAATATAAAATAGAGGGAGAAGATGATAAGGAAATTATTGTTAGTTCTGAAGGAAGTATAAAGGCCGTTATGAAATTGCTTTATGACCTTACGTTTCCTGAAGGAAGGTACAGAATTGACAGTATAAAAATTGACAGCGAAGATTTCGGAGCAAGTGGATTATTAGTTCTTGGGATGAAGTATGAATAGTTCAAAGACAAATTATTTTTTGCGTATAGTCTCTTTGATGATGCTTGTTTTAATTCTATCCATATTTTTTACTTATCACAGGGAGCCTGATAAGCATGATCCAGTATTTATAATAAGTAAAGGGAAAGAGTACATCTGCGAGATTATTTATGAGAATATTATGGAAGCTGATTTTGAGAAGGAGCTGTATCTGCTTTTTCAGGATTTTGAAATGAGGGAGAGTGTGGCTGCAAGCGAACCTTCTATGGTGTCAGGGAAAAGTATTTCTATTCCGAAGCTCCGCTACGTAGGGATGATTAATACAGGGAGTCAGATAATTTATTCGTTTAGGAACGAGGATACTGGGAGGGTTGATTTTTTTGAAGAGGGAAAGTTTCTGAATGGAATAAACCTTTCCAGGATTGAGGAAATTGAATTTATTTTTGAAAAAGAAAACAGTATTTTCAGGGTAAGCAGGAAATGAAGAATCTCCTATATCTGTTTCTGTGTCTGGTATTATTTAACTGTAAAAGTATAGATACCGGAAATAACAACAGAGGAGTGTCTCTATATGGAATAGTATACAATTCTGAAAATCTCTCTGTGTCAGAAGCCAGGTTGCTTCTTGATGGAGAGTTTCCAGCAATGACTGATATTAATGGCAGGTTTCTGTTTGAAAATATTCCAGTGGGTACCCATACACTCACTATAGAAAAGAAGAGATATGAGGATATGAATCTTGAATTTAATTTGCTTAATTACGGCCAGATGCTGTATATAACTCTCGTATCATTTAAAGATGTTGCCGGAATTCTTGAAATGAGTTTTGAAACCAGTGATCCTGGTGAAATACCTATTCTCCTTGAAAGATTAAAGAAAATTGATTTACAGGATATAACTTATAAGTATCTAAGGATAGTTTACTTGTCAGAACTATCTAAATATGAGGAAGCTCTTAAAGAACTTGAACATTTGGAAAGAGAATATCCGGATAATATAAATTTATTTTTAACACGGGCAAATATACTGTTTTATGGTCTGAATAAAAAATCAGAAGTTCTTGAATTGATTACCAATTCTCCCTGGTTAGTGGATAATTTGGAGTTTAAGAAATTTAGCAATAGAATAACAGCTGAATTTGCCTTGTCTGATGCTGATGAAGGAGGAGGAGAATGATCGGGAATATATTAGAAACCAGTATAAAGAAGTCTGATGTTTTGTTTAGCGATGAGTCCGGGTGGACCTTTATCGAAACACTAATTGTTATATCAATAGTATTAATTCTTACAAGTACTGTGGGTTTTATGGGGTTTAAATATGTTGGTAAGGCAAAAATTGTGGCAGTGAGGACTCAGATTGGTAATTTTTCTTTAGCTCTGGAAACCTATTTTATGGATAATATGTGTTATCCCATTCAGGAGCAGGGGCTTGATGCCCTATGGGAAAAGCCCATCCTACGACCTGTTCCTCTCTATTGGGATGGTCCCTATTTAAAGAGGAATATTACAAAAGACTCATGGGGGAATGATTATGAATATACCGTTCCGGGGGGTTACGGCTTACCCTATGGGATCAGATCAATGGGAGCGGACGGGGAGCCGGGAGGGGAGGGGATTGATAGAGATATTACCTCCTGGGGTAATTAATATGCCAGGATCAGATTCAAAAGAGGGGTTTATACTGCTGGATGCAGTAGTCTCTCTTTTTTTAATATCAGTTACAGTCACAGTTGTTCTTACCTTTACTCTGGATGCAGTTGAGGTGGAAAAAAAAGTCACTGAGACCATTGCTGAGTCAATTAAAATACAAAATCTAATAAGTACAGAGCTCTTCACAAAATGAGAAAAAATGAGAGTGGTTTTACCCTGTTCGAATCTTTAATTACTCTTTTAATTATCTCTGTTACAGCAATTCCATACTATATGTTTTTTATTAATTCAATTTTATTAATTGAGAGGACTGAAAAAGAGATAAAACAGGATAGTGAGCTGATTCTTCTTGAACGTATTTTACGGGAGTCTGTTTCTTCAATTAAAATACCTTACTGGATAGATTCCATTGAAATTACAGATAGAAAAAATTATTTAAAAGTTCCCTATTATCTGGGGTATGAAGATTCATGTCTGGAGCTGGATCTTATTGATGGGGTACTGAGGATACAATTACCCGGTCGGGAGAAACTCTTTCCGGGATACAACGGGTTTAACTTTCAGATTCTGAAAAATAGTGAAATGAAGAGTATTGGTTTATCACTTGAGTTGAGCACGCCTGGAGGCGGAATCATTAAATTTTTATGTGCTTTCGGATCTATTGGGAAAATTGTTTTCGGGGATAACAAGTAATATGGCAGAGGATGGTTATTTATGTATAGAGGCCATAGTAATTCTTTTGGTTTTGACTGTTTTTGCAGCAGGTCTGGGTAGAGGTATTTTTATGGTGCAGCAGCTCTACCGCCATAAAGTGGATAAATATCTGGATATCAGTCTGTTGAAGGATGAAGTTACAGAAATAATTTATCAGCTTGAAAATGATCCCACACCCCTTTCTGATTCAAAATTTGATCCAGTGTGGAGTTATATTGAGGGACGATCAGACAGCTTTGAATACATAGATTTAACTGATCTCTCCAGCAGGATAAATCCCAACTGGGTTAGTTCGGAAATATTCGTACAGACAGAATTAAAGAGAGTTCTGGTTGGAGGTGTTTCCCCTGAGAGATTCAGAGAGCTCAGACGGAGTAGTGGATATCTCCTGGATATAAAAAAAGGATACTCAGGAATGATCAAAGCTGAGGCATTAAAAAAGTTTTTTACTGCCTACAGTTATCTTAATGTGAATACATCATCAGAAATTGTCCTTACCGATTTGTTTGCGATAACAGGTGGAGAGAGTGAAAGGGATATGTTCTATGACCTGCTTTCGGAAGCCCGTGAGGAGAGGCGAATTATCAGCAGTAGGGAATTTATGGATAGGACAGGAAATAAATATATGGAGTTTTATCCTCTTATTGGGACTCTCCCCGAAATGAATATACACTTTATTCCCGAATTTATCCTGGAACAGATTTTAGCCTACCCCTACGGAGGGAAGATAATTGAGAATAACGATTTTATTTTCAATAATCTTATCAGCATACGGGATAGAGATGAGATCAGTCCCGGGGAACTGAAGACCCTGATAGTAGCCAAAGATCTTCAGGAACGGGTATTCCATCATATCGGAACAAAAACATGGTTCTGGGAAATATCAATTTCGTCAGGAAAAGCCGGAGTTAAAGCAATAGTTGTCTGCATTCCCTGGGAGAATGGGTTTTCCTATCGTCTCTATTCATTTTCCAGCCTTTTCTGAACCTCCGGATATGTTTATTATTGATGAATATATGCAACAGGGAAATCCTCTATCCGGGTTGTGTAGCAGGGAGAGAGGTAGTCTCTTCTCATTTTCCATCCCTTTCCTGCATTACTCGCACATGGATGGATTGTATGATCTCCATATCGGTCGTTTATTTTATCGATTTTTTCTATAAGGTATATTTTTTTCATATTTCTCTCAGTAAAGAGATTTATCTGCATACCCTTCAGGGGTTCTATGCCGGAGAGGAAAATAGTTGTTCTCCAGTAGTCTAATTCCGGAGAGTAGAGTTTTGTAAGTAGGGATTGAGCAACTGTAATTATATCAGGGAGATAGTCTGTAGGAGTAATTTCTGTTGCTGCATGTCGTCCTCTGTCTCTGCCTGTCCCTGCAGACTCAAGGGATACAGAAACTACACTCACCGTACATTCCTGTTTTCGAAGTTTTTCAACGGCAAGTTCGGCGTAATATGCTATAGCTGATCCCAGGATAGATCTTTCTTTAACCGGAACCCCGAATTGTCTGGCACTGATTATCCCCTTTCTTGGATTCGGTTCAGGTTTTAGATCTTTCATTGGAATGCCCTTCAGTTCTTTCTGTAGCAGCCACCCAACTGATGTCATTTCTCTTTTTATAATCCAGTCAGGAATTTTGATAAAGTCGGCTGCTGTTTTTATTCCGTCCAATTCGAGCTTTTCTCCGTATGCTCTTCCTATCCCCCATAGTTCACAGGCAGGGGTGGCTTCCAGGGCTTCTTTTATACTCCCGGCAGTATCCAGCACCATACTCCCCCTGGAATTTTTTGCAAGTCTCTGGGCAACCTTGGCCAGAGACCTGGTCGGGGCAATCCCGATAGTTGTGGGAATAAGAGTCTGCTTTTTTATTGTACTGCGAATTTTTCCGGCATACTCTTCAAGATTTTTTATTCCCGAAAGATCAATAAATGCCTCATCGATGGAATATACCTCAACTCTGGGGGAGAGATCCCTGAGAGTTTCCATTACCCTCCATGATATATCATTGTAGAGGGTATAGTTGGATGAGAAAAAAGTGATATTGTTTTCTTTAATAATTGTCTGTGCTTCTTTAAATCTAACTCCTCTTTTTAGCCCTGTTTCCTTTGCTTCGCTGTTCAGGGCAATAATCCAGTGATCATTATTTGACAGAACCACAATGGGTTTTCCACATAGATCCGGACGGAAGGCTCTTTCGCAGGAACAGTAGAAACTCTGACAGTCAACAAGGGCTATCATCAGGGTCTAAGCAGCCTGACAAGACGGCTGACGACTCCGATAATCTCATGCTCCGTCCCCCGAAAGTGGTCCACACCAAACTCCCCGTCGATAATTTTTATAACCAGATCTCCTTTGCGGGGGATAAGAGAGCAGTCAACAACAGCAAGGTCTCTGTCAAAGATTCCGTATTCATTAAAACCGTCCCCCTCAATAGAAAATATGTACATTGCATGAGGTTTTGGTAGGAGTAGTTTGTTCCAGTCTATATCATTTTCCGCATATGCCTCTGCCGGGGAGCCGAAGCCTGTTGTACGTTGAAATCTTTTCATCCACCTATAATACTACTGGACATATGTATAGTATATACCTTTGCGGAACTATTTTTAAATAATTAAAATTGGAAAATTGGGGACGGAGCATTCAATTCACCTCTAATATGAAATAAAAAAAGAAAAAATCATTTTCTTTGAAGCAGTAATGCAAAAACACCAGTACTGGTAGATAGAGAATAGAAAAATCTAAAGTACGGTGATTATGAAAAAGAGTAATTATATAACTGTATG
>JAJRQE010000193.1 GCA_024280415.1 Spirochaetota bacterium | reverse complement strand
GTCCTTTCCATCCTTAAACCAGGCATTCTCTTCTATTGTTATAGAAAGTACCTGTTCTGCAAGCCTTCCGTAACTGTCTTCAGCCTCTACTGTAAAACTGCTTGTCCCGGTCTTTACAGGCCTGCCCGAAAGGGTCCCTGTTTCAGATAGGGATATACCCATAGGTAGTTTTCCCTCTTTAATACTAAAGCTTACAGGAGATTCCCCGTTTGCAAACTCAAGCAGACCAAAGTAGCCTGTGTTCTGCATTCCGCCTGTTTTTGTTTTCATTTTATTTGGGCGTTTCCCTCGCTTCGCTCAGGTCAGGCTGCTCAGGGGTACGCTTCGCTTCCGTCCTGCATATGCTTGTATTTTACTATTGTTGTCTTCGGTTGTATGGTAGTAATAATAAAAGTATGTGCAGGATCTTACGCCCTCCGTATCCTTAACGGTTTTCTATCTTTCTGTCTTTATAAATCAGTTTGAGCTTATAGACAGTACTTTTTCTTAAAACTTTTCTACAGTAAAATAGTCACAGTCAACTGTTGCTGTTGCTGTTGTCTGTGACATAATATTTAATTCCCTTCCCTCAATTTTCAAAGAGCTTTTTTTCAGTCCATCTTTTCAAATGGAATGTTAAAAGTGTAATTACCAGAAGTTATTACGCTTATATCAAATACCTCTCTCAGGTCCCTGAGTGATTGCGAATTTTACATAAACAATTCAAGCTATAAAAAACAAAGAGCAATTGTATCGAAGGGACTATTCATCCAAGTCTATAAAAGCCCCATAACTCCAGCCTTCAACTCCGTCACTGGGTCTACGGATTTTATACCAGTAATCTTCCATATCGCCTATTTTTACCTTTATTCCGCTGCGGTCAAGTATTTCCAGTTTGTCTCCTGTAGTCAGGTAGCCGAGGTGGTTTGCGTCAAGCAGGGGCCATTCACGGATGCGAACACGGGAGTCGTTGGCTGTGCCTGTTGTGGGGTGGAAGAGGAGGCCAAGAGAGTCTAAAGCTTCTTTTTCCCCAAGAGCTTTCTTTAATACCCAGTTTCCATCCGATATAAGATCAAAACCAAAAACTGAGTTTTCTATTTTTTCAATATCATCCGAAACTGATGTTGAATTCGTAGATTTTAAGTAGTTAAATTCTACAACCTTCTCGCCTTTTAGATTAAAGACTTCCCCTTTGCCACCAAGGGAATATAATATTAGATTATTACTAATAAAATCTATATATTTGTTGTCAGTTTCAAAAAGAGGCAATGTTGCTGTTTTCTCCCCTGTAATTACATTATATATGGCATAACCCTTATAAGGACTCGACAATAACAAATGCATTCTGTCCGGGCTTATATCAAAGAGTATATAATGTTCTGCTATCTCTTTTTCTTCACCTGTTGTCCGGTTTATCAATAAAGTGTGATAGGATATCCATCCAACATTAGTCTGCGAATAGCTGACAAAATAGTAATTGTTGTACCAGCTGTATACCCTATCCATTATCCTGCGGCGATTTTCATATTTATATACATAGTGTATCCCCTCAAACAAACTGTATTCATTTCTGAGCGGATTATATGAATAGAGTTTAAACTTACTCTCCCTAGTCGGATTTGTTATACCTCTTACAACAATAAAGTTACCCTGTTCATCAAACCCTTTAATTTTTCCCACTTCAGTATAACTATCAAATACCTTGAGCTCTAGAGAATTAGTATCAATCCTTACCGAAGGGTTCCCATTTATTATAACATAATCATCATATATCCAACCTTCACGTGGTCCTGAAATATCTAATTCAACAAGAACTTCGGTCTCAATTTCAAAGACTGGTACTTCAGCTTCAGCTGTCAATACTATTAAAACAAGAAAAAATGAAAATAATAGACTCTTCTTAATCTTTTTATTCATCATTTTCCTCCTCAAATCTTGGCCAAAAGGTCCATTCCTTGAAAAGGGTTCCTATACGTTGAACTTTAAAGTTCTTAAAATTACCCCATAGTGTATCACTTAGGCCATTTAATGTAGCTATCACTGCCTGTGCACCGTCAGCATCAGGATATGGAATCAATAACTCCGGTTTAAATATCGTTCTGGCATCGACTCTCTGCCATTTAACGAATGGTTCCAGATCTTCTTCTTCATAGTTTAAATCGGTTTGTTTATTTAATGCATTTTTTATATTAGTCCAATTCTGTAATTTAATGGGTTCAAGTTCTGGATAGTATTCAAAAACCTCCAGATGAACATGGGGTCCATAAGTTGGGTTCCCTGCCATTCTTCCAATCCAGTCGCCAGCACTAACATAACCACCTGTATCCCAGCTTATTGGCAATTCCTGTATCTCATTGTCATTAATATCCTTAAAATGAACCGTAGGATTATTCTGGTAATATGCCTTTATACCGCCTTCAGAACCAGCAGCATCATAATACATATGGGCAAACAAATATATTCTACCTTTCTGCGGATTATGAGGATTAGTTACAAGTATTCCAAGGTCTCCATAGATTCTCTCACTAAACTGATTCAGGATTAGGAAATTCTCATTATCTATTTGAATATACAGGTTCTTTCCATTATTTTCTATGTCAAATCCCAAATCAACAACCCAATATCTGCCATCCTCCGGTGCCTTCATATCAACTACAGTCTCAGCACCAATATTACCACCAGGATTGTTTTCCGGTACAAAATCTACAGCACGATGGTAAATAAGTGCACCAATACCTCTATCTCTCCAGCCGGAATAACTAGTTGGCAACATTTTATTCATTATCCCATCTGCCGGGTTTGCATCGAAAATAGACTGAACCAAAATATTTGTATCATAACTTGTAGGGGGCAGCTCTTTGTACATTGCTTCACCTTTGGTGATTAGCTCCTGATACATTGTTAAATCAGATGTACCTGTTAATACACCACCATCCCAATAGGCTTTTGCTTCTGCGACATAGGAACTGGACCGTTGATGATAAATACTTTCTATACATTCATTCGGATCAGTTTTCATTGTTGTTTCATGGTCATCATCACCTCTCATTACAACCCGACGAATTACATAGTCCTCAGGATTCTCTGTAAATCCTCCGAAGATGTTACCGCTATTACCCCAGGTCCCAAGAACAACGGACTGAAAACCAGGTCTGGTTGAAACTACTAATACATTCTCCCACCAATCTTTCGGATGTGAAATACTATCGGGGCGTGCTTCTGTGAGAAACCCCACAACCACACCTGCTACTACATTTCCATCGTCTTCATATCTTACAAGAAGATCTCCTCTGGCAATATCTCTTATGTCAGGAACAATAATTGTACTTCTTTCAATATCAGCTGCCGTTATTCTTTTTATCCGGTTATAGCTGTTATTCTCATCTGCGTTGAATACAGGAGTTTTATCAATATCCAACCCAGGTGCTCTGGCAGTACTCATTCCAAAGTATGCATTCAATTGTTCAAGTAGGTTCTTTCCGTTTGCTCCAACAAATTCTCCTGTATCATTTATGGACAGTACACCCTGCAAAAGACCCACAGAATTAATACCTGCAGATTGTTCAGGACTCAGTTTACCCTCTTCATATCCCCCCACTCCGTTGTTTAGATAATATCCCGGACGGAATGGTTTAAACGGACTTTCGGCAGGTAAATCATCTCTGCCTGCATATCCTGATTCATATGAAATTCCATTTTTGGGAGTATAAGCCTTAGTTGAGTGGTTATCGTTATTTAAAAGAGATTTTCCTGCTTGTACTTGTGCATCCATTTTGTAGGCAAATGTACGGGGACTATCAATACCACCCGGAGCATATGGCAAAGGGTTTCCAAGTAGACTAATTAGATTGGAATCTATAAAAGGTGTATCGACAAGAGCATGGAGACTGGTCCAGTTTTGATTACCACTGAGTCCTTTCAAAGTATAAAAATACTTATTTTCTGTAATAGTACTATCACCAAACCATGCAGTAATTTCATTGTTCCAAACCAGAATCTGATCATTTTCAGTGGATGAACCCCACGCTATTACCTGCCTTACTGGCGCTTGTATTTTACCGGTTACTACAATGGATGAAGCATTAACATCACCCATTTTTGTTATAAAGGTATATGTATCACTGTAATTTCCATTATTCATAACCCAACCTTCACTATCAGCTACAGGCAAACTAATCCCAGTCATTCCAACACCTGTGCTCCATCTTATCAATTTTAAAGGGGCACCACTTGTTGAATGTAATGTAATGGGGGTTCCATCAATATCAAACATCTTCAATGGATCATCAGAAAAAACGGCAAGCTCACTTACATTCAAGACAGAGTTATCGCTATTATCTACAATCATAATTTTCTTTGTATAAACTGTTGTATTAAATATCAGATAACTGCTTACAATTTCTGCATTCCCATTTGAAAACCATTGAGACCATATTCCCATACCAGGTTTTTGATTCCTTGTTGATGGATATACTGCATAATAACTGGAATTTGTTGCTGATACACATTCTATATACTCTGAAGGCTGCATTTTTATCCAACCATTATTCTCCCAGTAGTACACACTTATGGGTTCAATATCATTGTACATGGTGGGTATAGTGTTAATATCTTCAGTGCCATTATCCGGAGAATGACCTTTGTAAAGAAGCAAAGCCTTCACAGGCTGATCATCGCTGGTAAATTCATACCCTACGCCAATAGAATTATTATTTACATCTACTCTTTTTATTAATAAATTATTTGCAGAACTGTTTTCATTACTATCAAAGAATATTTTCTTATCATTTATTCTGCTTAATGGTAAATTCGCTATTATGCTGTTGTCTTCTATCGTTTCAAAACTACCGTCATTACTTACAATACATTCAAATGCTATAGGAGTTGGACCATTTTCTTCCCATGCAAGGTTTATTGCAGACCAAATGTCAATTCTGTTTATCTTTTCACCATCTTTAGTACTTTTTAAGGTAATACTATCTACAGTGTTTGTTTGGTATTTTATAGTTCCATTTGGAGCTTCTTCTTGCTGGCTATAATCTACTATCTGGGGTGCATAATTATTGTTTTTTTCACCAACTGCGCCTTCAGGATCAATCCAGTTTATAAAATTATCAAGATCCTTTATACTGCCATATACTTCATTAAGAGACTGAGATTTCACAATTGTGTTAAACCCTGAAAAAGGTGTGTACTCCACACCCCATGTGTAATAACGCAGTGCATTCCTGGCAAGACCTTCATTGACTATCGTATAATTTGTATAGTCATAGAGAATTTGATTTGATGAACTTTGCAAATTATTGTTAGTGTATGCATCCACAAAAAATTGGCTAAGAACCGGCTTTTTTTTCTGCAATAAGTACTTTAAATAAGTAGAAATATAAATATTTCGCTTATCACTATAGATACTTTCCCATAAAGAGTCCGTTATATTTAAAGCTCTGTATCCTTCCACATAGTTCGGATCAACTCTTGTATTAAACCTCTGACTAAGTGATCGTTTAAAGTTATCCTGATATCTACGAAATTCTTCTTTTAAAACATCATCACCCTCATAAACATCAAACTCATTCCAGTTTATTTCCGATGACAGAAATCCAGTATTAAGTGAATCAAAGACACCTATAAGTTCATTTCCCAAAACAGTATTCAGAAATGCGATTGCTTTTCTTTTATATTCTGCTCCTTCTGCATAGTTAAAAAACTCAGATTCTTTTTCAAAAAAATCTGAAAGAATAGTAAACTGAACTCTTTTACAAGTAGATGTATAATTATTTATTAAAAGCATATCTATATTCAATTTATTACCATTTACAGGATATTTAAAGGTAATTTCACCATCACTATCCAATTTTACAGGTATGCCTTCCAGGATACTTTCAACGATTGTAAAATTATAAGGTTCACCTTCATAGAAACTAAAATCTGCTGTATTATCGATTGATGATAATGCTTCTAATGTTTCTTCAGGTAAAACTATTGGACTAGCCTCACTTGCTGCATTAAATATTTCATTTAAATTGTAACCCTCAGTTGATAGTATCTTTCCATCATTCAAACTGTAATATTCTATCTGTGTTCCATAAGTTACTTTATAAATTCCAAAGTTATACTGACTTTCAAGAATACTTTGCAGTATTTCCCTAATACGGAGCTCGTTAAAAGAACCATTGGTATTTTTATACAATTCATACCAACTATTACTAACCTCGACGCGTATATTATCAGGATTCTCGGGTCTATCTCTTTCCATATTACCCCCCGCAAACAAACCCGCAGGGAGCACCATCATCATTACTACAACTATTATTACAAATCCTACTCTCTTCATCACTCACCCCCCGCTGCCGGCACATAGCTGTTGGTTAAACTCCAGTCAGACACATTCCCTG
>JAJRQE010000192.1 GCA_024280415.1 Spirochaetota bacterium | reverse complement strand
CTCGATGCATTACTTATTGTAACTGCAGTAATTATAATTGTACCAATAGCTATTCCTCTGAGGTATGGGTTGACATTCATAATTACAAGGGCATTTCCCACAAGCCCTATAAGAAGAACTCCCAGGAAAATATTAACTGCGCTCCCTTTTCCACCTGTAAGAATAACACCTCCGACAATAATCGCTGCCAATGCATCGAGGGAATATGAATCCCCTGTGACTGCAAGAGCAGATCCGACCCTTGAAATAAGAATCAGAGCAGCTAAACCATTCAATAGACCTACAAGGATATATGCCTGAAGAGTCACACGTTGGGTATTAATACCGGAAACAAAGGCAGCCTTCTTATTTCCTCCCAAAGCATAAAGGAACCTTCCATATCTCGTGTATCTGAGAATGATATGTGAAAGAACAACTACACCAAGGAAAAAGAAAATAGCCACTGGAATTACGCCCAGAATCCGTCCCCTTCCAAGAAATTCGAAACGACCAAATAACATAAAGGAAGCTCCTCCACTAATAAGAAGTGCAATCCCTTTATATATTGTACCTAAGCCCAGTGTTATAATAAAGGAAGTAACACCAGACTTTATGACTATTAATCCAGTGATCAGACCAAGAAGTGCACCAACTGCAAACGAAACCACTATGGCCAGAGGAATTGCATAAGCAGCCATCCACGCATTTGGATCTCCAGGATCGATCCCCCCCATTTTCTCTATTATCATAGCCATAATTATCCCGATGAGAGAGACTTGCGCCCCTACTGAAATATCAATATCCCCGGAAATAAGAAGCATCCCAACACCACAGGCGATTATTCCCAAGACGGACACCTGTTGAAATATATTTATAATATTAGAGATCCTCATAAATCTGGGATTAACAATTGTCGCAATAATACATATAGCAACAATTAGGGTAATCAGTAGTAACGACTGATCTATGCCCTTCCTGTTTTTAGCATCTTTACTTAATAAAACAGCAATTTTTTCCTTCATAATAGTCCTTTTTATTCAACACCCATAGATAGTCGTAGTATATTTTCTTCAGTAATCTGATTTCCCTCAAGAATTTCATCAAGCTTACCGTACCGCATAATACCAACCCTGTCACAAATGGATACCAATTCTGGAGAATCGGAAGAAATAACTATAATAATCTTTCCCTCTTTTGCAAGATTATCCATTAGCTGATATATTTCACTCTTGCTCCCAACATCGATACCAACTGTCGGCTCATCAAATATCAGTATCTCCGATTCAGCATGAAGCCATTTTGCAAGAACAACCTTCTGCTGATTACCTCCGCTGAGATTAATTACATACTGTTTGATAGATGGTGTTTTAATAGATAATTGCTGTGAAATTTCATATGTATTCCGGCGTTCAGCACTTAAGTCCATAAATAAACTCTTTATTTTGGTAAAAAGTACAGTGCTGATATTCTCAAAAATTGGACGTATAAGGAAAAGACCATCATCTTTCCTGTCCTCAGTAAGATATCCCAGACCCTTTTTAATAGAATCTGAAGGACTGCTGGGTGTTATCTCCTTTCCACAGAAAATAAGCTTACCCGAATCTTTTTTATCAAGACCGAATATTATTCGCGCCAACTCGGTTCTGCCCGCACCAACAAGTCCGCCAAGACCAAATATCTCGCCTTTTCGTACACTGAAAGAGACACAGTCCACCACATTTCCCCTGGAATAATTGATAATGTCGAGTGTTTCAGTTTCCGGTTCGAAAGTATTTTCCTGTAAATGCGAAGACAGTAAAACTGTTGATTTACCAATCATTTTATGCACTATCGATCCCATTTCCGTATCCCGGACTTCAGCGGTGTCAATTTTAAGTCCATCTTTAAATATAGTAACTCTGTCGCAGATTTCGAAAATCTCACCAAGATGATGAGAAATATAGATTACACTTAAACCCTTTTTCGCAGATTTTCGAACAATATCGAATAATAGAACTCTTCCTTTTTTGTCCAGAGACGCAGTAGGTTCATCAAGAATCAGTATCTTAGCCTTGCGGGAAAATGCTTTAGCGATACTCACAAGCTTCTTCTCTACAAAAGTAAGCTCCGCCAGCTTCTTTTCTGATGGAATATCAATTTCCAGCTGTTCCAGCAATTTGGCCGCAGATTCGATACAGGTCGGAAGGTTTACAAACCCGAACCGGGTTCTCGGAAGATTATAAAGGAAAATATTTTCAGCTACTGAGAGTTCTTCAACAAGCTGGTTTTCCTGGTGAACCGTTTGAATCCCGAGTTCTATGGAAACAGATGGATCCAGCTGGTTATATATGGATCCGCCAATTTCAATTTCTCCATTATCAGGAGACAGAGCCCCGGACAGTATCTCGATAAATGTAGATTTCCCAGCTCCGTTCTGTCCTACAAGGGCTTGTATTTCACCTTGCTTAAGCTCAAAATCTACATTATCCAGAGCCTGAACACCAGGATATCCTTTAGATATGTTTCTAGCCTGAAGTATGATATCTTGCTCCAAAAACATAACTCCTTTTAGTCAAAAATAGCAATTATTGATTCAGAAGAGCCCCCGTATGTGGACTCTTCTGAGATATGATACTGTGAAATTACAATTATGAGCGCAGTTCCGGTTTATACTCACCTGTTTTTACGAATTCTCTAACAACAGGCAACCAGCTTTCATCTACGTCCCATGGGATCAGATCTTTTTCCCATGTATCCTGGTTAACCCAGATAACAGGAGAATATGTTTTTTTCTGATATGTATCACCCTTCAGGTAGGAAATAAGATTCTGTGCACAGATCATCCCGTGTAGTGCAGGTGACTGACTTAGAACATAGTCAATGTTTCCTTTTTTGAGATTTTCCACATCCATTGGACCACCATTCACAGAAACAATTGTAACATCTTCTCGTGGAACATTCTCCTCCTTAAGAGCCTGAATTATACCTTCGGTAATTTCCTGGCAGGAACCGATTGCTACATTAAAATCAAGACCTGACTGTATAAGTGCTTTTGTAATATCAAGGGAGGGAGCTGTAGCGTATTGACCGTCCTGAACATCTGTAGCCAGTTTGATATTATCCAGTTTTTTTATTTCTGATGTCAGTCCATCAATTCCAAGCATTACTGGAGGAGTGCCAAGAAATCCCTGCAGGTTTATCAGAGAAAGGTCTCCATCTACATCTCGCCGAATATTCTGAGCAATGGTCATATAAATTTCTTTCCAGTTAAAGTCGATGTCAGCAAAGGGTTTTCCTTTTCCTTCCGCAACACCGCTTTCAGTAACCTGGATAGGAATTCCGGCTTCATTTGCAAGTCTTGCAGAATATTCTGCACTTTCGGGACTTGCCGACGTAACATTTATACCGTCAACACCCATAGTAATAATATTCTGGATTGCAGTATTTTCTTCCGCGCCACTATAGTTGTGGTGAAGTCTTACAGTTTTCACACCTTCAGCAGCTGCAACCAGTTCAAAGCCCTGAACAAAGGCTGCAAACCAGCCTATTTCGTAGGGGATTACATACCCAATTGTAAGTTCCTTTTCTTCTTCTTTTGCCCCTCCGGCAAATAACGATGAAACAATAATAACACATAATACCAGCATTAGAATTTTTTTCACTACAGATCCTCCATGTAAATATTTTAATCTAATGAACGTGAATACTCACGCTGCATCAATTTATTGTAAATCGCCTTTTAAATATTGTCAAACATTTTGTTGTTATTTGTATAAAATATGTTATTATTTACTATCGTTTTGGGAGATATATGGTATAATACACAAAAATTTCAATGGAGGAAAGGAATGCCTGAATTTAAGAACTTGTTTAATCCAATAAAAATCGGTTCAATGGAAGTTCCCAACAGAATCTGCCATGTACCTACTGATGTAAGTTCATCCAATGCAGATGGTTCTGTTAGTGAACGTGATATTTTTCACCACAGTCAAATAGCTAAAGGAGGCACAGGACTGATCATTGTTGGTGCCACCTCGCCAAATGCAAAAACCGGACGGTCTACGGTGACATGTCTTGTAATAGATAATGACAATTTTATTCCCGGTTTTGCACGTCTTGCTGACAGCATGCACAAGTACGGCGCAAAATGTGCCGTTCAGCTTCAGTATCCGGGAAGGCAGGCATCCTTACCCAGAGAAGATAAGCTTACCGCTACAGACCAGGCTCTCAAACTTCCCTGGTCCCAAAGCAGAACAATAGTGTATGCCAATGCAGATGAAGCGAAAAAAACTACTCAGGTACTTACTACAGATGACGTAGTTGCACTGGTTGATGAATTCTCTGAGGCAGCCTGGCGGGTAAAACAGGCAGGGTTTGATGCTGTAGAACTTCATGCTGC
Source organism: Spirochaetota bacterium (assembly GCA_024280415.1). Taxonomy (GTDB): domain Bacteria; phylum Spirochaetota; class Spirochaetia; order B11-G9; family B11-G9; genus JAJRQE01. The sequence goes on along the minus strand of JAJRQE010000192.1, from coordinate 323 downwards.
TCATGGATATTTAATATCTCAGTTTATGAGCCCCTATCTTAACAGGAGGACAGACAGATTTGGAGGAAGTTTCGAGAATAGAATGAGGTTTCCTCTGGCGTTGATCAGCGCAATTCAGGGAAAATGCGGATCTGATTTTCCCATACTTGTACGTTACTCCGTAGATGAGTGGGTGCCTGGAGGCAGAGAGCTTCCTGAATCGGTACGGGTCGCCAAAATATTTGAAGAGGCGGGAGTTGCTGCCCTTGATCTCAGTCAGTGTATTCAGGAAAGCCCCGGGGCTGGGTTTGACCCTATGTACTACCAGGAAGGATGGACAATGT
>JAJRQE010000191.1 GCA_024280415.1 Spirochaetota bacterium | reverse complement strand
GCCGTGGTAAGAAAGATAGATTTAATGATGCAAATCTTCCAAAGAAAGAAATATTTATGTATCCTCTTGAGAAGAATTTCCGTTCTATGCTGTGCTAAACTAAATCACCATAGATTCAGTAGGGTTTCCCGAATGTTTACACTTCAGGTTGGATGAGCCAAGATTCTGGAGTTTTAAGAATATATTTCCAGATTATGTAAAATCGCCATTCCTTGCTATATTCTAATATCATCGATAAGATAAAATAAATTTCATTAAAGTGGAGTAGAAATTATGGAATACAGCCTTAAATATGGACATTAAAAACATAATTATACTATCAATTCTATTATTATTTGGAATTCCATTAATAGTAATAGATATACATAAAAAAATAATTCCCCTTTTTTTAAGTATCCCATCAATTATTCTTATTACAGCTGTCCAGTTTTATTTCAATACTTCACTATTAATAATAACAATTGAACTCTTTTTTGGTTTTTTTTTATTTTATATCATCAGGATTTTAACAAAAAAAGGACTTGGACTAGGGGATGCCTGGATCTCAGCACTTATTGCTGTTGCTGTCGGAATACAAGGGTGGATGGTGGTGATACTTATAGCTGCTCTAAGTGGTCTTGTATTCAGCTTACAAATCTTACACCTAAATTTCAGAGACAAAACTCTAAAAATACCTTTTGCACCTTTTCTTTTAGCAGGTTTATACATAATAATGGTATATAAGATTTTCAGCATCTAGATTCACCACAGGGAAAATAAGGTTGACGAACTCAATTTCCTATATTAATATCTCATTACACAAAAATGAAAATTAAAGAAAAATCAGAAATTAAAAAATTACTTATTATACTCATATTTGTTTGTACAGGTATGAGACTCTATGCAACTGAAATTAAAGAGTTGGAGTTTCGTAATCAACCTTTATCGGATGTACTAATGTCTCTGGGAGCAATTGCTGAAGTATCAGTAATACCTGATGAAACTATAACAGGATTGGTTACATACCGCTTTACAGATACTAATTTCGAAGAAGCTCTCGAAATTCTATCTAAACAATATGATTTTTTCTATTCTGTAGATGAAAGACAGATATATCATGCCTCAAAGTTTTTCTACAGTTTCAATTCAGACAAGAATCTAATTACTTTCAAAACAAGCAATATAGAAATATCCTTAATACTTCAGGCATTCTCTAAAGCTATTGGCAAAACTGTTCTTTTTGATCCTATGCCTTCTGAAAAACTTACATTAAATAGTACAGATATTCCTCCCGAAAAACTACTTGCAATTATTCTTCAGAGATTTCCAAACTATGAGTTTAAATTGGACAATGATTATTACTATATAAAACGGAAAGCCAACGATACTCCTCCATCTGCCCAGAGAAGTATAGGTCTCATAAAACATAGCGAGAATGATTTTTCAATTGATCTCGATCGTGGTGATCTTATTCAGATATTGAATAAACTATTTGATGATAACAGAAGAGAATATGTCTTTTTATATAAAGCAAATAGCATTCTACAGAATCTTCACTATAGTCATAAGAATTTTGATCAGTTATTAAGACTGATTCTGGAGCAAAGCAGTGGTGGATTTACTATTTCTGAAGGAATCTATTACATATATGAACTGAACAGACAGGAAATTCTAAAAAAATATAAAACTTCCGTCTATATTCCTCTTAAATATATTACCGCAGGAGATATTCCTGAACTTTTACCTGGAAATCTAAGTTCTAACTCTTTCTATAAACTGGATAATAATAGAAATGGTATAATTTTAAGCGGAAGTATCGAAGAAATCACACCAATCTCAGATTACATAAACTCCATTGATCAACCTGTTTTAGATAAAGAATACTACAGATATGATGCGAATTATATAGAGGTTCCTGCACTCCTTGAAATGCTTCCTGGAAGGCTTATTTCTCCTTCTCCAATGGTTCTGCCTGGAGGAAAATCCTTTGTGCTACGTCTTTCTAAAGATCAAAAAAAAGAGTTCGATTATTTGATAGATAAAATTGACAGGCCTGCTATGAGTACTTTTATAACATTCAGATATATCAAAGCAGAGGAATTTTTAAAGGCTATACCTCCTCCCTTTACCAGTGAGAATTTCAAACTGACAGGATCTGAATCAAGCCTCTATTTTGAGGGGACCAATAAACAAATTGAGCTTCTAAATGATAAACTTAAAGAGATCGATAAACCAAAACCCCAAGTTAGGTACAAACTACTTATTATTCAAAGCCAGGAAGGAAACAGTTCAGATTGGGAATTTTCTATTGGAGCTAATCCTTCAGAAAGTACAGACTCGACAATGTTTATGGGAGCATTAGGCAACTTACTTTCACTTGATTTTGATATTATTTCAACATTTGGTTATCTTTTTGCCTTGAAAATAAATGCCTCCCTTAAAGCTAATACATCCAAAATATTAGCCGATACAACACTCCACGGTTTATCAGGAGAAACTGTAAAATTCCAGAACACATCAACCTATAGGTACCAGGATACAGAGGTTGATGATGAAGGAAATCTTCAGCAAACAGGAATTACAAGAGAAATATCAACGGGACTATTTCTTGATGTTACGGGATGGGTTTCAGGGGATGATATGGTAACAATGAAAATTGCATCCACCCTTTCAAAAAAAGGAACTTCTACCAGTTCATCAGACAGTCTTCCACCAACATCTGAGCGTATTGTAAATACCCATGTAAGAACACCTTCAGGAAAACCAATTGTAATAAGCGGACTTATGCAGCAGGAAACATCAATAACTACTAATAAAGTACCAATATTAGGTGATATCCCTTTATTAAGATTACTATTTACCAGCACATCAGAATCGGTTGAGAATACTGAACTTACAATTTATATTGTTCCATATATTGAAAGAAGTATACCTGAAGAAACAGAGCCTTCTATTGAAATAAAAAGACTCTTTAATAAATTTATCGTAAATAAGGATCGATCATAAAAAGATGACTATGACTTCTGTTTCCTTAAAAGATTACCACCCCTTCCCTCCTCTGCAGGAGCAGTATCCTGTTGAGTTCATGGAGAAACGTAAGGTAATTAAACTTCATACCCGGAAAGACGGCTCAATTATTATAGGCCTGGGGATTCCTGATGATGAGCTTCTAAAAGAAGAACTTCAGGATTTTCATCATTCTCAATGTGAGTTTGTAAAAATTGATAATGATGAACTTGCAGCCTACTTAAGCAAAGAACTGTCAAGGCAGAATGAACATGAATACAATACGAAAGATAGCACTTCTGTAATACAACTTGATAAGCTGGCAAACGATGCACCTATTGTTAATTTAGTAAATAATCTTTTTATCGAAGCAATAAGAAGCAATGCCTCCGACATACATATTGAAGGAAGTTCAGATACAACTACTGTAAGATATCGAATAGATGGAATGCTAAGCTATGTGAGTAAACTTCCATCAGGTCAGTTTCCTGCTATTTCAAGTAGAATCAAGATAATGGCAAATCTCAACATAATGGAAAGAAGGCTTCCTCAGGATGGAAGAATATCCCTTCATTTAGGTGGAATAGATCTTGATATGAGAATTTCAATTGTACCTATAGCAGGTGGAGAATCAATTGTCTTGCGATTATTTAACGAAAAGGACACTCTTACCTCACTGGATCAGCTGGGATTTTCAAAAAAGGATCTTTCAACCTTAAAAGAACTATATTCTCTAAATAATGGTTTAATTCTCTTTACCGGTCCTACAGGAAGTGGAAAAACAACAAGTTTAAATGCAATAATAAGAAAGCTGGATGCAGTGTCTTCTAAAATAATTACAATTGAAGATCCTGTAGAAAACAGAATACCTGGTGTAAGTCAGATCCAGACCAATGAGGAAATTGGTCTCTCTTTTCATTCACTACTTAGACGTGTACTAAGACAGGATCCCAATATTATCATGATTGGAGAAATAAGGGACTCAGAGACAGCCCAGCTGGCAGTAAGAGCCGCACTTACTGGTCACCTTGTCCTCTCATCACTCCATACAAATGATGCAGTTTCTACAATAAATCGCCTGCGTAACATGGGCACTGAACCATATCTACTGGGGGCAGTTCTTAAGGGGGCTGTTGCCCAAAGACTTGTAAGAAAATTGTGCCCTGAATGTAAAAAAATCCGGTATCCTTCTCCGGGGGAGAAAAAACTTTTCAAGGAACACGGAATAGAATCAGGAAAAATATATGAGGCTTCCGGCTGCTCTGTATGTGGAAACAAGGGATACAAGGGAAGAACAGCCGTATATGAAATAATGACTGTAGATTTAAAATTGGAGAAGATGATCGCAGATAATGCACAGGCAGATATTATATCCGATCATCTTAAAAAAACAGGTAGGATTAATATTATAAGCAGTGGTCTTCGTAAAGTAGTAGATGGGGAAACCAGTCTTGCAGAGCTTGAGAGAGTTTTGTGATTAAGAGAGATCTATATTGAATTACAGATGCCTGGTAACAGATAGTAACGGTCAGATAAGAAAAATTGTAAGACAGGCAGGATCTGAAGATGCAGCAGCTGCATCTTTTCTCTCTGAGGGGCTGACACCTCTGGAAATTACTCTAATTCAAACATCCGGCAGTAACCGAGAAAAAAGTATAGGTAGAAAGAAGCTTTTGGAATTTACTTCAACATTTTCTATTCTCCTGGAATCAGGTCTATCTGTTAAGGATTCAATAAGAATGCTTCTAAAAATAACAAACGATAAAAAACTCCTGTCTCTGGCAGGGTATATTGAAGAAAGACTCAACAAAGGAGAATCCTTTTCTAAAATCATAGGAGAGATGAAGTCAACCTTCCCTCCTCTCTACAGAGGACTTGTTGCTATTGGGGACAGGGTTGGAACCCTAAAAACAGTTATCCCTTCTGTAAGAGACTATCTTATTCGGGAAAAAAAGATTAGAGACAAGCTTGTTAACGCCTCCATCTACCCGTTAATGGTTCTTGGTATAGCCCTGACAGGCTCTGCATTTATTGCTATTTTTATACTCCCAAAACTTACAGAACTATTTGATGGAATTGCTTCGGCTGCAGAAACTGATCTTTTAGGCCGTAATATTTCCATATTTACCGGTATAAGCCTGATTATGTTCCTTTTAATTGTATCTATATCTCTAATTCTTGTTCTGGGACAAAAAAATAAGAGTATAAGAGAATTTACAGATAAATTTCTATTAACAATTCCAGGAATCAGAAGCATCATTCAAACGATCGAAATTTTTAATTTTACCTTTAGTATAGAGGTTCTGACCGGGAATGGTATAACCCTATCCGAAGCTATACCGGAAGCTGCCAGTGTTTGTCGAAATACAGTTATAAAATATGCTTTTCTTGAAATAAATAAGAAAATTTCTACAGGCTCGTCTCTGGCAGAAGCCTTTTCAGGGCAGAAAGTAATACCACCAAAGGTCTCTGGCTGGGTTGGACTGGGAGAGGCCACCGGTAACATTAATACAATTTTCACCCAGTTAAGGCTCTATTATGAGGCAGAAATAGAAAACATCTCATCAAGATTTATGGGAATTGTTGAACCTCTTTTAATACTTATTGTGGGTATTATAATAATCATACTTATTACAGCTTTTATTGTTCCTTTGTTTTCTCTATTTGGAACAATTATATAGGAGAAATATGTGTCAAAAAAGAAAATCTTAAGAAATTTTGAAGAGGGTTGGACATTTGTTGAAACCCTAATTGTAATCGCAATTGTCCTAATATTAACCAGCACAGTAGGATTTATGGCATTCCGTTATCTGGACAGGGCAAGAATTGTCACAGCCCGTTCACAGATAGAAAGCTTTTCTCTTGCCCTGAACTCCTACTTCTTTGATAACAAAAAGTTCCCGGATCAGGAACAGGGTCTTTCCTCTCTTTGGGAAAAACCATCATCAGGAGCTGTCCCCACCGACTGGTCAGGTCCCTATATAGAAAAACCTGTGCCTGATGATCCATGGGGAAACAGTTATGAATACATAAACCCCGGACCAGGTGGCCTACCCTTTGGTATCCGCAGTTTTGGAGCTGATGGATTTGAAGGAGGAGAAGGTGACGATGCAGATATTGTGACCTGGGAGAACTAATCATTGTCATACACATTCCTTAACCGAAAGGACTATGATGTCAGATTTATTAATATTCCACCTATCCCTAAAAAAAGATATGAATCGTATATTAGTTTCAGATTAAAGGAAATATATCCTGGACACAGCAGCAGTTTTCCCTACCATTATCGGATATTAAAAAATAAACAATCGGGAACAAATACTGCAATTATTGTATTTATAAAAGAAAATGTAATTGTAAATAATAAAACAAACCAAAATCTGTGCCCAATTTTTTATCTTCCTTCTTTACTTAAAAAGCTCCCGGAAGACTATACAGGAACCCTGTTTCTCTATTCGGATGGAATCACAGAGTCCGTAACAATAGAAAAAGGCATTCCCATAATATCCAGACAATACAGGATGAATAGCCAGGCTACTGAAGAAAACTCACTTGTTTTCCTGACAGATGAAACCAATCGATCAGAGTTTCTCGATAAAATAGGAAATCCTCAAATTCTTACACGACCACGAAACCTTAAAAAGGGGAAACTACGGGAAAATCGTTCGTCCACAGGAAAAACGACACTCATTATTACAGCAGTATTTCTTTTTATCCTATTAAATATCAGTGTTCTTAAATACAAAAGCCTTCAGGAAGAAAATATTTATTTTCTTTCTGAATTTATAAAAAACAAACAGAATCTTCATCTTGAGTATATAAGCCTGAAAGACGAGGTTGAAAAGTTAGAGACTCAGCTTACTGGAGGAGAGATATTAGACAAGACATTTAACCCTTTTAGAATTATTAGTCTACTTTATGAATCTGCAGAAGGCCTTTTGACAGTAACCGGGATAACTCTGAAGGAAGATGAATTCACCATTGAAGGAGAAAGCCCTGATCCTATGAGCCTGGCAACTCTTTTTTCAGAGACTCCAGGGATAACAGACCTCTCTGTTGACAGAATAATTCCAAGAGAGAGTACTTATTACTTTAAACTTAAAGGAAGCATCCGTTGAACAGAGAACGAAAAATCCTTCTCTATATCCTGACAGGAACAATAGTATTAAGTTTTCTCTTTTTCCTTAGTCTCCAGGTAAAAGAGACTCAGGAAAATAGAAAACGTATTTCAATACTATATGAAAGAGCTGCAGAAGCCTCTCCCTCTACTATGCAAATAGTACAAATGGAAGAGTACCTAAGTAACCTAAAAAAAGAAATAAAAAGAGTAAGTACTAATATCTTACCTGGAAATGAACTCTCTTTCTTTGATTCTACCAACCTGATAACAAAAGGGGCGAAAGGTTCCGGGCTGGAAATAATAAACTATCAGACAGACATAGAAAAAACTATACCAAGTATTACCATTTCAGTAGAAGGATCTATCAAAGAAGTGTTAAGCTTTCTATTACTACTGGAAACATACTCAGATACCGTAAGCACTTATTACTTAATGGTCAGATTTAATACATTCAAAAACCTCTATAACCTGACTGCCTCTCTTAACTATCATGCAGATGAAAAAAAACATGAAGGAGATACTCCATGAAAAGAAATATAAAGTTTTCAAAAATATTCATATTATTTGCTATTTTTATACTCCTTATAGCAGGATGTTCATCGACTCCTAAAGAGAAGAAAGGACTCAGACTCTTTGGGATGCTCTATGATGATTACAATCAACCTGTAGGTGGTGCCAAAGTCCAGTACGGTGATAATAGTTTCCAGTATACAGATACAAGTGGTCGTTTTATTATTCCTGATGCAGAGGCAGGTTCCTATAATTTTATTATAACAAAGGATCTTCATGAACCCCTGGAAGCTCTGGTAGAGTTAATAGAGCCAGATCAGGTACTTTACCTTAAAATCGTATCTTTAGCCTTTCTTAAAGAGAGAACAGAATCTTCAATTGAAAAACATAATTACAAAGAAGCACTCACTCTTCTCAAAAGAGCCAGGTTGATCGCTGAAGATGATCCGGTATTATATTTTCTGGAATCTTTAGTCTATTATAAACTTGAGAATTGGAATAAAGCATTGGAACCACTTTACTTCCTTGTAGAACAGAACCAGATATTTGAGGAAGTATTTGAGCTTATTTTTCTTATATACGAAACTTATCCTGATCCGGATAAAGAGGATTTAATAAATGATGAATATCAAAGTTTTCTTAAAAGGAACTGAAAAATCTTTAAGCAGAAATATGATAAGAAAAAAAAAGCTTACTGAGGGATATATCTTAATAGATGTATTTGTTTCTCTTGTCATCTTAAGTTTTGCTATGGTTATGATCAGTTCTTTAATCTATTCTCCTATTAAATTACTTGAAAAAAGAAAGATGGTATTCAGAATCCTTATTACAGAAGAAAACAAATTTATATCAGAGAGTCAATTAATTTATGAAAAAAAGTAGCATAAAATTAACACAGGAAGGCTTTACTCTTACAGAAACTCTTACTGCAATTCTTATACTCCTTTTCAGCTCATCTGCAGTTTTATTTGGAATAAGAGGTGTCCTTACTATCTATGAAAAATTAACGGAAGATGCGAAGCTTCATGCAGAACTTATTCTTTTTCGGGAAACGCTGATCGAAAATCTCAACGATATTGTAATCCCTTTCTGGGAGACTGAACCTGATATTGCTCTTTCCGGGAACGATGGTATACTCAGCCTGGCATATTACAAAGGGGATAAAGAAGCTGTATTAAAACTTGGATTCACACAGAATGGCTTTTCTATTTTAACCCCCCTGGGACAGCTTATTAATTTCCCGCATATCACGAATGGAAATGTTATCCCCTTTATAAAAGATAATATTACTACAGGTATTAGCATTACCCTATACCTTAAAAATGAGGAGCTAAATTTCATTCTACCCTTTGGAAGCTGGCCTCTTATGAAGGGAAAAGATAATTGAAGATCTCAAGGTATCAGGAAGGATCAGCTATACTTTTATCTCTTGTAATAATACTATTTTTTGGAGCTATAGGGATTGGATTTAATTTTATTTTAAGGCAGGTTTTATACATAGATAAAAAACAGGAAATCACCTTTAAAACCAGACAAAAACTTTATAAGGAAGCTGATATTATAATGAATAAGCTATTGGAGAATGATACTTCAATAGCTGATTCAGAAGCTGATCCCATATGGGAGTACCTGGCAGACAAAAGCGGAAATGAAATTGGAACTGAACTAACTGACGTTTCAAGTATGATAAATCCAAACTGGATAAGAAAAGAACTTATTGAAGGATCATCTCTCTCATCCATACTTTCCGAAGGTGCTGCTATGGATGATGTACAGCAGTACAGACATGATAATGGATTCTCCATAGACATAAAAGAATTCTATAAAAACTACTTTACACAGGACGCATTGGAGAATGTTCTCTCACCCTATAGCTATGCAAATATCAATACTGCTGATGAGTTTTCTCTTATGAAGCTTTATGAAATTCGAAAAAAAAGCAATCAGAGAGCAGAAACCTTCCGTACTAAAGTGCAGAAACTTAGAATGGATAAAAAAATAATCAAGCCTTCTGAATTAAGAGATGTTCTCTTTCCGGACTATGATGATCTTTTCCCTTTTATCTCTGCCTTGCCTGCATTCAATATCCATTTTATAGCTCCGGATACTTTAAAAGGAATTCTGAACTATAAGTATGGAGAGAAACCCCTTCCCCATCCGGAAACAAGCTACCAAAGAATTATAAGTTTAAGAGCAAATACAGAAATTACTCCAAAACAACTTTCGGAAATCATTTCTGAAGATGATATTAATCACCCGGTATATCAATATTTAGGTACAAAAACTTGGTTTTGGGAGATAGTGTTAACTCTTGATAAAACCAGTCTAAGAATTATCTGTGCAGTTTATCCCCCGGAAGAATCTATAAGTTTAATTGATGATAGTATAGAATCTCTTTATCCTGAAATAGAAAAGTATTCAATCAACATAATAGAATCCAGGCTTATAAGGAATTAGGAATATGAACTCTGATTTAAAAGTATTAAAATATCTTCTTTTAGGACTTACGACAATAGCTTTAATTATACTTATTCTCCTTTTTTTCTTTTCTAACTTATTCTTACCCCATAAAGTACCGAAAGCAGAAACATTTTATTCAAGTACTGTAATTGATCACAACTTAATTAATGTTGTAGATACAGAAGATACTTTTAGTAAAAAATTAACTGTTTCAGAATTAGCTTCTTTTTTTAAGAAACCTTTACAATCTACACAAGTTTCTGTTCCCAGGGAGGTTCCTCAGGAACCGGTATTAATACCTGTTTATGACAAGAAGAGGCTTGAATATCTGGGTTTTGCAGAACAGGAAGGCCAGATGGTGTATCTCTTTAAAGATACACTATACAACGATGTCATTAGAATTACAGGGGAAGTTTCCACAGAAGGATTCAATCTGGTTTCAGTTAATAAAGATTCTTTTATTATAAGCAAAGAGGAGGATCTGTTTTGGATAACTCGATAGAATCAGGACAAATCAATATTTTCCAATTTATTAACAAATTTAAATATTTAATTACCTGTTGTATTTTTATTTTGAATCTTTTTCCTATATATGCAGTTGAAATTCGTATTCCTTTTGGAAACAATGACAATCAGGTAGGGGTGCTTAAAACAGCTGATGATTTCTGGTTCCCCAGATTCTTCGGTCTGGATGAAAAGAAGAATATTTTTATTCCCGATTTCTATAAGCACAGGATAAGTGTTTTTTCCTCCAATGGTGAGTTTATAAATGCAATACCTGCCCCATATGGTCTCAGGCCGGATATGAACTATTTTAACACACAAAACGGTAATTTCTTTATAACCTTTGCAGCCTCTGTACTGTACGTTCTGAACTCCGAAGGTGAGCTTGTATACAATTATGATTTTGGAATAGGACAATTCCCGGATGCAATAATCTGTACAGAAACCTATATCTTTGTTGTAATGCCATCATATAAATCATCTCAGGGTTTAAGTATTGTCTTTAACTACTCCAACCCGGAACCCATTGGTCTTTACGGGAAAACAGAAGATGAAAAACCGATACCACTATTTACTATTGATTCTGAAAACACAATTCCAGTATTCCCTTCAATGGACGGGAAAGAGAGTATAAAAGCTTCCTGGCTTGGTATTACAACAGACGGTAGATTTCTCTGGCACTCTGAGAGTAATAAAGGCAGCTCTCTGCTTACAAAAAATACACCAGATGCAGATATTGAAGTAATTTCTGTCAATCTGGGAACTTCTGACAGTTTCAGAACTATCAGGTTATCCCCGGATAATACAATCCTTGTAATGGACTTTATTGAAAAAGGTTATGTAATTAGGGAGTATCCGTTAGAATAACCTTACCAAAGTTTATGAATATAGCTGATACTGAAACTTGAAATAACCGATGCCAGACCAGCACTATATTCTGTTGTTCCAAGAAAAGTACCTATAAGTTCGGTATTAGAAGGGTTCTCATCATAATACTCAGTATTCCCTGCAGTCTCGGAAAGTTCCTGCCTTGAATAAGCTATAACAATACATCCTGACTTCCCTGTCTCAATTCTTACTGCAATGTCTATTTCATACCACATATAGGAGTAAAAACTGTCTTTAAAAAAATAGGGAGCTGTTGTCCTTAAAAGATGATGGTCAAGGCTCCAGGCATATACAAAGGGTGAGTACCGAAAATTTATAGTTCCTGTAACATTCTCATCCTTAACCTGAATACCGGTATCGAGATAAAATATATTTTGAGTAACCTGGTAACCAATTCCGTTCTCCCCGATTATATCCGGAACAGGAGGAGTTGGATACACATAGTCAATTACTCTATCCTCCCAGTCAAGAAAGTTCAGTCTGTAACCTATTCCTATAGAGGCCGAAATAATATCCGATGTTCTGTCGGTATAGGAGATGTTTGTATCCAGAAAAAGAGATCTTTCCAGAAAAATGTTACTTATTGACCAGTGGGTCCATGCTGTATCTCCATAATCGGTCCAGTCTGTATCTGTCATTACTGCGGTACCCTGATTAACGGCTGTGCCTGCTGAACAGTACAGTTTAAATCCTTTGTACGACAGTGATCCTTCTGCATTTACAACATAGATATTATCCAGATTCCAGATTAGTTCACTTAAATAAGAATTTACCGAAACTGAATCGGGGTAGACTATTTCCCTGAAACTTCCTGTCAGATAGTCCGCAGACATTCCTACTAATAATTCAAGATCTTTGGCGTTTAACGTGAGTATAGGTAAAAGGACAAGAATTAATAAAATAAAAGGACTTTTTTTCATACATTATTTCCAGTAACTGCAATTTATATTCTAATAATCAGTTTAATCAATTACAATGGATAATTTTTTCTACTACTTAAATTAACAACCATCCAATGGTGGATGGTTGTTATAAATACTTCCAATTTCTATTGATAAAATGTAGCGACAAAAGATTCACATACTTCTTCAATTACTGAAGGGAATAAATCCATAAGTTCTCTGGGATCATATATTCCTGCTACAACAGGAATAGTACTCTCACTCTTTCCTGTAAATGATTTGATTAGAACCGTTTTACCATCCTGATTTACAATAATAGCACTCAATCCAACAAAGACCCCAACCTTTCCATTTTTTGCAACTCCGGACATGACTATCTTTTTGAAGTCAAATTGTATATAAATGTCACCTCTTATTCCAATTTCTTCATTTAAATCAGATGCTAAATCTTTATCTCTGTAATTAACAAATTTGTAACCATCAGCTAAAATCAGCTCAGTTTTTACCAGCATATTGTCTTCTTCTGCATTTGTGTATGACTTTGAACCTAATATCACTTCCTTATCTACAGTAGAAATCGTATCTACTTTTGAAAGTGCTGCCATTAGGTATCTATCCGCATCATTAACCAGTGTATCTGCACGGGATAGTAGAGTACTTACATCATCATCCTTAGCTTCATTTATTTTTTTTGCCAAAAATTTACCAAGCAAGCCAGGATTTTCCGTTTCCTCTCCATACCAGGTTATTTCACCATTTGAAATAACAGATACTACTCCAACAGGGTTGATAGATTCTACATCCTTAATTGAGCCGGTTGATGAACAACCAATGAGTGTCAATAATGACACAATGAAAATTAGCATAAGCTTTTTCATTTTTTAATTCTCCTTTTATTATTTACTTTTCTGAAGAATAATGTGTCAGTGGAAAGATGTCAATCAAGTTATTAATATTCTATGCAATCTTGTACTCAGATAATTATTAGATGGCTTAGTATCTTCAGCATTTCTATTTTTCTATAATTGTTTTGAATTATTTTGAAATATTATTACATTTATTTCCAATTTCATTTAATATACTTTCCATTATATTTCTTCATTCGGAGTACAAAATGTTTTATCAGATCTTAAAGAGGTCTCTTGATCAGCATAATATTAATCCTGATTTTACTAACTTTGACAGGTCTGTTTATTTGACGAACCTTAAGTTTCATCCAGGTTTAGAGCGTTTTATTACCCTTGTCAAACCGGAAACCATTCTCTATGCATGGAGTAAAAGATTACAGAAATACTGGACTCATCTAAGAAAAACAAAGAAAAAGGGACGTCCTCCAGTCTCTGATAAGATCAGGAAACTCATTCTTGAAATCAAAAGAGATAATTATTCCTGGGGTTATGATAGAATCGTAGGTGCTCTTATGAATCTTTCCTTTGATGTTTCAAGAGATACCGTACGAAGGACTATTCAAACAGCAAGAAAATCCGGTCTCATAAAGCCTTCGGGTTCATGGAAAAGGTTCCTCACTAGCCACTGGAATTCTCTCTTTGCCTGTGACTTCTTTACGGTAGATACTTTTGGCTTCAAACGTTTTTATATCTTTTTCATTCTTGAACTAAAAACAAGAAAGATTGTACAGTTTGGTATTACTACAAACCCAACTATCTCTTTTGTTCACAATCAGCTTGAGGGGTTCATGTATGACCGAATGGACAATGGAACTCATCTCATTCATGATAACTCCGGTGAATTAAAGTGGCTGGATTATGATTCAGTTGGTATTAAAGGTATTTCTACCGTTCCATACTCTCCCGACATGAATGCCTATGCTGAAAGGTTTATCGGCTCCATACGACGTGAATTCCTGAACTTCTTCATTGTTTTTTCAAGAAGGCAACTCTTTCGTCTCATTAAGGAATATGTTTATTATTACAATAACTTAAGACCTCACCAGGGAATCGGGAACACTATTCCCAATGGCTTTTCGCCGCAAAGTGAAGGAAAGATTGTATGCAAGCCTGTTCTTTTTGGATTGTATCAGCATTATTACCGTAAAACTGCTTAAGTTTTCTAAAGATAATATTTTTCTCTTTTTGTTCCATTGGGATAGGTTTGTCCCTAAGATAATGCAAGTTATATAATATGGAGTAAATTCTTTCAATTCTATGCTTTCAAATGATTTTCCACATACAAATCATAAAATCCTTCTCTATATTTTCAAAGACCTACTCTTCTAATTCTATAATTATTCCGTATTTTTATCACTTATCATTTTTGCTACGGCACGCCCTACGTATCCTTAACGTTTCCATCTATCTTTCTGTTTTAATAAATCAGTTTATGCTTATAGAAAATACAGTTTTTTAAATCTTTTCAATTTTTAAAATTGTTACAGACAACTTTTGCTGTTGTCTGTGACATAATATTCAATTCCCTTCTCTTAATTTTCAAAGAGCTTTATTTTATTCCATCTTTTCAAATGGAATATTAAAAGTATAATTATAAAATTACTATGTTTTATCCTTCTTCCAGATCAATAAAAGCTCCATAACTCCAGCATTCAGTACCATCGAGGGGACATCTAATATTACTTATAACTCTTTACCTCAGTCGGATCAAAATCCAGAATCCGATAACTCTTAGGACTCCCATCATCCACTGTTGGTGGAGCTTCATCTACATCAATAAAAGCCCCATAACTCCAGCCTTCCATTCCATCACTTGGTCTTCGGATCTTATACCAGTAGTCTTCCATGTCTCCTATTTTTACCTTTATGCCACTGCGGTCAAGTATTTCCAGTTTGTCGCCAGTAGATAGGTAGCCCAGGTGTTTTGCTTCTAATAACGCATACTCTCTAATTCTTACTCGAGAATCATTTGCTGTTCCTGTAGTGGGCTTAAAGAGCAAACCCAAATCTCTTAAAGCTTCTATCTCTCCTTCAGCTTTCATAAGTATTCCAAAATTATTACCATATTCACTATCTTCTATCTTTACAAAGCCATAACTATGCATATTACCGTCTTCAGGAACATATTTAAACTTTAATAATTCTTCTCCCTTAATATTAAAAACAGAGTACATTTGATATTTTGACGATGTTGTATAAAGGAATAGTTCATTATTTATAAAGTAGATTGAAGGAACCATAAAAAATGAGGTTTCCCCCCAGGCAATAGGTGATGTAGAAAGCCATTCTTGTGATGAATGATTATATATATACAAACCATTTGACAGAACCCACAAAGAATGGATTCTGTCAGGAGTAATATCAGCAAACCTTCCTGGGAATCGCCCAATTTTCTCGCCTGCTACAATATCATATATGAAGCTTGTATGCCCATCTTCACCTTCTGCTATAGTAAAGAAAAATTGATTATTAATAAAATGATTTATATAGTCCTTATTTCCTATTACTTCCTTTGGTACCTTAAAATAATCAATTTCTGTTGTTTTAGGATTATAAGTATGAAATGTAAATCTATAATCTTGTTTAGCATCATCAAAAAAATATTTATTTATCAGAAAATTATCTCCGTACTCACCCAGTACTCTGAAAAAAGTGGTTTCAGGATTAAGGACTTCAATAGAATAATCATCAAGATCTACAATAGTGCATTTTTCCCCCTGGCTGAAGAAAATCTTGTTCTCTTTCATATAGATAGAGTAAGTCGAACCAAACCTTGGAACACGTTCAATTACTTCCTTTGTAGTTATCTCAATTACTAGTGGACCTGCAACAGCTGCACTCGAGTAAGTTAAGTAAATTAAGATTAATAAGATAACTCTTCTCATGGTCTTCCCCCTTCCCAAGTTACAGGAGCAGGCCAGTCACTGAACATTACACCTAATTCATTCGTGCTTATAATTCCAATTTCAGTGCCCATTACAGATATATTTTCCATTTTATCAATAATATCCTGGGTCTCATCTGCATCAGTAGATAAATAATATGGGCTATTATCAGGATTAGTATTATCACTTGAAAAAATTGTGAGAGGATCTATTCTCTGCCATTGCAAATTTCTTTTTATAAACTCAAGTGTAATAAGATTTCTACCCTCAGATTCATTATTAAAAAAATTGGTATTTACAATTTTATCTATTCTACCTTCATTGTCTGATATATAGTCAAAACCCACCGGTCTATAATCGAGAAATCGTTCATAGACTTCAAAATGCATATGTGGGAGCATACTTGGATATACTCCATAACTATTGTCTCCCATAATCCCAATCCATGCTCCTTTCTTTATATTTATCGCTTGGCCATAGGAAGTCGGAAAAGCTGTTATTACTTCATCTCCATAATACTCATCAGTAGATTTTCTGGAATAGAAATTATCACTTATTCCTATATTAAAAGTAGTATCTTCTATTAAGTGATCTTCCAAAGACATATGAGCAAAGAGATATATCCTCTGAGGTGTAACTAAAACCCCTATATCTCCATAAGCCTTACCATAACTATCAACTACCAGCATTTCGGTATCAGAAATCTGAATATATTCTTTTAAATTTGACAAAGTAGTCTTATCGATTATCCAATACAACCCATCTTCAGGGGCATATATATTCCCATAGTCACTTGAGCTATAGGCCTGCTTTACTAAACCAGGCTCAGCATCTCCATCTATAATATCAATTGCCCGATGATAGCTTAATTTTTCATTAAATCTTCGCCATCCTGTAAGACTGGATACTCTCATTCTTGGGTCAGTAGTACCGTTATAAAAAAGAGAATTTGTAAGCTTTTTATCAGGCAGCGATGTTGGCGGTAATCTCTTGAAATATGGACGTTTAGAATATTGTTCTGTTTTCATTTTTTGATAGAGTTCATTTTCACTTGTTAGATATCCTATTGGGAAATACTCCTCCGCAATCTTCTTATACTCCCCATAATGAGTATACCATGCAGGATAAACAGTCTTAACACTTTCCCAGTCCTCTGTTTTAAGTCCTGTTATAGTCCCAGTTTTCTTCATAAGCCTTCTAATTACATACTCTTCCGGCTTCTCAGAGAACCCACCGAACAAACCGTCAGGATTACCCCAGGTACCAAGAGTTGCCATCTGGAACCCTGCTCTGGAAGATATTACAAGGACATTGTCCCACCAGTTTGAAGCTGGGGTGGGTACTGCAGGTTTATCATCAAGAAATCCCACCACTATACCCACATTGCTTTCATCTCTGGTATTGCGTACCAATATATCACCCTCTTGCATCTGGCTTATATCAGGGATTATAACACTGTTTCGTTCAATATCAGAGGGAGTAAGTTTTAATATACTCTCATAACTATTATCTCCTTCCGGTTCAAACAGGGGGGGTTTATCACCATCAAGACCATAACTGCCTGCTTCATTCATTCCGAAATACTTGTCCAGACCAAAAGTTATATCCTCATTTTTCACATTTTGGAAAGTGTCGTCTGGAAACATAGCCATGGCTCCCTGAAGGATTCCCATGTCATCTACACCGGCAACATTTTCGGGGCTTAGTGTACTGTCAAATCCACCGGTAGAGTTATTTATATAAAACCCCGGTTTAAAAGGTTTATTTATTCCAAGAGAACCACTAAAACTTGTTGCATCTATATATCCTGTATTATAGATATCATTTATAGCTTTTGTTGATAAAGCATTTTTCCCCCAGATCATAAATCCAGCACTTATTCTTGCTTTTAACTGTTCTCCCATCTTGTAGGCAAAAGTTCTTGGACCATCTATTCCACCAGGAACATATGGCAAAGGGTTACCAAGTGACTTTAGATTACTTCCCCAATAGAATGGAGTATCAGTTATAGATACAACAGAACCCCAGGTATCTATATCACTTAAATCTTTTAAAGGTATAAAGAAATCACTTGATTCAATACCAAGATCACCAAATGTATATACAAAATTATTCTTAAGCACAATTTCAGTAGAATCACTGCCGGGCTCCCAACCTGAAATCTGCCGGATAGGAGCTACAGACTTTGTATTGATCTGGATATAATTCATATCACTTCCTGTTACATTAAATGTAGTCCCGGGAGCTCCATTTATCATGATCTCTTCTATAGAATTTACTGAGCCCGATGCGGTAACTTCACTTGATGTCCAATATATCTCTTTCTCATCATTTACTGCTTCTACCTGCTCATAATTCAGATTTATTAAAGGATCATCAGAAAAGAGAGCCATTTCAGTAACATTAAGAAACTCATTCCCTGAATTGTCTACAATCATAATACTTTTACAGTTAATAGAACTACTCAGTATAAGGTAACTGTATACCAGCTCGGTATTATTATTTGAAAAATAGTTCTGC
>JAJRQE010000190.1 GCA_024280415.1 Spirochaetota bacterium | reverse complement strand
TTATCAGTCAGAGCAGATGAATTTGCTTCATTATCACTACCAGTCAAACGGGTTTTTATTATTGAAAATGATGTAACAGCCCTGGCATTCCCGAAGGTAAAAGATTCTCTTGTAATTTTTGGCAGAGGTTATAACTTCGATTATCTTTCTGCTGCTTCATGGCTTAACAGCAAAGAGCTATGGTACTGGGGTGATATTGATACTCATGGTTTTGCAATATTAAGTCAGTTTAGAAGTCTTTTTCCCGGGGTGGGTTCATTTCTAATGGACAGAGAAACAGTAATGACCCATAAGAGGCATTGGGGGATAGAGAAAACAGCAACAACTGCTGACCTGCCGAATCTGACCAGGGAAGAGTCTCTGCTGTATGATGAACTTAGGAAAAATAAAATAAGAGCTAACCTAAGGCTTGAACAGGAATTTATTGATTTTTCCAGGGTCAGGGAAGTTATCAGTCTAATATTAACCTAAAGGTTTACAATCTAAATTTCTTATAATTCTTCGTATTCACCTTTAGAAAGAGAAGAAAATTTAGATTCTAACCAGGTTTTTTGACCAGGGTCAAAGTGAGATTTCGCAGATTGAATAAGGGGCTGTTCCATATTCTCCCAAATGGTATCGAGTCGTGGAATCAGATTTGTTGTACTTTTAAAAACTCTGATATAACTCATTATCAATTCCAGCTACTTTTTTAACAATAAACCTCTGCAACATACCAAAGCTTACATTGTAAATTGTTCGTTCTGGTAATGACAGTGTATACATTAAATATTTATGGCCAGCTTCGATAAAACGCTTTTTTTTATTCATTACTCTTATCAACCCACATCATTTGCTTCTGAGTACCATACAAATAAAACACTTCTGCTTTCCGGTTTTAAAGCATTTTCCAATGCAGCCTTAATATGGTTAGAATCCGGACAACCTCCAATAATAATCATCTGTTTTTGAATCAATCCAATTACTTTTTCAGGAGATTCAATTTCTTCAATCTTTTTTATGATTTTTATTTTATTCAAGCAATTCTTCCTTTTGCATAGTTAATTATTTATATCTATACATATATTCAGTGCAATAAATATAAAGGATAATATAAATTGGATTTTTGAGCCAGACATTAGTGACATTCCTGTCAGCCAGATAATTGGAGTGTAAGCAGGAACAAACCTCATAAATGTTGTTTGTGAAAGTTCTGCCTTCGGTAATTTCATTAAATACGCCCAGGAACCAAAGTAAATAGCCAAACCGGATTTGAAATGTATATTGTCAATATCAATAGGAATTAGGGCAGGATACATCATTGATGAAACTCAAAATATATTTTCAACTGCCAAAAGAATAAATAATGGTTTTTGATGGACAGTTATCAATACAGGAACCACAGAGAATACAATCAGAAGCCTCCATCCTATTTTTATGCACTCTTTCCATAACTTTAATACTCATTGGGCAACTGTCTGTGCAGGTTCTGCTGGAGGTATTATTTAAAATGAGGTGTTGCCCCTGATTTTTCATGAAATATGAGAAGTTTTATAGGGGAAACCCCCTGATTGTCACTTTTCACTGTTATTGAAAATCATCTGGGCAAGCTGTACTCTGCTGTTTACAGCCATCTTCTGATAAATACTGGTAATATGATTTTCAACTGTTTTAGGAGATATAAATAATTTTTCGCCTATTGTCTTGTTATTATCCCCTTTCAGAACCAGTTCAATTATCTCTTTTTCTCTAGGTGTAATCTTGAATTTATCAAGAAAATATACTGTAAGTTCATTATTTTTCCGATAACCGGGACGGTTAAAATATACGAAGGTAAAAATGATGCTGAATATTGAGATGATAAGAAAGTAGACCGGTCTGGATAGGTTATCTACTGTCATTAAAAAATCAAAGATCGGGGAAATTGAAATTATATAATCCATTAACATAAAGGGAATAAAAAATACTGTAATAATAAGTAATATCAAAACAGCCCGTTTTAATGTCTTATCTTTTAAAGAGAATAGTTTTAAAAGGATTAGTAAAATTTCCCAAAAAAGAGTTCCAAACATAATAAAACTGAGTATATGCACTGTAATATCTATTCCTGGGACAAAGAGATAGACCAGGGCAGTAACCACAGCTATAATATCTACTGTAATTAAAATTATACGGATAATCGGCTTAATAACGATATTAAACATACGGAAAAAGAAAAAGGGACTTGTTCCTATATACATAATTCCAGCAGTAATTTGTAGAAGCCATATTATACCAGTAAAAAGCCAGTTAACTTCATTGCCTGCAGATATTGTTTGCAGGGTCCTATTGCCTCATGAATAAATCTAACCGAAATGTATTTTAGACTCACGAATAAATCTAACCCAAATTAAACCAGCAGTAGCAGCAATTTCTTTCTTTTTTGCTACTTTTTTCTTTCTTTGTGGACACTGTTGATAAGTGTAAACTTCACTAATAATCATTTGCATTTTACCATCGAAACTCGTTCTGGTTTTTCTTTGATACCATATCCTGCAATATTTCTTTCTTTTTATCAACTGATCGTTTGAGCTTGATTGGATCAGAACTTTTGAATTGCTTTTTAAGTTTTGATTTGTATTTTTCTGGAATTTTATCCGAAGCCATTACTCGTTGATAGGGTGTTTGGTGGGCATCATATTTCTTTCTGATTTTGCTACCTTCTCTGACCTTTGAAATAAGTTTCTGTGATGGGTTGAAAAAATTTATCCAGAGTCTTACAGATTCATACATCTCATTAAGTATTACAAGTTCTTCATCTGTATCATATCTGAGATAACCTGCAGTCCTTCGAACAACAATATCATTCTTCTGTTCAACATAACAGCCATCATTTTTATGGTAGGGTCTGGATCTGGTAAAAGTAATTTTATTTTTCTTGCAATACTTTAATAGATGGGCATTTATAAATTCGCTGCCATTGTCGACGTTATGCCGAAATCGGCATAACGTCGATTATACCGAAAAAAAACAAATGCCGAAGTTTGTTTGCATTTCCTTTCTATGAAGAGAGGTAACAATTAAAACTTCGGCATAATATTTTCTGATTGGTAAGGGTCTTCTA
>JAJRQE010000189.1 GCA_024280415.1 Spirochaetota bacterium | reverse complement strand
CCCAGACGGCAAGATGAAAGACGACTCTTCCAAAGCCTTCTTGAAGTATGAAGAAGATCAACCTCCGGGATGGAATCCAGGTTTAACCCGTTCATTAGAAATCTGGTTCTTAGAAGAGGATGATCGAAACTTTTCCCATTGTAAGAAACAAGAACTTTACCAGGAAGAAGAACTGATCCTATAGATTGAAGAAAATCAGATTCCCCTGGAAAATCATGAAGGAAGAATTGTTTAATGGAAAAACATCCATCCTTTATCCATCCAAAACCTGCAAGAAAAGCTACAGTCCCTGCCCCTCCTGAAAGTCCGGTAGTTTCAAGATCATAAAAAAGGAGATCACTGAGCTTAACATTCTGCAGTTCAGGAAAAAGAGAAGCTATATTCTCTCCAGGTAAATCTGAATTGACATTTAAATCCACAACAGTTTCCTTTACAGAAACATAGGAACTGACTTTCATCCATGGAATGGGTAAAGAGAGAACTTTTTTATTTTCCTTTTTTGTGAGCTTATTCTTTGAACCTCTAATAAGTCCAAGCCGCCCTGTAAGAGAGCCGGAGTTCATGGCCACAGCCAGATCATTCTAAACTGCCTGGATGGTTGGATTTTCCTGTCCACCCTTTAATAAATTCTATTAGTTCCTTCTTGATACTTGCCTTTCCACTTTCAGGTCCGATACAAGAGGGGCATCCATTGTCACAACTACAGGTTTCTACCATAGAGAGAGCAGCTTGTAAAATTTTTACAAATTTACTTAGAAATCCTTCCGCAAGTCCTGATCCCCCTGGACAGGAATCATAAAAATAGAGAGCAGGGTTATCTGTATAAGAATCTTTCAGCCTCTCTGCGACTCCCATATCATGAATATCACACATAAGAAAAACAGGTATAACATTCTTTATTAAAGTAGCCGTTCTGCTGAGGATTTCTTCCTTTAAGCTCTCCTCAATTTCGTGAAAAGACTTTCCTGATCTGCTTTCTTTATTTAGGACAAGTATGGCTGCCCTTGTATGCATCTCTTCCTCCGGAAGAAAAATATCACCATAACCAATATTTTCGTGGCTCGTAAATTTAAGTTTTTTATAACCGGACACCCTACTCCTTACCAGTACATCACCAATAATGGTTCCGCACCCGGATATATCTTTCTCCATATCACGGTGAAGCAGTTTAATATCTGTCTTAACTACCGAATCGGTATAGTAGTTAAGATCCGACTCTTCTACATAGCAGCACTTATTTTCCAGGTCAAGCTTCTTTGAAAAAAATTGCTCCCCCCTGTGGAGATAAACAGCATTGTTAAAAAGAAGTTCCTTTGCAGAAGGGAGATCCATTTCCCCGATAACTTCATTCTTCCCATTCGTAGTATTAATTATAACAATATTTTCAGAAGAGGAACTCCTTAACCCCACCTGTTCTGCAGGATAAGATCTATCTGACCAGTACCAGCTGCCTCCTGATAAGCGGACAACACCCTCCTCTTCAAGATATGTCATAAAGTCAGCAACAGGTCCTGAAAATTCATCCGATTCCTTAAAGGGAAGTTCAAATACTGCACACTTCAGATGATCCAGAAGAATAAAAATATTATCCGGATTAATCCATGCAGATTCAGGGTTACGCCCAAAAAAATAATCAGGATGTTTTACAAGATACTGATCAGTAGGAGAAGCAGAGGCAATTATTACTGCAGCAGAGAGAGTATTTCTTCGTCCTGCTCTTCCTGCCTGCTGCCAGACAGAAGAGATCGAACCGGGGAATCCTGCGAGAACGGCCAGATCAAGGCCACCAATATCTATTCCAAGCTCCAGGGCATTTGTAGAAACAACCCCGTCAATCTTTCCTGACCTGAGTCCCTTTTCCACAGAACGCCTCTCTCCGGGAAGGTACCCTCCTCTATAGGCTTCTACACGGATTCTCTTATTATCATTAAAATGGTTCAGCATAAGTTTATTTATATACGAAGCAATTAGTTCTGTACGAATCCGGGATCTTGCAAAAATAATTGTTTTAATCCTTTCTTTAAGAAAATGGGCTGCAATATTTCTGGATTCCAGGACAACTCCCCTTCTTATCCCCTGAACAGGATCCACCAGCGGGGGGTTGTAGAGAATAATATGCTTCTCCCCGGAAGGAGCTCCATTGTTAGTTATCAGCTTGAATTCTGATTCAACTATCCTTTCTGTAAGTTCTAAAGGATTGTTAATAGTAGCGGAGCAGCATATAAAAAGAGGATCAGACCCATAAAACCTTGCGATTCTTTTAAGCCGTCTGATTACATTAGTCATATGAGAGCCGAAAATCCCTCTGTAAATATGAACCTCATCTATAATAATATATTTTAAATTACTCAAAAATTTTATCCACTTTGGATGATTCGGAAGGATCCCTTTATGAAGCATATCAGGATTACTTATTACTATTCGTCCGGACTCTCTGGCAGACACCCTGACAGAAGAAGGGGTATCCCCATCGTAGGTGGAAACTTTTAAAGGAATATTCCCCTGATTGATAATCTCATTAAGTTCAGACTGCTGATCCTGACTGAGGGCTTTTGTGGGGAAGAGATAGAGAGCTCTCTGTTCAGGATTCTCCAGCAGCTTCTGAATAACTGGAAGATTGTAGCACAGGGATTTACCACTGGCAGTAGGAGTTACAATAACAGTATTATTTCCTTCCAAAACACTTTGAAAACTTTCAGCCTGATGCGAATAGAGCCTGTCAATTCCTCTCTTCGACAGTGTGGTTCTTATAACAGGGAGGACTTCATCCGGGATATCTCTGTAAATACCATTGCTTGGAGGTATCTTCTCCCAGCGTGTTACATTATCAGTAAAGTTTTTATCCAAAGCAAGGATATCAAGTTTATTTTTAAGTTTACTCATATCCGGCAATTATACCATGTATTTACAATGTGCCAATAATTTTGATCAATGTAAATCAAAAAGTTTAATCCTGATTATCCGACTCAATCGAATTTACAAAAGTTTTTTCTTGACCCCGCTCAATATCTACCTTAGTCTGATCCCAAGGAGTTAATAATGGATAAGACTGTAGCAATTGTTTTAGGCGGAGGAAAAGGAACGCGACTCTATCCCCTAACGAAGGAAAGAGCAAAACCGGCCGTTCCATTTGGCGGTAAGTACAGATTAGTAGATATTCCGATATCAAACTGCATAAACTCCGACCTAAAACAGATCTATATTCTTACCCAGTTTAACACTGCATCGCTCCACAATCATATTGCGAACACATATATCTTTGATGTATTTACAAAAGGTTTTGTTGAGATACTTGCCGCTGAACAAACCTTCGAAAGTTCAAGCTGGTATCAGGGGACAGCAGATGCTGTAAGAAAAAACATGTATCATTTTAAAGGACAAAATCCAGATTACTATGTAATTCTTTCCGGAGATCAGCTCTATAGAATGGACATTCAGGATATGATTAATAATCACAAAAAATGCGGTGCTGAAATTACTGTTGCTTCAACTCCTGTTACAAGAAAGGATGCTGAAGGGCTCGGAATTATTAAATGCGACAAGAGAGGACGAGCAATTTCATTTCTTGAAAAACCATCTTCTGATATGGATATCTCAAATCTAAAATTTGATCAGACTCTCCTCGAAGGGATGGATAATGTTGATTCGGAAAAAGAGTATATGGCGTCCATGGGTATATATGTTTTTAATGCAGAAACTATGGAGGAACTACTGGATAACGATTTTGTTGATTTTGGCAAGGATATCATACCGGGAGCCATTAAGAGCAAACATGTCAACATTTATCCCTTTACAGGTTTCTGGGAAGATATAGGAACTATTAAAGCATTCTTTGAATCAAACCTTGATATAGCATCCCTGACACCCAAGTTCAATTTCTACGATGAAGCAAGACCGATATATACTCACAGAAGACACCTCCCTGCAACCAAGATGAACTTCTGTACAGTTTCTCAGTCCCTTGCCGCAGAGGGTTCAATTATTACAAATGCCTCAATTGTAAACTCGATAATAGGTATCCGGACAATAATCGAAACAGGAGCAAATCTGGACAGTGTTTACTGTATGGGTGCTACCTACTATGAAACGGAAAAAGAAAAAGAAAAAAACCAGAAGAAAGGTCTGCCCAATTTAGGAATCGGCAGAGGTACAATTATTAAAAAGGCAATTATAGATGTCAATGCCAGAATAGGAGACGGATGCAGAGTTGGAATTGATCATATGGAGCGAAAAGACGGAGAGTACAATAATTTCTCAATTGTAGACGGAATAATTGTAATTCCAAAAAACGGTGTTATTATAGCAGGGACAAATATTTAAGGGACTCCACTATCTGTCTGTCTGAACCTGCCATTTTTAGAGACTCCATCTCTTCCAGGGTAAACCAATTAATCGAGGAATGCTCAGTAAGCTTAACTCCTTCCATAGTGAGGTCTACAGAAAAACCGTATATTTCGTACTCTTTTGCATTATTGGTAAAATAACCCCTGCAGATCCTTTCTCCTACCGTAACCTCCAGGTTCAGTTCCTCAAGGAACTCTCTTTTCAGAGCCTCTTCCGGAGATTCCCCATCCTCGGCCTTACCCCCCGGAAACTCCCAGCTCTCTCCTATTGAGCTTCCGGGTTTCCGGAGTGCCAGCAGGAAATTCCCGTTTTTAACAGCAATACCTGCAGTCGATACAATCATCTATAAAAATAAAACTGAAGGGAAAATAAAATGAAGTACTCCGGCTACCAGAGCAGCAACACCAGTTATTGATTCATACCTTACAAAAATTTTGTCCATTTTCTTCAGAAATCTATTTTCGGATTCGGATTTTTCCGACAGATGCTCAACGATCATTGTAAACCCTGCAGCAATCAGAGTAAGTGCCGGCAGAAGATCACCTACAACAACTACATCCCCGGTATAAACACTGATCAGCTTCATTATCCCAATAAGAGGAAGAAGAACCATAACTCCATATTTTAATATATTTATGCTGTAAACATACTCCCTGATACCCGACAAGGCTGGAAACCGCTCAGAAAAATGGGGAGCTGCAAGTATGAGTCCACCAAAAATATTTAAACAAATAGATAAAAAATATAACTGCACCATAAATAACTCCTGTACCGATACTCAGGTATCGACCCATAAAATGTATTCTGCAAAATCATTTTTTTTGCAGAGTCCCGACTAAAACATAGATAATAATATCCCCCGGGTCAACTGCAATAACCCTGAGTCTTTTACGATCTCTATATATTGGGTCTGTTCCCGGCTTTTTGCACTGTATCTCTTTAATCCATTAGCTTTATTCGGAGAATTGTTGATATTCCCTTTATTGTTACCTTAACCAGGGCAGATTCCGAGGAATCATAACTGAATTTTGTCCGATAAGTCAATGTTTCTCCAGGAAGCGGAAGAAGCTCATTTAAGCTTGCAGTCTCTTCCCCTTGTTCCAGGGAAAACTCAAGATCTACAAGATCTGCACCATCTGAATCACCTTTAGATTTATTTGTGACTGATAAATTTAAAAAAACCTGATCTCCCGAACTATAATGGGAGAGTTTTAATTTATATCCTTCAAGATCCGGAACCTCATACGACTTCCGGACAAAGGGTAATACAACAATAAGTATTAGAACTATTACAGATATATCCAGTAATGTAATAAGGAGAGTCCTGTTCCTTTTAAAGGGTCCATCTTTGTAGGAATTAGGTTCAGTAAATCTGCTATGTTCATATTCCTCCCTGTTAAAATGATAGTTATAATCAGATTCTAAATCTTCCTTATCCACTGTTATTTTTCCTCCCGGCAGCTGCTTTGGAAATATACGGCAGAAGATCCTCTGCAAGATACCAGCCTTTCTCTTTATAACAGAGTTTTCCAGCATTCTGGTGGAGGAGAACCCCCTCCACAGCGGCCTGGTATGGATCGATCCCCTGAGCCATAAGGCCGGTTATTATCCCGGACAGAATATCTCCGGATCCCCCAGTACCAAGAGATGGAATCATTCCATCTACAATACTGTAGGCTCCTTCGGGGTTGACGATAAAAGTCACATGGCTCTTCAGAAC
This sequence comes from Spirochaetota bacterium, assembly GCA_024280415.1. Taxonomy (GTDB): domain Bacteria; phylum Spirochaetota; class Spirochaetia; order B11-G9; family B11-G9; genus JAJRQE01. The sequence goes on along the minus strand of JAJRQE010000189.1, from coordinate 7,707 downwards.
AATAACAGCCCCGTACTCTGCTGCAATCTTTCTTAAATAGGGAAGTGGTGCTGCAAGAAACTCTTCTTTTTGAACATTACTTATTGTTTCGAACTCTCCGGGATGGGGTGTAAAAACCCATTTTCCTCCCAGAAATCCTGGTTTATTGCTTCTTTTCTTAACTTCGGGGAGAAAATAGAGACCCTCGGCATCCAGGACTCCGGGAATGGAAGTTTCAAAAAGCTTTTCAAGAAGCTGGATTCTTCCTTCCTGCCCCCATCCGGGTCCTGCAAGAAGCGAAGTAATACCCCGTAATTCCAGTTCTTCCCCCCTGTAATCCAGTTTTCTTACCATGATAGATTTTAACTGGGAAGCTGCAGTACTGTATATATTACTGTCAACAAAGAGAGTAACCAGACCGGAACGTGATCTTCCTGCAGCTATTGCGGCGAGGAGAGCTGCTCCGGAAGTTCCCTCTGCCCCTGCAAAAACAGCTGCATGACCCCTGGTGCCCTTATATGCCCATCTTTCTATCTCTGGGAGATTTAAATCACTGTTCACATACAGCTCTCCTGAATCTGAAGGGTTACCCAGAAGATCAGGTGGAAAGCTAATTTTAACAACAACTATTTCACCGGAAAATATTCTTGCCACAGGATTGTAAAGCACAATCTTGGGCAAACCGATTGTAAGGGTAATATCTGCTTTGACTGCAGGATAACCCGAAAGGAATCCATCTCCCAGACCACTGGGCAGATCAATCGAAAAAACAGTAGCATCACTCCCATTGATAATATCTACAAGTTCCCTGCTCGTTCCTCTAATAGCCCCCCTCAACCCGGTACCTGTTAAACCATCAATTATTATTCCTGATTCATTTAAAGCCGATACAGCTCCGGAAGTATTATCTCTATAGCTGATAACAGGGATCCCATACCTTCTGCAGATATTTTTATTTAGGGAGAACAACTCATTTCCATCCTCTTTTAAGAGAATTACTTTTATATTTCTAAAATCCGATATCCATGCCTCTCTTGCAATGACAAGTGCATCTCCCCCATTGTTTCCCGATCCGGCTACAATCGAAACAGATTTCCCTTTCAGTTTATTATGAGTGATAAAGTCCTTTACACGCTCCCAGCACTTGATTCCTGCATTCTCCATTAATAATTCACCGGGTATTTCAAATTCGGATATTGACTTTCTGTCAATTCCAGCCATTACTTCAGGACTTACTATCTTCATTCTGTACTCCACGGAGAAGGTCGCTCCGCCACCAAACAATCTCAGTTCTGTCATACTTACCAAGAAGTGCAACAAGCAGTCCTGAGGGATCGAGATACAGATCCCGATATGAAATCTTATCATCTTCCATAATTAAATCACTCCTTGAAATGACAGCCCCACTCTCAGAAATTACCATCAACTGGAAATTGTTACCGGATTTGTGAACAAGGAAAAAGAAATATCCGGAAATATTAACCCCTAGAAATCCCGGGATATCATCAAAATCACTGGATTCAAGATCAGGAATTCTGACTGAACGAGTATAGGTTTTTTTTCCAATATCAAGCTTCCATAAATAGGATGAAGTATAGTAGAGATTCCTTGAATCCTTGTTATAATAATCAATTTTAAGAAAAAGTGAATGAGAGTTCTGATCCGGAATAATACTTTCGAGGGAGGAGATGTAATCACCATCAGGAGGAACAGGAAGGTCATCGAGGGGTATATTAATTGTGTATTTTAAAGATCCTGTTCCAGTAAACCAATAGACTATCCAGGATTCAAGGGTTCTGCTTACAATAATAATTTCATCTTTTGTATTTACATGTATCTTTTCAATATAGGAGAATGGAGAACCTCCCACACCTTCCCGTCCCAGAAAATAGATAAAATCTCCATTTTTATCAAACCGAAGAACTATTTTGTTAAGGATTGTATCTGTTTCTTCATCGTAATCTATACGGTTATAAGGGACTGTATCTTCAACAAGGAGATCATTTCCTTTTGTAACCGCAATTTCACCCGTATTTTTAAAGTCAAAAGCGTATGCATTTCTATTCGAATAATCCCCTTCACCAGAGGTCTTACTGAGAATTGCAGGAACAGGATTTTCACTGGAATTATAATAGAGAGACAGTATATCTCCATAGCTGCTGAATTCCATGATCTTGTTTGAATTACCATTACCAATATAGATGAGTCCGTCCTTCATCACAATTCTTGTCTTTTTATTAAAAGGGATATTTGCCATCTGAATCAAATCAATCTGATCCTCCCCACGCCCCAGAGAGAGAGTAAAGAGGAGTTTTCTCTCCATCCCGGATGTTCCTTTACATGAAGAGATAAAAATAGTCAGGATAAGCAGTAATAATATAACCGTAGACCGTAAGTAGTTTCTATGCATTGTTCATAGTATCCTCTTGACATTAATAATGTCAATCTGAGTCCCGATTCTATTGAAATTCACCTCAAATCAGAAGTATATTGAGGTAATTTTCAAATACAATGAGGTTATAAACCAATGCCGGGAATTATCAATGCGATTTTTGGATCCAAGCACGAAAAAGATTTAAAGGAATTACTTCCAATTGTACATCAAATAAATGAACTGGAATCATGGGCTCTTAAACTCTCATCCGATGATTTCCCAAGGCAGACCGAAATTTTAAAGAAACGGCATTCCGAGGGAGAATCCCTGGATAAGCTCCTTCCGGAAGCTTTTGCCCTTGTAAGAGAAGCCTCACGAAAAACTCTGGGTGAACGTCACTATGATGTCCAGTTAATGGGTGGAATCTCCCTTCATCAGGGTAGAATAATGGAGATGAAAACAGGTGAAGGTAAAACTCTTTCGAGTGTACCTGCAGCATATCTTAACTCTCTCTCAGGGAAGGGAGTTCACGTTGTAACTGTGAATGATTATCTGGCAGAGAGGGACGCAGATTGGATGAGACCGGTATTTTCACTTCTTGGAGTGAGTGTCGGAAATATCATCTCAAATATGGATAATGAAGCAAGGAAAATTGCATATTCCTGCGATATTACCTATGGAACAAACAATGAATTTGGATTTGACTACCTAAGGGATAATATGCGCTGGACAAATGAGGGAAGAGTTCAGAAGAATCACAACTACTGTATTATCGATGAAATTGACTCAATCCTCATTGATGAAGCACGGACACCTCTGATAATTTCGGGTCAGGCAGAGGATAATACCAGAAAATTTTCGGATGTTAATAAACTTGTTCAGAAACTTAAGGAATGTACAAAGGATCCCGACACCGGTGAATATCCTGAAGTTGATAATGGTGATTTTCAGGTAGATGAAAAATCGAAGAAGGTTACATTTACAGAACAGGGGATGAATAGGATAGAAGAAGTACTTATACAGGCCGGAGTTATTCATGATTCACTTTATAAGGATGAAAATTTTGAGTTTGTTCATTACTTCACCCAGGCAATGAAGGCCCACCATCTTTTTCAGATTGATGTCGATTATGTTGTCCAGAACGGGATTGTCGAAATAGTCGATGAATTTACAGGAAGGATACTCCATGGACGAAGATATTCAGAAGGACTTCACCAGGCTATTGAAGCAAAAGAGGGAATTAAAATTGCCAGGAGAAACCGAACCCTTGCAACAATAACCTTTCAGAACTTCTTCCGTATGTATACAAAAATATCAGGAATGACTGGTACAGCAGATACAGAAGCCAAAGAGTTTGCCAAGATCTACAACCTGGATGTAGTGGTAATTCCCACTAACCGTCCTCTGGCCAGAATAGATAAAAACGATGTGATCTACCTTACCGAAGAATTCAAATATAATGCAATCTGCGATGAAATTGAGCTTCAGCATAAAAGGGGACAACCAGTTCTGGTGGGTACTGTTTCTATAGAAAAATCAGAACATATTTCCAGACTCCTTTCAAAGAGAGGCATAAAACACGAAGTGTTAAATGCAAAGAATCATGAAAGGGAGGCTCATATAATTGCAGAAGCAGGAGCAAGGGGCTCCATAACCATAGCAACTAATATGGCGGGTCGTGGAACAGATATTAAGCTCGGAGGTAATCCCGATTTCAGAGCAAGGAGAAAATGCGGTACAAAAGCAACAGAAGAAGAGTTTAAGACAGCTTTTGAAGCTGAATACGGGAACTGGCGAAAAGATTATGAGGATGTAAAATCCATTGGAGGGCTCTACATCCTTGGTACGGAACGCCATGAATCACGACGTATTGATAACCAGCTCCGGGGACGTTCAGGTCGCCAGGGGGATCCCGGTACTTCCCGTTTTTTTCTATCTTTAGATGATGAACTAATGAGACTCTTTGCCCGGGACTCTCTTAGATCTCTTATGTCCAGGGCAGGAATGAATACAGGGGAGCCCCTCCACCACTCTCTGATCAATAAAGCAATCGAAAGAGCCCAGAACAGAGTTGAAGAGAGGAATTATGAAATACGTAAACATCTCCTTGAGTATGATGATGTACTGAATGAACAAAGAACTTTTATTTATGATCAGAGAAATGATATATTAAGTGACAAAGAACTCTGGAAACGAGTAAACAACACTAACACAGAACTGGTGGAAGACATAGTAACCCCCTATTTTCAGAGTAAAGACAGTAGTGATATAAATATCATTGCTCTAAATACTAATCTAAGGGATGCCTTCCTCTACTCCAGTGAGATTACCCGTGAACATATATTGAAATCCGGAATAGAGGGGCTGATTAAAGAGATTACAGAAACCCTGGAAAATGAACTTTCGGAAAAGATAAAGAGAGTCGGAGAGAAGAATTTCAATGAATTTATCAAGTATCAGTACTTAAAAAATATTGATAACAGATGGCAGGATCACCTTGAATCCCTCGAAGCTCTGAGAGAAGCAGTATATCTCCGTACCTATGCTCAGAAAAATCCACTTCTGGAATATAAACTTGAAGGTTTTGATATATTTGACAAACTTCTTTATGAAATAAAAACAAATATTGCTAAAATGGTCTCGAAAGTACAGATATCAGAGGCACCTGCAGAAAGATACAGGGCAGGAAGGGTTCAGGGAGCTACAGAGAGTCACGGTGATATAAATCAGTTTAACAGCAGCAACTCAGGCAGAAAATCAAATTCTGCCCCTGACAACGCCCAGGTAAAAAGAACCACCCCAAAGGTTGGAAGAAACGATCAATGCCCCTGCGGCAGTGGTAAAAAGTATAAACACTGTCACGGGAGATAGTAGGGGCAGGTATTTAGGTTAAAGGTCGGTAGAAGGTCAGGTAGAAAGGAAGCAGTCAGCTTTCCCTAAAAGCCTCCCTATCTGTAAAGATACCCGTTTAGGGGGTTAACAGGTGTATTGTTCCTGTACAATGAGAAATGGAGGTGAGGACCGGTGGAGCGTCCGCTATTCCCCATTCTACCGATTTTCTGTCCCTGACTGACCCGCTGTCCCTTTCTGACGAGAACTGTATCCATATGTCCGTAGAGAGATTGGAAACCCCTGCTATGTCTGATAACAACATAATTTCCGTAGCCCTGAGGCTGATCACCTACAACAACAACAGTACCAGCCATAGTTGCCTTTATATCGGTTCCTACCCTATTGGCAATATCAAGACCATAGTGCATCCGTCTGACTCCGGTGAATGGATCTGTTCTATACCCAAAGGGAGAGGAGAGTCGCCCCGAAGTTGGATAGAGAAAAAGCGTTCCTGTAGCTTTCTTATAATCATACTCACTAATTCTCGCTCCAGGAATAAAAAGCTGATCTCCTGCACTTATAATCTCGGAATCCAGATTATTCGCATCCAGTATATCGTTAAGTGGTACTTTATGTTTCTCAGCAATGGATTCAAGAGAATCACCACTGCGAACGACATAGGGCAAACCGTCTATATCAGGAATTTTAAGGTTTGCCCCAACCCATATCCTTCTGACATCCTCAATCTTGTTGTAACTGATTAGAGTCCCAACATCTATCTTATACATTTTGGAAATACCCGAAAGGGTATCCCCGGGTTTTACTTCATAATCAAAGGCTTTTACCGTTGTAATTATTGAACTTTCCTGAATAGAGGAAATTCCTGATCCCATACCGGTAAATTCTGCAGAGGCATATTCAAGTAAAGATGACTCAACAAGAAAATTTTTCTCGGGCAGGAGAAACGCATCCCCACGCAGAACCTGATTGTCCAGATATTCCACTACAGAGAATGCAGTCATTGCAGAAAAGATAAGAAATAAAACCAGATAAAAACCTTTCCCTCTTAAATTCATTGATCTAAGACTAATCCTTATTTTTTTAAGAAAACTGCTTCTTTTGAACTTTCTGTGTTCACTAATTTGTTGTCTTGTGTTTAAGTTTATCATAATGTATTCTATATATCGACAATTCTTAATCATGTTATTACTAGAAATTCATAGAGGATCCAAATGCCTGCCAGGATGAGCCGTTTTGCTGTATTTTCCATACTAACTTCTATTATTGTTCTTCTGATTATATGGAGATATATCGATATCATGCTTATTTCACCTGCACCTGTTTCACGAATAACAGGTCCGGCACAGATAGTGGAAAGGGGTCCGATCCTGGATCGTAATGGACGAATTCTTGCTATACAGACTCAAATGGATTCTGTAACAGCATGGATGCCGAATGTTACTGAAAAGGTAAGCAGTGCTGCAGCTCTTGAAGATTTTCTTGGATTAGATCCAGGGTCGGTTCTTTCAAAATTCAACAAAAATAGCGGATTTTTATACATTAAGCGAAAAATCTCACCTACAGAGAGCAGTAAAGTATCAGATTATATTGATAAGGGATTACTTCCTGGGATTTCTCTGGAAGCTGAATATGGAAGGACATATCCTGAACGGGATCTTACTTCTCATCTTACGGGATTCGCAGGAATTGATAATACAGGACTGGATGGAATTGAACTTACATACGAGAACCTACTCGCCCCGAAACCGGATTTCGATAATGATATCGTCTATGGAGATCAAATATTCCTCACTATCGATCTGAATATTCAGTACTTTTCACATAAACTTGCAGAAAAGGCCTATAACGAATATAATGCCGACGCAGTTATAATACTGGTGATGGATGCAGAAAATGGTGATATTCTCAGTTGGGTGTCCATGCCGGACTATGATCCCAATACTTTCGGCTCAGCCACTACCCGGGAAAAAAATAACCTGCCCGTTACCTATGCCTACGAACCCGGATCGGTTTTTAAAATCTTCAGCCTCTCATCTGAAATGGAGATAGGAGGAATCACCACAAAAAGTCGTTTCTATGCCGGAGGATTTTATGAACGTCAGTTTCCAGATGAACTGGTCAGGATAAATGATCTTGGTATATACGGTGATATTAGTGTAGCAAATATTATAAAATATTCAAGCAATGCAGGTGCAGCATACGCATCAGACACTGTTTCGAAAGAAGATTTTTATAATAAGATAATATCTTTCGGATTTAACAGCCGCACAGGCATTCCTTTCCCCGGGGAAACCACAGGAATACTCAATAAACCCGAAAACTGGTCAGGACGATCAAAACCTACAATTGCCATCGGCCAGGAAATCTCAGTATCTGCCATTCAGATGATTACAGCCGCAACAGTACTCACCAACCAGGGAATGCTTCTGGAACCTCATATAATCGATAAAATAGTTTCATCCGATGGAAAACTTGTTAAAGATTTTAAACGTAAGCCCGTG
>JAJRQE010000188.1 GCA_024280415.1 Spirochaetota bacterium | reverse complement strand
CATCTTTAACTGCCATAATATTACCTGTAATTTCTATTAGGTAAGAATCCAGAGGACCATTATTCCATTTCTGAAATACTCTGTGCATCGCATCTGCATCCATTCCCAGACCGGATTTCATTAAATGATAGGCTTCGGTAATAAGCTGCATGTCTCCATATTCAATTCCATTGTGAACCATTTTTACATAATGGCCTGCTCCGTTCTCACCAACCCATTCACAGCAGGCTTCCCCGGATTCTGTTTTTGCCGAAATATCCTGAAGAATATCCTTAACCAGAGGCCAGGCCTTTTCCGACCCCCCTGGCATAATGGAAGGACCAATCCTGGCCCCCTCCTCTCCTCCGGAAACACCCGTACCAATAAAAAATAAACCCTTTTCTTCCAGATAGGCCGTTCTTCTGTTTGTATCCGGAAAATGAGAATTACCACCATCGATTATTATATCGCCCTTATCCAGAAGGGGTATAAGCCTGTCAATAAAAGCATCCACAACCTCACCGGCTTTAACCATGAGCATAATTTTTCTTGGAGATTTAAGCTGTCCTATAAATTCCGGAAGTGAATATGTACCAATTACAGAATCCCTTCCCTTCGCAGGACCCAAAATGAACTCATCAACCTTTTTCGAAGTCCTGTTATAAACAGCAACTGTATATCCATGATCATTCATATTCAGAACCAGATTCTGTCCCATAACTGCAAGCCCTATCAGCCCTATATCTGCTTTACCCATACCTTACTCCTCATAATATTCAAAAACCTATAAACAAATTTACTTTTAAAATTTGCAGAATTACACCTTTTAATTAAATCTTTCCCTGAATGCCCATAACCCCAGAGCAGGATTAGATATATAAAATATCTCCTCACCATCGGGCATGGTATTAAATCCCTCCGTAAGCCTTTCCGGTTTGTAGCGCACAATCATCTCTTCCAGATTCCCATAGTTAAAATTCACCCCCTCTATCTCACTTTTAGTAAGATCCCCGGGACAATAGGTTATTTTAAACCGCCCTTCCGAGCTTCCATGAATAAGGTGGGCAGCAGCACTTAGGCTTTTCAGCAGCTCTTCATTTTCTTTTACAGCCTTCAAAGTTTTTTCGGTACCACAATATCCGTATTTACGAATAAGCCTGTCAATTTCCGGATCTTCTCCAAATTCTTTTACACCGGGAGCAAGAATAATCAAATCTCCACCATCTGCTATTGCCATTCTTGTTCTGTAAATACTCTTATTTCCAAGCCAGGTACTGCGGAACTCATCCGGATCAAGATAGACAACCACCTTTTTCAGAGGTTCTTCCATCATTTTAAAATTTACTTTTAAAGAGAGAGCAGATGCTTTTTCAAAACACTCTATATCATCTCCAATAAACAGCCCCCTGGTTACAAGAGCTCCATCATCGTCCATGGCAATAACGGTCTGAACATAAACAACAGGAAGGTCTCCGGCAAAGTTATCACTGGCATAGTTAAGAACTCTCCGCACAGGAGTATCTGCCCTGCCCATCATCCGTTCCATTCCATAGACAGCTCCAATAAAATGACTTTTATTAATACTCTCCCTGCCCCCTGTTCCTATAAATATATTTTTATTGTAGTTTGCCATACCAACCACTTCATGAGGAACAACCTGGCCTATGGAGAGAATAAGATCAAAATCATCCTCTGCAAGAAGAGAGTTAACCTGTGCAGGCCAGTCAAAATCCAGTTTACCCTCAGTTATTTCACTTATAAAACTCCCGGGAACTGTACCAAGAGTTTTCAAATCTTCCTTCCATTTATGCTCCCTGAAAAGATCAACAGGAACCCCTGGAAACATGCGGTTCATCTCATCCTCTGTCATAGGGGTATGTGTGCCCAGAGCCGGCAGGATATCTGTAAGTTTATCTCCTAAATATTCATATGCATTAGATGTTAAAATTCCTGCTTTGGAATGAAAGCGGGTAAAATCAGGAGGAATTACAAGAACTTTATTCAATTTCTTTTCCGACTCAAGTTTTTTCAAGGCCTCATTCAGACCCGCTTGCAAATCCGGATCTGTTAATATTGAATCAACTCCGCCCTCGTGAAAATACAGCATGTTTACCTCTCTTATCCTGCCTGCCAGGATGGGTTCTCAGGAAGATGTATTAAGAAAGCATTTTTTAGTTTTTCTGCATATTCCCCTGCAAAGGTACCATCAAAAAATCGATCCAGCCCCTCTTTATGAAATCGCTGCCATGATTGTTCCTCTTCGCCAGGTACTATTGGAAAAAATAATGCATTATTTGCTTTAGCTGCCGCCATATCGCCAGGAGCATCTCCTACCATAAGTGTCTTTTCCGGTAAATACTTACCCCGGGAAGCCTGTCTGAAACACTCTTTTTTATTCCCGGTTTCCTGTCCGGCAATAAACCTGACAAACTGTTTCAGGTCATTTTCGAACCATTCCCTATTTAGCGATTCCTGATTTGCAGAACTGATTACAATAATATCAGCCTGGCTGCTCATCTTTTCCAAACTTTCTCTGACATATGAAAAAGGAGGAACATTTCGTACAATTCTGCCAATAGATTCATTAGCATCAAAAGACCAGTTATACAATCGGGCAAGTTCAGAATTATTAGTTTCTTCTACTGCTTTTTTTAAAGAGGGATTTCCCAGTTTAGTTTCACTTTCAATCCAGTTCCTTATACTATTCAAATCTGGTATCTGAAGGTTTTCCTTTAAAACAGAATCTCTTTTTATCAACTGTTCAAAAGTCAGTACAAGAGCTGTAAATCTGTTTGTTCCCCGTGTTCTGGAGTAAAGGCTTACAAACTCCCATGATTCCCTTGCGTATTTAGAAACAGATTGTAGATTATAATGCTCTATAAAAGCGGGAACAAAACATTTTTTATGCTTTATCCCCATAGTATCAAATACACATCCATCAGAATCAATTCCGATAAAAAAATCGTTGCTGGATTTTAAGTCAATAAGAGCTTCTGTTGACGTAACCATAAATATGCTTTCCCTTACTTTCGAATTAATAAAAGATACGAAATTGTAATAATTATAGTTACTTACGTCAAGCTTAAGTAATACCTTACACACCCACAATAATAAATATTGACAATTATTATATTTGCTTATATTCTGTATTTCGAAAGGAAACAAAACCATGAATCACTTACCACGACATGAGGAAATCCTTAAAATTCTGTCCCGATTACGAACCATTTCTGTTCACCAATTAACCAGCAGATTAAAGGTATCGGAAGTAACCATTCGTAAAGATCTTAGTACTCTCGAAGAGATGGGCTTTATTATAAGATCCCATGGAAGTGCAAGGCTTGCCGAAAACAGCAGAACCCTCAAAACACTCAACACCAGAAAAACTGTAAATATCGGGGAAAAAATAAAGATTGCAATAAAAGCAAAAGCCTTGCTTAGAGAAGAAGATACAATATATATAGATTCAGGAAGCACCTGCAAATATCTTGCAGAAGAGATCAAAGAGATGTCAATTAGGGTAATAACAAATTCAATTGATATTATGAATATTCTTGCCGAAGTACCAAACATATCCCTTGTCTCACTTGGCGGGAATTACAGAAAAGAAGCCGGATCATTCCTTGGGCCTATTCCAATTGAAGCCCTCAAAAATTTTCAGATAGAAACCTGTTTTCTGGGAACTTCGGGAATCCTTTCAAGAGGTACATTTTCCTCTCAAAACATTATGGAATCCCAGTTAAAACAGCAGGTTCTGGCTGTTTCCGGACGACGGGTAATCCTTGCCGACAGTACAAAATTCGGATTGTCCGCTTTTTCAGTTTTTGCCAGAGCCGGTGATATAGATATTCTAATTACAGACAGTGATTATAACAAATTTGAAGATCTTAAAAAACAGGGAATTGAGATTATCCAAACCTAGAATAAAGGAGAAGCCAGAAAAGTATGTTTAATTTAAAAGATGAAGTGGTAATTATTACGGGAGGAACCGGAACAATAGGAAAGGCTTTCAGTAGAGCTTTGCTGGACGCCGGAGCAAAAGTAGTTCTTTGGAGCAGAGGAATAACTGTTCCAATTAATGAAACTGTAAAAGAGCTTGAAAAATCTGCAAAAACAGAAAACTCTATTTTCGGATATTCTGTAGATGTATCGGATAAAAACTCTGTTAAAAAGGGATTATCTGCTGTTATTAAAGATATAGGCATTCCAACAGTACTGATCAACGGTGCAGGGGGTAATAAGGGTAAATCATCCTTTATAGATGCAGATATGAAAGTTTTTGAAGAAGTATTAAAAATGAACCTTCTGGGAGGATTGATGATCCCAACCCAGATACTTGCATCATACTGGATAGATAATAATCTTCAGGGATCTGTAATTAATGTAGCATCCGCGGCTTCATACATACCGTTATCCGGAGTATGGGCTTATGATGCAGCAAAATCTGCTGTTTTGAATTTAACCATGGGTGCTGCAAAAGAATTTGCTCCATACGGAATAAGGGTAAACGGAATAGCTCCCGGATTCTTTATAGGCCACCAGAACAGAGACCTCCTGTATACTGATTTTGAAAAAAAAGAGTTATCCCCAAGAGGTCAGTCAATTATTGATCATACACCCTACAGAAGATTCGGCCGTACAGAAGACCTTAAGGGAACAATTGTTTTTCTTGCATCCCAAAAGGCATCAGGATTTATAACAGGTGTAACAATACCGGTAGACGGCGGATATCTTGTAGATAATATCTAAGTATTGGAGAAAAAATGAAACCTTTTTTAGACGACAATTTTTTACTGCAGTCCGATTCTGCAATTCGATTGTATCATGAATATGCCAAAGAGATGCCAATCTACGATTATCACTGTCACCTGTCACCGGAAGAAATAGCTGAGGACAGGAAATATGAAAATCTCGCACAAATATGGCTTAATGGAGATCACTATAAATGGCGTGCCATGCGGACAAATGGTATTTCCGAAGATCAAATAACAGGAAAAGCATCAGACAGTGAAAAATTTGAAGCATGGGCTAAAACAGTCCCCTATACAATTGGAAATCCCTTATACCACTGGACACATCTGGAGCTGCAGAGATACTTCGGTATTACCGACCTTCTCTCCCCGGCAACTGCCCGCTATATCTTTAGTAAAACAATGAATTCCCTGCAGAAAGATGAATTCAGTGTAAAGTCCCTCATTACCAGTTCAAAGGTAAAGATTATCTGCACAACAGATGACCCAATAGATTCATTAACGCATCATATGAAGATCAGGGATGATGACTCTTTTAAAACCAGGGTTTTACCAACTTATCGACCCGACAAGGCAATGGCATTTGAAAATACTCAGGAGCTGAATACTTATCTGAGGAAGCTGGCAGATATAACCGGAATTGCAATAACGGATTATGACTCCTATTTGGATGCATTAAAAAATCGGCATGACTTTTTCCACTCTGCTGGCTGCCGGATATCTGACCACGCCCTTGTTATCCCGATCTATAAAAGTTCAGAGAAGTCCGAACAGGACAAACTGTTCCTGAAAGTACTCAATGACACTTACATAAAACCCGAGGAAGTAACTGT
>JAJRQE010000187.1 GCA_024280415.1 Spirochaetota bacterium | reverse complement strand
TTTTTTTTTGTAATAACCTTGTCAAAGAAAGTAAAAAGAAATAATATAGAAATACATACGAAAGCTAAACAAAAGTATTGTGTAGATATATATGATAAGGCTGGTCGGAAGCAAGCTTCCTGCTCGCCTATGCAACCAAAGGCTGGTCGGAAGCAAGCTTCCTGCTCGCCTATGCAACCAAAGGAGTGTCTATGGCTGAACAGATATTAATGCCGAAACTGGGTAATTCTGTAGAAGAATGTTTAATAACCGAATGGTTAAAAAATGAGGGAGACACAATAGCTGTCGGAGATATCATCTGTACAGTGGAAACAGATAAAGCTGCAGTCGATGTAGAAGCCAGTGCTGCAGGTGTAATTTTAAAAATCCTGTATCCAGAAGGTGAAGAGGTTCCGGTATTAAACCCCATAGTAATTGTAGGGAAACAGGGCGAAGACATAGGTAATTTAATTGTAACCATGGAAAAAAATGTAGACACATTGGTTCCCCATGATGCTTCCAATGAAACAAAATCTGTTCCCAGTGTAGTGACCCCGGGGCCCGGGGATGTCTTGTTTGAAACAGAACCTGCTCCTGTTTCAATGGGAACAAAATCAGAATCAGGTTTTTCCTCTCCCAGAGCAAGAAACCTTGCCTCTGCAGAGGGAGTTGATCTCTCTGTTCTTTCCGGTACAGGGCCTTCCGGAAGAATTATAGAAAGAGATGTTCTTAGCCTAAGTTCCGTTAATGCACCTGCAAGTGCTGCAGCTATAGAAAAAATGCTCAGCTCTGGTGGAATACGTCCGGCAGTCGGATCAGGCATTGGAGGAAGAGTTCTTAGTTCCGATATAATAAGTACACCTGTTAGTTCAAATGTAACTTTAGATGCAGAGACAAAAGAGATTCCTGTAAAGGGTGTGCGAAAGATTATTTCAGACCTTATGCTCAAATCTCTTACTACAAGTGCACAGCTTACTCTAAACAGTTCTGCAAATGCTGAAAACCTTCTTAAACTTCGAAAAAGACTTAAAAACAGTTCTGATACCCTTGGTTTAAAAAGAATATCAGTTAATGATCTGGTTATGTTCGCAGTAGTAAGAACTTTAAAAGATTATCCTGAATTAAATGCCCATTTTCTTGGGGATAAGATTATACAGTATGGAAATGTTAATTTAGGAATTGCTGTAGATACTGAAAGAGGTTTAATGGTTCCTGTAGTTAAGAATGTAGAGAATCTTTCTCTAAAAGAATTTGCAGATGGAAACAGAGCTGTTTACGATCGTATAAGTTCCAACACAATTTTACCCGACGAACTGACAGGAGCAACATTTACAGTTACTAATTTAGGTGGTTTGGGTATAGAAAGTTTTACACCGGTTCTTAATATTCCTGAGGTTGCAATTCTTGGAGTAAATAATATTCAACTGAAACCTGTTAAAAAAGATGGAGAAGTTGTTTTTGAATCTTTTATTGGACTGTCCCTGACATTTAATCATCAGGCCTTAGACGGTGCTCCTGGCGCAAGGTTTTTACAGAGTTTAAGCCGCAATATCAAAGATATTGACCTGTTAATAGCGTTGTAGGAGGGCTTATGTACGATATAATAATTATTGGAGCTGGCCCCGGAGGCTATGTTGCTGCTGAACGGGCAGGTAAAATGGGGAAATCTGTACTAATAGTGGAAAAAGATCAGTTAGGCGGTGTCTGTCTGAACAGGGGTTGTATTCCTACTAAAACACTTCTTAACTCTGGCAAACTCTACAAACAGGCAAAAAATTCTGCACCCTATGGTGTTCATGCCGGGAATGTAAGTTTTAATTGGGAAGAAGCTATGTCCTGGAAAAATGAAGTGGTGAAAACCCAGCGTAATGGTGTTTCCTTTTTAATGAATGAAAATAAAGTGGAAGTTTTAAAGGGTTTTGCAGAGCTTCTGGAAGGTAAAAAAGTCTCTGTAAATGGGAAAATATATGAAGGTGATAGTATTATCATCTCAACAGGTTCGGCCCCCTTTATTCCCTCTGTTCCCGGAGCCGATGGTGCTAATGTACTTACCAGCGATGAAATTTTAGATCTTGAGAAGCTTCCTGAGTCCCTGGCTGTTATTGGAGGCGGTGTTATTGGAATGGAATTCGCATCCCTTTTCTCCAACCTTGGTATAAAGGTTGATGTTGTAGAGATGATGGAGGAAATTCTTCCTATGATGGATAAGGGGCATGCGAGGGTAATGCGCCGGGAAATGAAGGGTATAAATTTTCATCTTTCCTCACAGCTTCTTAAAATTGATGGTAAAAAACTTACCTATCTGTCCAGCGGAAAGGAAGAAAGTCTCGAAGCCGACCTTGTTCTTATGGCAGTAGGCAGGCGGTCTAATACTCAGGGTCTTGAAGAAACCGGGTTGGATATTCATAAGGGAAAGATTGTCGTAAACGAGAAAATGGAGACAAACCTTCCCGGCATATATGCTGTTGGAGATGTTACCGGTCTTTCTATGCTGGCTCACTCAGCTTCACGAATGGGTGAAGTTGCAGTAAACTGTATATGCGGAGTGCAGGATAGAATGAGATATAATGCAGTTCCCTGGGCTGTATATACCAGTCCGGAAGCTGCAGGATGCGGACTGACCGAATCGGATGCAGCTGCAGTCGGACGGAAAGTAAAAACAGCATCCGTACTCATGAAACATAACGGTCGTTTTCTTGCAGAACATGGAAAATCTGCTGCAGGTACCTGTAAGGTTGTAGTAGATGCAGAGACAGATATTCTTCTTGGAGTACATCTTCTTGGAGGTATTAGTTCCGAACTTGTTGCAGGGGCTGCAGCAATGATAGAGAGTGAACTAAGAGTAAATGAGATAAAACAAATTATATTTCCCCACCCGAGCCTCTCCGAGGTAATTCGGGATGCAGTATGGGCAATAGTATAGATAAGGCTGGTCGCAAACAAGTTTGCTGCTTGCCTATGCAACCTAAGGAGAAAAAATATGCCAAAAAATTTAGTTGTAGATCCCAAAGAGATTAGAAAACCGGGAGTTATTAAAATAAAGGACATACCTGTAAACAGTTATGTTTCCGACATAAAAAAGGAACTTAAAACCTACGGGAAAGAGGGCCTTAAAAAAATATATTACGATATGCTTATTATTCGTGAATTCGAGATGATGCTGAACTCCATAAAGCAGGAGGGTAACTATCTTGGAATTGAATACAATCACAGAGGCCCTGCACATCTTTCCGGAGGACAGGAATCTGCAGCTGTTGGTCAGTGTGTAAATTTGAACGAAAATGACCTTATTTTTGGTTCCCACAGAAGTCATGGAGAAATTCTGGCTAAGAGTTTTTCTGCAGTAAACAAGATTGATGATGCCTCCCTTCAGAAAATTATGGAAGAATTTGCTAATGGCCGCCTTCTTGGGGTCGTTGAAAAAGAAGCTCCCGGAAAATCACTTAAAGATCTTGCAGAGAATTTTGTCCTTTATGGTGCTCTTGCAGAGATTTTTGCAAGAGAAACAGGTTTTAACAGTGGTCTTGGTGGTTCCATGCATACCTTTTTTGCTCCATTTGGTTCCATGCCCAATAATGCCATAGTCGGTGGAAGCGGCGATATTAGTGTAGGTGCTGCTCTCTTTAAAAGAATAAATAGAAAACCTGGTATAGTTATAGGAAATATCGGAGATGCGGCTCTTGGCTGCGGTCCTGTATGGGAGGGTTTAGCCCTAAGTTCAATGGATCAGTACAGAACCCTCTGGGATGCTGATTTGGGTGGAACACCTCCTTTCATGCTTAATATTTTTAATAACTTCTATGGTATGGGTGGACAGACAAGCGGTGAAACAATGGGTTACGGAATGGCAGCAAGAGTTGGAGCCGGAGTTAATCCTGATAATATGCATGCAGAAAGGGTAGATGGTTTTAACCCCCTCGCAGTTGCCGAAGCAATGACC
>JAJRQE010000186.1 GCA_024280415.1 Spirochaetota bacterium | reverse complement strand
GACACTGAAATATCACTATCACTGTATGAAGCATCATTTACACCAAGAACTATGGTATTATCAACCTGATCTTTAGCAGGTACAGTAAGAATTACTTTTTTTGCACCAGCACTAACATGGTCTTTATATCCGCCTTTGGGATCCGAAGCAGTTCTGAATATTCCTGTTGATTCAATAGCTACATCAACACCAAGTTCCTTCCAGGGAAGATTCTTAGGTTCCCTTTCGGCAAAAACCTTTATCTCTTTACCATCTACAATGATAGCATTCTCTTTTGCTTCAACCGAATACTTTAAAACTCCATAATTCGAATCATATTTTAAAAGATGAGCCAGAGTTTTAGGATCAGTAATGTCATTAATTGCAACAATTTCGATTTCCTTTCTTTCGAAAGCAACTTTAAATACACTTCTACCTATTCTACCAAATCCATTAATTGCTATTTTCACACTTTCCTCCATGTGACATCTAAATATTTAATTTCAATATATGCTGAAGTATCGTTAAATGTCAACAAATCAGGGTATACTGATGATAGATTTGTATAGATCGGTGAAAATCAATATCGATTCGGATCTATTTATTCCTTCAGAAACATCAACATCTTCAGTTTTTTTTATAATTCTGTCTCCTGGGTTGATTATATCAAAAAACTGATATTTTTTTAAATTTCCCTCAGAGACAAGATCATCAGTCCTAGTAATCTTTACTTCACCAAGAATCAAATCAGGATCCAGTTCCAATCCTATTTTATCTTTTCTAATAGCAAAATCTTCCTTTCTTATTATGTAAAAAATATCATCAACCTTAGTTCCCTGTACTCCTCCTGAATCAATAAGAACTGTATTAAATTTTCTATTAATAATAGAACCCCACTGGGACAGTGAAAGACTGAAAGTTCTGGCAAGTATTTCAAGAGAATCTGTAATTTTATTATTACCTGTTCTAAATATAGGTATATTCATCAATAAAGAACCTGTCCCGGAATGATATATTTCCGCATTTGCTGAGAAAGATCTCTCTGAATCAAAATAATTTAAAATTATAAAATAATCACTCTTGTTGTTATGGGCAGTCTGATAAGCATCGGCAAAATTAACAGTTTCCAATGAGAATTTTGCTTCTATATTTTCATATCCATACAGTAGATGTATAAAATAGGTTCCCAGATGGTAATCCTCATTATATCTGCTTTCAACGGGGTTGGAATTAATTATAAAAAGATCCACATTATACTTTGGAGAATCAATTACAAACTGGTCTATATTCCAGTTTTCAGAAACTGATCCAATATTGAGACTCTGGTATATTTCGATCTCATCCATTAGGTTCTGATTATCTGGAAGATCTAATGCAATATCTTCAATAATAGAAAGGTATTTGTTAACATATCCCATTCTTTTCATTAGACTTGCATAGAGCCTGCGACCTTCCGATGAATGA
Organism: Spirochaetota bacterium; assembly: GCA_024280415.1. Lineage (GTDB taxonomy): Bacteria > Spirochaetota > Spirochaetia > B11-G9 > B11-G9 > JAJRQE01. The sequence continues at coordinate 17,243 of JAJRQE010000186.1, read as the reverse complement.
GGGGATATAAGCAGCCCCCGTCTGAATTCGGTTCTTGCTTTAAGAGAAAAATTACGGTTAAGATACTCAAGTCCTGCATCAAAATGTAATTTTGAATATTTGATGCGCATGGGGTCATCAAGCCCTCTATACTCAATAAGTCTATTCTCAAGTGCTATCCTGGGCAGCTCATCCTTGATATCATAATTTATAGCAGTGGAAAAACTATAGATAGACTTATCAATATTATTAAGCTTTACATAAAGTTCCCCAAGAAGATACCAGATACCTGCGTTATTTCTGGTTACCTGTAAATATTTTTCTATGAGATCTACCGCATTTTGGTATTTTTCCAACCGGGTATAGATTAATGCAAGAAGATAAATTAAATCCTGATTATCAGGATCAATATCCATAGATCTTGATGCGAATCCCAAAGCAACCTCAATTTTTAAAGATTCGAAGTAATGCTTAGCTGCGATATAGTTTACATAGGCATTTTCAGGGTATAAATCCAAAATTTTATCGAGATAACTTTCTGAAACATCTGCTTTCTTAATACTGTCGAAAATAATAATTGAAGAGATAAGAGCTCGTCTGTTTTCCGGAGATTTGATTAATGCTTTTTCATAAAGATCAAGTGCATTTATTATATTACCTGCCGCTACTTCGAGTTCTGCAGAGGCGATAACTGCATCCGTATTATTAGGTTGCTTACTAAGAATGTCCCGGTAAACAACATCTGCCTCTTTATAATCACCCCTGCCTGTTAATATTCTTCCATATAGTATTTTAGCCTCTACCGATTTAGGTTCAAGAAACATTGCCTTATTGATATGGATTAAAGCTTCACTGTATTCGCCAAGAGAAAAATAAGCGCGTGAGATTCCAAGTCTTGCATCATAGTAGAATGAATTTCCGGAAATTATCTCCTTAAAAACTGCTATTGACTGGTAAGGTTTGTTTTCGAGATACAAACGTTCAGCACTTCGTTCCAGTTCAAGAATATCTATTGTCTGACCGGACAGGTAAAGGGAAAGTAGCGTAAAAAGGATAAAAAAAAATAGTTTTTTTCAATTCTTATCCTTTAGAATAATTTTAACACTTTTAATTTTATGTCCATCCATATCCTGTATTATAAAATCTACACCATTATAGGATACCTTTTCATATTTAACAGGTATTTTCCCAAACAAGTCGAAAACAAACCCCCCAAGTGTATCAAAGTCAACTTCCGGAATGGTAAGATTCAGTTCTTCGTTAAGATCCTCTATATCAACACGACCGTCACAGAGATAAGATTTATCATCTATCTGAAGTATATCTTCCACTTCATTATCAAATTCATCCTGAATATCACCAACAATTTCTTCAATTATATCTTCCAGACAAACAATTCCGGAAACACCTCCATATTCATCAACAGAAACAGCAATATGAACATGTCGGTGTTTAAATTCCCGAAGCAAGGTATCAAGACGCTTACTCTCAGGAATAAAATATGGTTTCCTCAGTATCTTATCAATCTCAATCTCTTTCCTGTCTGTCAGATACGTCAGAAGATCCTTTGCATAAAGGATTCCTATAACATTATCAATAGTTTCCTCATAAACAGGAAATCTTGAATGACCACATCCTATTATCATCTCAAACATCTCGGATAACGCTATATCCCTGGACGAAAAAACAACGTCTATTCTTGGAACCATAACTTCTTTTACTGTAGTTTCTGAAAGTTCTACAACACCTTTGATCATATCTCTGGCATCATAATCAAGTTTTCCAAGATTCTCTTTATCGTCTATTGTGGATTTACCAAAGATTTTACTGATAAAACTTTTCTGACTCAAACTATCCTCTCTCCTGAAACATCCTTAAGGAGCTCTTCCTGTAGCAGTAGCATTTGCTCATCCTTTAAATTCGTCTGGTGATCCATCGCATTTAAATGAAGTATACCATGAATCACCACTCTTTTTAACTCCTCATCCAATGCAACATTAAAAATATCAGCATGATATTTAATTGTCTCCCAGGATATTATTATATCACCAGCATATATTATATTATCTACAGATTCCAGATCCTGGCAGAATGATAAAATATCGGTTGGTTCATTTTTTTTTCTATACCGATGGTTTAAATCCTTAATAGTAACATCATCGCAAAATAATATGGAGATTTCCCAATTATTAATGTTAAGTCGTTCCAGAACTGAAACACAGAATTTTTGCAAGGGGATATCTAATTTAAGTTCCGGTAAATTGGTATAACTTATCTCAATTACATTCATACTTCTTTTTTCTTTAATTTAGGATATTCTATTCTTGTATGGAAATAACCGGATAAAATTTGAAGAAAACTTTTTTTGATTTTAAACATATCATTCATAGTTAAAGCAGAATTCACCATTTGCCCTCTCTCTATTTTCTCCATTATCAGCTTCCAAATAAATTTGTCAAGCTTAGTAATGGTAGGCTTCTTTAAAACCCGGGACGCAGCTTCCACAGTATCGGCAAGCATAACTACAGCGGCTTCTTTTGATTCGGGTGGTATTCCTGTATAGGAGTAATCCTCAGGGAGAATCTTTGAACCGGAACCTTTTTTATTAATAGCTTCAATATAGAAAAATCCAATCAGTCCGCTGCCATGGTGCTGAGCTATAATCTCAACTATCTCGAAAGGAAGACCCATCTCCTTAGCTTTTTCAACACCCACCTTAACATGTGATTTAATTACTGCAACTGACAGACTTGGATTCAGCATATCGTGCTTATTTGCTTCAATCTGGTTTTCAATAAAATATTCAGCCTGATCAAGTTTACCAATATCATGGTAGTATGCCCCTACTTTGGCTAGAAGAGGATTAGCACCAATATCTCTGCATGCAGCATCTGCCAGACTGGCCACTGCTACTGAATGTCCATAAGTACCTGGCGCCATTGTAACCATCTTTCTAAACAGGGGTGCATTCATATCTGATAATTCCATTAAACGAAAAACAGTCGGTATATTTAAAAAATGCTCAAAAACAGGAATTAATGTAAGGTTTATGACACCGGACAAAAGTGCATTTAATGCTCCCCATAACAATGAAATGATCAAATATTTAAGTTCAAAATTATGGAGTACAGTCAATAGTAGAAGAAAAATATTTATAAGCGCAAGAAAAGAGGAGGCCTTTAACAAATCTATTCGTTTTTCAACATCTTTAATTAGAAAAACTGACGAAATTCCGGTAACAAAGGAGTATATAAATCCAGGAATAGTAATATCGGAAAATAAAAAAAGTGACAGAGAAAGAATGGTAATACTAATAATCCCTTCCTGGAAACCAATTAAAACTACTATCATCATACCAAACAAAGCCGTCGGAAGAAAAAGAGAAAGGATATAATTACTCAAAAACTCAAATTGACTCATAACAGAAATAAACAAGATAAAGAATATGTAAAAGGAGGTTAATAAATAAATATACTGATATTTCCTTTTCTTTCTGGTAAATAATGGTCTGAACATTAAAATTGAAAAAAGATAGATGATAAAGAGGAGAAAAAAACCGAAACAATACCTGTAATATTTAGATTTTTACTTTTTCTATTTAATATTTCGGCTCTTTCAATATCAGTGTTTGTTACTATGGAACCACTTTTAATAACAATATCACCGGCAAAAATACTCTCAGTCACAGGTATTGTATCTCGTACAATGTTATTATACTTAATAGAGGTTTCAATCTCATCAAAGAAAATATTTTCTTTCACAAATTTTTTCACGATAAGATTCACTGCTTTATTAACCTTATTATCGGTATTGAGAGTAAACAGTTTTTTATCAATATATTTTTCCAGATTACTTAACATTAATATCTGGCTTTTATCCAAAAAATAAAACTGTTTTCTCCCCTTTGTCCACTTCCATACTTCAATTTTAGTAATATTTTCGGGATAATTTATTAAACTCTTTTCAACTACCCCATAATTCAAGATATCTTCTATCAAATCTGATGCAATAGGTATTACTACATAGGGGTTTGTATTTTTTAAAAGGATTTCAAGTTCTTCATAATTAAAATACTCCATAAGAGAATTCTTAAAAATAACTTTTGTTGCACTTTCTGAAGATTCATGATACAAGAGCACCTTTTCTGAAAAATCTTTAAATCTCAGCATAACAGAATTCATTATATCTGTGTTAAATTCGTAGACCGGAGGTGAAACTGATAACTGGTCATTTATTAATTTTTCTGTTTTGCTTTTATCTGTATACGTATAACTCTGATCTGCAATTAGATCCCTTGCTGCAGGTTTACCCAGTTCAAATTCCTGCAAGTCCAGTCCTGGGAAAATAATTTTAAACTGGTTAGAGAGAATGATGAGTGCAAAAACCAGTACAAATGAAACCACAATGGAAATTGCAGCTATTTTTGACTGTCTGGAAAGTTTTTTTCTTTGCATCAGAGATTCACCGGAGTTATTTCCCTTCATTTTCATAGGCATTAACAATTTCCTTAACCAGAGAACTACGTACAATATCTCCAGAACCAAAGTATGAAAATTTTATCTCTTTTACATCTTTTAAAACTTCAAGAGCATGAATTAAACCGGATTTCTTTCTGGAAGGTAAATCTATCTGAGTAATATCCCCGGTAATTATTGCTTTTGAGCCTTCCCCCAGACGTGTTAAAAACATCTTCATCTGTTCTTTTGTTGTATTCTGAGCCTCATCCAGTAGAATATAGCTGTCTTTAAGACTACGTCCCCTCATATATGCAAGTGGCGCAATCTCAATAATTCGATTTTCCTCCAGCTTTGTTATAACATTAAAAGGAATCAATGAATCAATTGCATCATAAAGAGGTCTAAGATAGGGACTTATTTTTTGATTCAGATCTCCTGGTAGAAAACCAAGACTTTCCCCGGCTTCAACAACAGGCCTGGTAAGAATCAATTTTCTTTTCTTTTTTTCCAGTATTTCCTTTAATGCATGTGCAATTGCAAGATAAGTTTTTCCAGTACCTGCAGGTCCAACAGCAAATACAATGTTATTTTTAAACATACCGTCTATATACATTGCCTGATTATGATTTCTTGGGAATACCTTAGGACTTCCTGGTAATGAAATATGGAGGTTCTTTAATAGATTAGTATCGGATTCATTATTTCTGGAAATAGAATCATAGAGGGTTTTTACAAGATGAGGATCCGGAATATGCCCTATTCCGTGATGCTCAATGAGTTTATCAATTAATTTTTTAAACAGGTTTAGAATTTCCGGATCTTCTGAGTTAAGTATAAGCTCGTTGCCTTTTGTAAAGATCTCAACCCCAATTACATTTTGAAGAGCATTTAAGTTAATGTCATTAGGACCGCATATCCCCTGTAATAATTTGCTATTGTCCAGGACTACTGTATAGTTACTACTCAAATCCTCTCCTTACAACATGATAATATCTATCAATTAAAGACAAGGTCAAGTGGAATTTTACTTAAACCTAATCTCATTCTCTGAATAATCGATCTTTTTCTTTATTTCAGGAATAGGTCTCCATGTAAGAAAAATACTAAGATCAGTTTTCCATATATATTCATATTTGTTTAAGTCATTTGCCACCAAATCCTGTTTTCCTGAATATTTTATGCTTAAATCCCAATCATTCATATGGTGTACTGCACTTATTCCAATAGTTTCAATATTAAAATTTGACTCCAGCCGATCTGATAAATTGAAGAAATTAAAAGATTTAACCAGGTCGACAATAGGATTTATATAATTTAAATTCAATTTTTCCGAAAAACCTGGAATATACCGATAAGTGGCTCTGTTTACAGAAATTGTTTCAAAAGTAAAATCTAAAAACTCAGCAATTGAAAATACAAAATTCAAACTAAAATTAAAGGATGTATCTGTATATTTTTGAAGATTCATAGTCCAGGAAGAATTTAAATCCATAGACAAATTAATCCTGTTCTTCCAAAAAGGAGGAGGATTATAACTAAAATCAACACCAGCAGAGGCTTTGGAAGGCTGGAATTTTGAATTTGAATTTGGAGTCCACCCTGTAGGGAGGGCAAAAACATAACCAGGAACATCTTCCATCAAAAAATTAAAATTTAAAAACCACAATTTAATTGTTGTAGAACTCTCTGTTAAGGCAAAATTATTGATATTCATCTGTAGTGTCTGGTTAAAATTAAGTTTTTTCTCTAAAAATGAGGCAACCAGCTCTGATTCTGCAAAACTATTATCAGTCAAATCTGAATCAAGTGAGACTGACTGTTTAAAATAAGTATCCTTCAAAAAAGAATATTTCAAATAAACAAATAAAGGATCATAATTCCAAAGTTGTGAAGAGGTTGAAAAACCTTCTTCCCTGTACCTCAATCCCGTTTTGGCACTACCGCTAATTTTACCGGATGTAAGAACTATTTCAGGTTTAATTTCTGTTGTTCCAGGAGGCAGTATGGTTTCAAACTTAAAAATTTGATAATTATTATTTTTTTTGTACTTGAATTCCAAAAAAGCCCTGTGATTATTTACTGCAGTATCTTCCCAAATTAAATAATTATTTTCAAAATTCATAGATGACTGGTTAAAATAACGATTGTAGATAATTGTATTTACACTATAGTTAAAAATTGATTCACTAAATAGGGAACTGAACGAAAATGGTTTACTCTGTAGAATAATATTATTTGAAATTTTATAATTTGTTGCATTTTTATCCTGTAATAATAAGGAATCCCAATCGCCTGCAACTGCAGTAGGGTTAAAATGCTGTTTAAAATTCATGGTAAATATTGACTTGTTGCTGAATGTCAGCATTGACTCCTTTATGTTAAATGAATAATCAAGAATTGACGTAAGATGGGAATTGAAAATTGAATAGTCCGATTTAAAACCTATATCAGAAGCCTGTACAGGGGGAATTGTATTAAAAATAGTGTTTATAAGCATTGAAGGTTTAATTGAATATTTTAATATATTAGAAAAATTGTTATTATTATTAACACTATTAATAGGAATCGATCCAAGAAATTCAGGTTTCTCAAGTATCTCTTCTGTATAATTTAAACCGGAGCTATTAATTTTATCGGAAATTGGATTTATTAGTATTTCTTCCAAAGCAATATTATCATCATCTACATTTGTACCATTTTTACCTGTAGTAAATATAGTTCCTGAAATTGATGCGGACAAGTCAGGGATTACAAGAGTTGAAGGAAAGAAAAAAGATAAGTTGTCTTCTACAGAATAATTACTACTACCAAGGAGGGAATTATCCTCAAAAGGAAGAAGTGAACTTTGCCAGGTAAGTTGTAGATTAATTTTTTTGAGCGATATTTCTTCAATAAATGGTGCTAAGATATCTGTAGATGGTGTAATAGAACCCTGTAAATTCCATATAAGATTATTCATTTCATTTTCTGACACACCAGTAGGTTTATCAGTATTTTCAAGAAATTCTGTCCATTTCAGTCCCTCTTCCCTGTTTAAGAAATGGAGCCTGAATTGACCGTCTGAATAAACCGGTAGGTTTAAATTAAATTTCATCCATTGGGTTCCAATATCCAGATCAATATCAAAAGCAAACCGAAATGGTAGTTTTTTACCTAAAAAATATGTTGTTTCATAATCGGATATATAATTCCCAGTGACATCAGTTCGATATGGCGTATAAATTTTGCTGTTATTATCTAAAAAAATATACTTACTTAACGAAAAAGCAGTAAAAAAATTTAATTTCCTTAAAAATCCAGTAAAATCAAGTTTGCCATCCAATGCCAGGAAAAACCCTTTTCTGGAATAAAAATCATTAAGGAGTTTAATACTTGAACCTGTACTATATGGCCATACATCTGTATTAACAGGTCTGTCCGTTGTTGTCAGAAATAAACCGTTTCTCTCTTTTGCCATAATATCATTGCTGTTGTTACTTTTTAAAAAAGAAAAAGTATTATTGTCGGAATCATCCTTCTGACCTAAAAGAAATGTTGTAGTGTTTATAAAATAACCATATATTTCCTTATATCCTACAGAAGGATTAAAAATTAGTTTATCCCCGGGAAGAAAAAAGAAAGGGATATAAAGCACAGGTATTCGTCCCACATAAAGAAGAGCGTTTTTTATTGCCCATTCTCCGGGTTGTAAAACCCAAATTTTTTCAGCATCAAGCCTGTAATAAGGATCTTCCGTTCTTTTTGATGTTATACTTCCCCTGTTCAATATTATTTTATCGCTGCTGCTTCTATATATATAGTCACCAGAGAAGAAGAATGAAATATTCTTATCATCTACCAACCTGTCATTCTCACTTACTCCTTCAAAAAATATGCCTTCCCAGCTTTCAATTTCGAATACAAGACTTTCCCCGTAAAAAAATTCCGTATTGGATTCACCCGTAATTTCATACTGTATATTACCGGAAGCACTAATAGTTTTTTCCGACTGGTTAAAAATAATCTTATCTGCAATAATTTTATGGGTTGATTTATTTGAAGGGTCGATCATTTTCAGAACAACCTGACCTTCCAGGATAATAAGATTTTGATCAATAGTTATATCTTTTAAATAGTTTAAAGTTCTTGCCGATTCAATAATAATCGAACGGCCACTGCTATTATTTTCTTTTTTTATTTCCGGTACCAATTCATAATAATTGTAAAGTTTATTTCTTAAATCATCTATACTTCCTGAAGTATCAAGCCCCAGCTTATCAAGCCAAACAACCAGATCATAGTAAGTTGTAGAATCTATATCAAGAATAAGAGTATCTGTAAACAACTCATCCTCTTCTGTAAAACCGTTTAGAGGCAGTAGAAAAAAGAAAAAAAGCAGAAATAGAAATTTTATACCTGCAAAATATTTACTGTTCAACCATCAACTCTCTTAAGGAATTTTCCTGTATATGATGAACCACACAATTCAATTGCTTCAGGAGTTCCTTCCACAACTACTTCCCCACCCAGGTTCCCTCCCTCTGGCCCCAGGTCTATTACATAATCTGCCTGTTTTATTACATCAAGATTATGTTCGATCAAAGCAACTGTGTTTCCCTTATCCACCAGTTCCTGAAGTACTTCCATGAGTTTTTTAACATCAATAAAATGTAGTCCCGTCGTTGGTTCATCCAGTATATAAAATGTTTTTCCAGTACTTCGTTTTGAAAGCTCCAGGCTTAATTTTACCCGCTGAGCTTCACCACCTGACAGAGTTAATGCAGACTGTCCAAGCTTGAGATAATCCAGGCCAACAGAATTCAAGGTATCCAGCTTACGCTTTACTGAGGGAACTTTTTCAAAAAAAACTGCCCCTTCTTCAATTGTCATCTCAAGAACATCATGAATATTTTTCCCTTTGTACCTAATATCCAAAGTCTCATTGTTAAATCTTTTTCCTTTGCAAACATCACAGGTTATGTAAACATCAGGTAAAAAATGCATTTCTATTTTCTTTGTTCCGTCACCCTGACAATTTTCACATCTTCCGCCTTTTACATTAAATGAGAAACGTCCTGCCCTGTAGCCTCTTGCCTTGGATTCAGGGAGACTTGCAAAAAGATCTCTTATGGGAGTAAATAATCCAACATAGGTTGCAGGATTAGATCGTGGTGTTCTGCCAATAGGACTCTGATCTATATTTATTACCTTATCAATATACTCTGTACCCGAAACTGATTTATGACTACCAACCTTATGTTTTCCCTTATTTATACTGTTAAAGAGAACCGGGTAGAGAATGTCTGTTAAAAGAGTAGATTTTCCTGATCCTGATACTCCGGTGATTGCAATGAAAGTATTAAGAGGAAAACGGACAGTAATATTTTTAAGATTATGCTCCCTGGCACCCCGAATAATAATTTTCTTCCCATTACCCTTTCTTCTTGTTTCTCTTTTAGGTATTGTTATTTTTCCACTTAGGTATTGTCCTGTTATACTTTTTTTATTGTTAAGAATCTGTTTTAGGGTACCATGTCCTATAACATAACCTCCATGCACGCCTGCACCTGGCCCCAGATCTACAATATAATCGGCTGTTCGTAATGTCATCTCATCATGCTCTACCACTATAAGAGTATTCCCAATATCCCTAAGGTGCTTTAGTGTTTCAATTAATTTAAAATTATCACGCTGATGAAGACCAATAGTAGGTTCATCTAAAATATAAAGAACACCCATCAGGGAAGATCCAATCTGAGTTGCAAGGCGTATACGCTGAGCCTCACCTCCCGAAAGAGTTGCTGCTTTCCTTTGAAGTGTTAAATAGTTAAGACCAACACTTTTTAGAAAGTTCAACCTATCCTTTATCTCTTTCATAATCTGGGAGGAAATTATTAAATCAGTTTCATTCAGATCCAGTCCATCGAAAAAATCCAGAGCTTTACCTATATCCATTTCAGAGATATCATTTATATTTTTGCCGCTTACAGTTACAGCCAGACTCTCATCTTTCAGCCTTTTACCGGAACACATTTCACATTCTTTTTGCGACATATACTGTTCAAGCCACCCTTTTACTCCATCTGAATTAGTCTCAAGATAACGCCTTTTCAATTCATTCAGGATTCCCTTGTACCTTGTGGAATATTCAAATTTTCCGGATTTTGCCTTATTCACATATGTAACATTTATAGCTTCTTTAGTCCCGTAAAGGATTTGATCCATTATGAGGTCGGATAACTGATCAAAAGGAGTATCCAGGCTAAAATCCAAATGTGCTGCAAGCGACTTGAACCAGCTCCTGTGCCAGTTTGCATCTGGATTAATAGTAGCTACTCCCCCCTGATTAAATGAAAGTGAGCTATCGGGGATTACAAGATCATGGTCAAACTCCAGGGTCATACCCAGACCGGAACATTTTGGACATGCTCCATGTGGATTATTGAATGAAAACAACCTTGGCTGGAGTTCCGGCATACTGAATCCACATTCAAAACAGGCATTTTTTCTTGAAAAGAAAGATTCGAATTCATTATTCAACTCCAGTCTTACAACAATTAAAGAGCCATTCGCGACCTCAAGTGCAGTTTCAACTGACTCCGCTATTCTCTTTCTTTTATCACCGGAAACTTTTATTCTTGAAATAATAATTTCAATATCATGTTTGTTATTTTTCTTTAATTTGATACTTTCTTCCAGGTTAAAAATCTTCCCGTCGACTCTTACCTTCACAAAGCCTGACTTTACAGCATCACGTATAATCTGCTGATGTTCCCCTTTTTTACCTCTGATCACAGGAGCAAGGATCATTATTCGTGTTCCCTCAGGATATGCCATAATGGTATCTAATATTTGATCAATAGATTGTTCCTGTATTGGTTTACCGCATTTTGGACAGTGCGCCTTACCAATTCTTGCCCACAAAAGTCTAAAGTAATCATACACTTCAGTCACGGTTCCCACTGTTGAACGGGGATTTCTATGAGTTGTTTTCTGTTCGATAGATATTGCAGGAGAAAGGCCCTCAATATAATCAACATCCGGCTTATCCATTCTACCTAAAAATTGTCTGGCATAAGCAGATAGTGATTCAACATAACGACGCTGTCCCTCTGCAAAAATAGTATCAAATGCAAGGGAAGATTTACCGGAACCGCTTATTCCTGAAATTACAATTAGTTTGTCCCTGGGTAGTTCCAGATCTATATTCTTTAAGTTGTGCTCTCTGGCACCTTTTATAACTATCTTATCCATATTGTTAGAAAGGTACGATATTTTGTCAATATTCGCAAGTTACGATAAACATCAACTACTTGTTCCGAACCTTTGAGCCTGACAAAAATTATCGCAAAAACACATTACTGAAATTACCATGGGCTGGAAAAAGCCCCCCATTTGCCTGATTGAGGCTGCAGATATATTTTTTCCAGAATATATCTGCCGCTTTCTGTACTTCCTGACATTATTAAAGATTTACCCAGATAATAAAAATATTCATAAAAGGAATTGTCAGAAATAAAGGATCTGAGTCTGGAATTGAGGTTTACAGAATCCAGGATATTTACCAGTGATTCATCGGTACTTTCACCTGATAAAAATGTATAATAAGGATCAGTTCTCTTCAACTCTTCAATTACAAGGGTTAAAATTGCACCAGTTGCCTGCATTAAATATTCGACAGCCTGCTGCCACTCCTTTTTTTCATAATAGTATTTACCCAAAAGGGAAAAGGATTCCAGGGATATCCGCTTTTCTGGTCTGTAAAGTTCGATAAACTTATCAAACCCCCTATTTTTAAGGACATTTAGCATTGCATTCAGTAAATTCCTATTTTCTATTTTCTCATTTGATAACTCTATAATTCTGTGTAAATTATCGGCATAGGAGTCGACATTACCAGTTTCTAAATATACACCAGCAAGGTTGTAGAGAATTGTGTACTGATCTTCCACGATAACAAGTTGTTTGCGATGTTCAAAGGCACGTTCAAAAAATTTTATAGAGAGATCATATTCATTTTCCTTTTTGAATATTAGTCCAAGCCACATTTCTGCTTCCGGATTTGAACTGTTTTCTTCCAGAATTTTTCTAAGTAAATATAAAGCTTCTCCGGATTCCCCGGCTTCTACCTTTTGGATAGCATCATCCATCATAAGCCATAGTGGTTTATAATCGGAACTTTCATTACTCTGGCCGAATAGCTTCAGACTAAAAAGGAAAATTAAAAATAATAATATATATCTTCGTTTCAAAGCTTTGACAGCTCCTCTAAAAACATTATTACAGAATCCCGGGGGTTCCCTTTGCGAACTATTTTTCCCCTTCTGAAAATGACAACATTATCTCCGGAACCGGTTATTCCTAAATCGGCATGTCTGGCTTCACCCGGACCATTAACTACACAACCCATAACTGCTATCGAAACCTTCTTTTTTAGTTTCTGTAGTTCTGTGTCTATTTCACTAAGAAAATCCTGAGTATTAAAGGAAGCCCTGCCGCATCTGGGACAGGAAACTATATCGACAGATGCAATATTACGTCCCGAAGATTTAAGAATTTCCTTAGCAGCAAGTACTTCATTTCTCATAGAATCAGACAAAGAAACTCTAATAGTATCACCAATATTTTCATTAAGCATCATATTCAAAGCTATTGAACTTTTAACAATACCGGGTATAAGAGGACCTGCTTCGGTCACACCAAGATGGATGGGATATGAATATTTTGAAGAAAACTGCTTATTTGCCATAACTGTACTTTTTATATCGGATGATTTTAAAGAAAATACTACATCTTTAAACCCTAATTTTTCGAAAACATTAAGCTCTATCTCTGCAGCTTCAACCATTGCTTCCGATAAATTTGTCTTATTCATCAGGGATTTAGGTAGTGAACCGCCATTTACACCTACCCGAATAGGTACTCCCTTATCTCCGGCAGCCTTGATCAGCTCCATGACCTTCCATTCAGATCCAATATTACCAGGGTTAATCCTTATTTTATGGACGCCTCCTTCTATACATTTTAATGCAATTTTATAATCAAAATGGATATCAGCAACAATGGGAAGTGAACTTAATTTAGCAATTCCAGAAAGAATATCAGCAGATTCAATATCCGGTACTGCAAAACGTATAATATTAGTACCAATAGCAGAAAGATCATCAATTTCGAGGAGTATAGGTTCTATATTTAAAGTAAGCGGTGATTTCCACATAGTCTGAACAGCTACAGGGAAACCACCGCCAATTAACACATTACCTATTTTTACAGATTTTGTTTCCATTTAAATCAAGATAACAGAAATATAAAAATTAGATTTCTATTATACTGTCTCAATCCTAGCTCATTGCACCCATTAAAAAAACCATAACAAACAATGCTACTGTTTCAACAAGACCTAGAACCATAATATAGTTACCGAATCCCTTACCAGTTTCTGCCAGTGCATCAGAAGCAGCAGCACCAGCTTTACCCTGCATATATGCCGATGCACCCATAGCTGATCCCCCGAATATACCAGCACCAAGTATGAGCCAGTCCGGTGAAGTGGAAGCTAAAAGTGTATTCATCAGAATATATCCATAGATAGTCTGAGTCAGAGGAGCTCCAACAAAAGTAATCAACGTAAAGGGCGCCGGTCTATTCTGGGCATAACATTTTTTCCATGCACCTATAGCCGACATACCTGCTGCACCTGCACCCAGGGCAGAACCAAAAGCTGCAAGAGCAATTGCTGCTCCAATTCCAAATAATCCAAAGCTCATTAAATATCTCCTTATTAATGTAATTAAATATCTTTTCTATTCCTGAAAGGGTTGTAGTTTTCCCCTGTCCATTCCATGCCCAAATGCCCGGAGAACTCCAGAACATTTAATCTTACACCATGTACAACTACGGACAATGCAGCCATTGCAAGATTTAATGCATGTCCGAACCCTAAAATTAAAATACTGCCTATTATACCTACAATACTGCTTCCCATTCCAGCTGCCATTGAGTTGAAACTACTGGCAACAGCAACTGTGGCCAAACCTACTGCAAATAATCTGATATAGGATATAACATCAGAAAAAGCAGAAATTGAATCCAGAAATGTCGGCATTAACCCGGCAATACCCTTTAATAAACCCTTAAAAAAGTTACCTTCCTGCTCACTGAATACAACTACAGCTATTAAACCGGCAAAAATCATATAGACTGCAACTATTGGCATTGGAAACTCTTCCGAACTGAGTACAAAGTTTAGTACAAGAAAGTAAAGACCCAGAACCATAGAAAGCCATCCAAGTTGTGCAAAAGCTTTAATAACAGGCTTCTTTTTTAACATCGAAATAAAATTCCAGATATGAGCTATACTCAGATGTACAGTTCCAATAATAAACGTAAGATGTTTTATATACTGTGCATTTGGTGTATCCGAAAAAGATGCAATTTTATCTATAACAAATATATCAAAAAAGGGTATTTTTGATATTCCTACAGACCCAAACCATGTTCCGGTTATTGCACCCCATATAATGGTAAGTATACTCATCTCTGCAAGAAGTTTTATTCCATCCGGAACAACACCCATTTTCTTTTTTAATTTGATTCCTGTATAAATAGAAATACCAAGAAAAATAGCACCATATCCGGCGTCGCCAATAATCATTGCAAAAAATAAACTGAAAAATATAAGGAAAAGGAAACTTATATCTTTTTCCCTATAACCGGGAATAGTTCCCAAAAAGTCAAAAACCGGCTGAATTATTCTTACAATTTTAGAATTACGGATTAAAGTCGGAACAGCATCATCCTCTTCAGGTTCCTGAAGCATTATTGCCCAACTGTTTTTTGAGGCTGTTGTTTTTAAAAGATCAGTTTTATCTGTCGGGACAAAACCCTGAAAATAGGCAATTGTACCCTCTACAGATAATCCTGAATGGATATTTTCAAATTCGATCTTTTCATCGTAAACTTTCAACAGATTTTGAAGAGAATCTTTTGCATCTATTAACGTTTCAAGTTCATGCTCTATTTTTTTCTGTAATATTTTTTTCTCTTCAACAATTTCCTTAAGTTTTTCCAGCCCAAAGGGAGGAATCTGTACCTCTTCAAATTTTTCAAAGGCCTCAAAGGAGTCACTAATTACAGCATAAAATCCCGAAGATTTAATATGATTAACCGGAAACACAGCCAAATAATCCGGAAGTTCCTTAAGTTCATTTTTTTTCAATTCAAACAGTTTAATATTAACACCGTTATCTCTGAGGAGAGCAAGATCATCAGGATTGAAATCACCCCAGACAGCAATTCGGTCAACCTCTTTATTCGTGCTTTGAATACTGTCTGTTACAGATTTCAACTCATCACTCAAAATCAATATTCTTTTTGTAATTTCCAGTGCTTCTTCTTTACTGTAGGAGACCTTCCTCAGATCTTTCTTCTTACGATCAGGAAGAATAGAGAGGCTTCTTGAAATTGTTTCTCTTTCATTCTGAAGTAAGGATAACTTATCTCCCGAACCAGTAAGATCTTCCAGATGAACAACACCAAGATCCCTTAATTTTTTAAGTGAAAGAGATTTCTCAGAATCAAGAAGCAGAATAAAAACTTTCTTCATTGGTACAATCATACTACGATACCTTCACTATCTTGTTTTTGGCCATCTTTCCCCGAACTACTGCAGCTGTCTGCTGATCACCCAGGTATATCTGGATTTTCCTTATATTTTCCTTTGTATCAGGAATTTTCACCTTTTCAAACAAATTAACCCTTTGAGTTGTTATACGCAACTCATCACTTAGGAGTCGTATCTGCTCTCTCAGGACTTCTATTTCTGCATCAAAAACAGCCATCGATTTAAGAGCATAGAGTCCTTTATCTATCCAGAGTGGAGTGTTGTATAAATCATATTCAACACGCTTAAAGAAGAGTTCACGAAAAACAGGGATATCCACACCTGCGATATTACCCATATCTTTTACAATACTGGCAATTTTTATCAATGGAATTAAATCGATGCTCTCCCCATAAACAGCTATCCATACCTGCAAAGAGTTATAGAGCTTATTGCGCTGTTCCTCTACTTCACTGATTTTCATTTCTACCTGACGTATAACCATCTGAAGCTGTTGTTTCTTAAGAATAAGAGTAGGCAGATATCTCTGAAAACGCTTTAGTGCATCTTTCTGTGATTTAAGCTCATTTTTGGTAAGCTTTATAGTAGCCATATCCTAGTTACTTTCCTTTACAGATAATTTCTCTCCGGGCCAGAATTTTCCAATCAATTCAGTTCGCAAACCAGTCTCTTCTGGTGTAAAAGAGTCTGCCAGAATTTTCCATCCATTATCAAGAGCTTCTTCCAGGGTATAATTTACTGAAAGATCCATCATCTGCTCTTCAAAAAGATCACCATATTTTAAGAGCTTGTCATCCCATTCAGACATTCTGAAACCCATGGACTTCTTTTCCAGGGATTCCTTATATGCTGCATATAATTTAATCATACCATCCATAAGAGCTCTGTGATCCTCTCTGGAATCTTTGTTAACCATCTGCTTAAGTCTTGAAAGTGAACCGAAAGGCTCAATTCTGCCGTTACGAAGGTAATATTGCCCTTCTGTAATATAACCAGTATTATCCGGTACAGGGTGGGTTACATCATCACCAGGCATAGTGGTTACAGCAAGAATGGTAATAGATCCGGCACCTTCAAAATCGACTGCTTTTTCATATCTGGAAGCAAGCTGACTGTAAAGATCCCCAGGGTATCCCCTGTTTGAAGGAACCTGCTCCATAGTAATAGCAATTTCTTTCATGGCATCCGCAAAGTTGGTCATATCG
>JAJRQE010000007.1 GCA_024280415.1 Spirochaetota bacterium | reverse complement strand
CACCATAGCCCACCGGAAGTGTCGCAATAATAGTTTCCTGGTCTGTAATATAAGTTGCACCATAGGAAAGAGGCTGACCAGATGCTACTTTTTTTAGAAAAATAACCTCGGTTCTAAATTCCATTACAGGCCTTACTGCCAGGGATCTTTTCTGTTCATGCCCCGGATAATATCCATAAAGAATTATTCCAGGTCTTACCATATCAAGGAAGCTCTCTGGGAAATCTACAATTGCGGCAGAATTAGAGGCGTGTACTAATCCAGGATCTATTCCCTCATTTTTAATACTATCTACTGCTGCTTTGAATTTTAAAATTTGATCGGAGGTCATTGATTTTGAGGGTTCATCGGCACATGCAAAATGAGTCGAAACTCCTTTCAAATTGACATACTCCAGAGATATTATTAATTTTGCCAAACCAGCTGCATCATCCGGTATGCATCCGATTCTGCCCATTCCTGAATCGATATGAAGATGCAAATCCACAACTCTCCCCTGCTTTTTAGCCTCACGATTAAGTCCCTTTATATAGGAACGATCTGCTACAAAGGGCTGAATACCATTACTTATAATTTCAGAAAATTCATCAGGAGAGGTGAGGGTTAATAAGAGTATCTGAATTGTAAGATTACTTTGCCTTAGAGAAATACCTTCATCGACAGTAGCAACGGCAAAATAGGAAACACCCTCTTCGATAGCAATACTGCATAACTCATTTGCACCGTGCCCATAGGCATCTGCCTTAATTGCCGCACAAACCAGTTTTTCTTTTCCTATATGATTCCTGACAAGCTGTATATTATGCCGGAAGTTATCTGTATGAATAATAGCTCTGGTTGGTCTCATGTTGTGCCACCTATTAGAGAGAAGATGAAAAGATACTACACCAACAGATATGATTATTCAATTGAAACAAAAACACCCCTGAATCTAATATATTCAGGGGTGTTTATAAGCATTAAAATTACTATGAACTTTGTGAATCCTGTTGTGCCGGAGCAGCAGATCTGATACTAAGCTCCTTATCCAGCATATACATACCATTTTGTGAGTTCTGCACTTTCTTTATCTTACCAACTATTTCACTTGCATTAGCTTCTTCTTCAACCTGTTCAGTTACAAACCATTGAAGGAAAATTTCCGTGGAAATATCACCTTCTTCTCTGGCAATTTTTACAAGATCATAAAAACAAGCTGTAATATGCTGTTCATGCTTTAAAGCTGCTTCAAAAAGTTCTAGCGCAGTAGCCCATGATTCCTGAGGTTTATCGATAGCCGCAAAAACAGCTTTGCCGCCTCTTTCATTTATCCAGTTATATATTTTAAATGCATGTGCCATCTCTTCCTGAGCCTGAACCTTCATCCAGCTTGCTACACCAGGCCAGTCTTTGGATTCATAATCTGCCGCCATGGCAAAATATAGATATGCAGAAAATATTTCTTCTTTTATCTGGCGGTTTAAAGCCTCTGTCATTTTTTTTCCAATTTTCATAATCTCTCCTTTAAGGCTGCATAGCCGAGTAGGAAGCTTGCTTCCGACCAAGCCTAAATAATAATCAATACTATTACACTAATATAAAATAAGTGCTCGAAAAGTTCAAGAAAATATGCCAGATTCTAAACTCAAAACTTGTTTTTATTTTTGTTACATATTATACTAATTGTGAACCATATTTTGGTTCAACACAATACAAGTGAGGTTACTATGAAATCAATAACCATTCATGGAATAGACGATATAACATCACAACAATTACAAATTACTGCAGAAAAACTGGGTTTGAGTTTAAACAAGACCATAAAAAAAATAATTCAGGAAGCTCTTGGCATAAAACCTACCGAAGTATCATCAAGAAGAAAAGATTTTGAAGAATTCTACGGTCTTTGGAGTAATAAAGATCTTAACGAATTTAATGATACAGTAGAACCACTTAGACAGATAAATCCAGAAGATTGGAAATGAAAAAGATAAGCCTTGATACAAATGCATATTCAGCTTTAATTACTGGCAACGAAACAGTCCTTGATGCTCTTGGGGAAGCAAATGAAGTTTACTTATCCATTTTTGTAATTGGAGAGCTTTATTATGGTTTCACCAATGGATCTAAAGAGAAAAGAAATAGGGAAATTCTAAATAATTTCTTAAAAAAAGAAACTGTTAAAATTATTCACACAACAATTGAAACAGCAGAAATATATGGACGATTAAAAACTAATCTAAAGAAAAAAGGTTCTCCTGTACCAATCAATGATCTATGGATTGCATCCCATGCTATAGAAACAGGCTCTTTTCTTCTAACATTTGATTCCAATTTTAAAACTATCCCTGAAGTTCTATTATACTAGATGCTGTTAATATCTCCTCCTGCATCCAGAATTTGCGAAGCCTACCCCGCTTTAGCGAGATTGGGTGGAGCTTTGAAAGCTCATGATATACCTTACAAAATTCTGGATGCAAATTTCGAAGCCTTAATGTTCCTTTTGAATTCTGAAGTTAATGCTGATGATGTGTGGACTAAAAGGGCCTTAAAGGATCGGGATCAATCCCTTAAATTACTTAGCACAGCAGAGGGATACACAAATTTTGATAAATATAAATCACATATAAAAAGGCTGAACAGGCTGCTTGAAAAAAGTATCCTGAATAATGGGAAGTCTATAACTTTAACTGATTATAAGGATCCCTCTGTATCTCCCCTGAACAGTAAGGATTTAAAATATTCAGCTGATAATTATAAGGATAATCCATTCAATCCCTGGTTCAGCAAAAGAATCCCGGAATTAATAGAAAGTTTCGAATCTGAAAATGGTAACCTTAAATTTATTGGTTTATCACTTACATTTCTTGGTCAGGCTCTAACTGCATTTGCCATTGCAGGTTTTATAAGAAATATCAGACCCGATATTACAATAGTCTGGGGCGGTGGATTAATTACCTCCTGGGCAAAATCCAAGGGTTTTAAAAACCTTTTTCCCATTACCGACCGGGTAATTTCCGGTTCCGGAGAAAAGGCCCTTCTTAAGTTATTCGAAATTGAAACAAGTAAAAATTTTATAATGCCGGATTATGAGTTTACAAAAAAATATAATTATCTCTCTCCAGGATTTATACTATCCTACAATACATCAGTAGGCTGCCCCTGGAAGGAGTGTAAATTTTGCCCGGAAAAATATGAAGACAATGCCTATATAAGTGAGAAGAATACAAAGGTAACAGCAGAACTTAAATTACTGGTTAAAAAATACAATCCAGTACTTATACATATTACAGACAGTGAAATTAGCCCCTCTATGCTTAAATCTGTAACAACCGATCCACCCGGGGCACCCTGGTATGGGTTCTGTCGGTTCACAAAACTACTTGTCAGTCCACAGTTTTGTAAAGACCTGGCTCAATCTGGCTGTAAAATGCTTAGCCTGGGTCTTGAATCCGGAGATAAAAAGGTTCTGACAGCCATGAATAAAGGTATAGATCTTGATACTGTTCCAGTAATTCTTGAAAATTTGAAAAATGCAGGCATTGGTACTTATGTATATGTTTTATTCGGAACCCCGGAAGAAGACAGAGAAGCAGCGCTAAGAACCAGAGATTTTGTGGAAAAACATGCACACTTTATAGATTTTATAAATGCTGCTGTTTTTAATCTTCCAGTTAACAGTGAAGAAGCTGAACTTCTGGATACCGAACAGTTCTATGAAGGAGACCTTTCCCTGTATACAGATTTCAAACATCCTAAAAATTGGGGACGAATGACGATAAGATATTTTTTTAAAAAAGATTTTTCTTCTGTACCGGAAATAAGAGAAATTCTAAACAGAGTTCCTCCAATGTTTGATTCCAGTCATGCACCGTTTTTTTTATAACAGTCTTCCCTCATTTCATCCCACGATTTATTATTTTCAGGATCATAATTTGGTATTCTTTTTTCAATAATTGATTTAATTTCCAAATATTCAACTAACTCTTAAGAATCACAGGAATGCTCAGACTTAACAATTGGAAACAGACTTCCTCCCTCCCTATTGATTAACAGCTTCTTTGTAACTTACTTTCAACCTATTAGTTAATTTCTGGGACTCTTTATCCTCATAGTATCGATTTAAAAAATCAACAACGGAATAACCTATTTCTTTCGCAAAATTAACTGGTACAGCATTTCCAATTTGCTTATACTGTTGCGATATAGATCCTGAAAATATCCACTCATCCGGAAATGTTTGAATACGGGCATACTCTCTTACTTTGAAGGGTCTGGTTTCATCAGGATGACAACGCTCAGTTTGCTTTTGTGCCGGAGCACAAGTCAGAGTCAAAGAAGGCTCATCCCAGGAAATTCGTCGAGCCATCCCTGTTTTACCAGCATAGCTAAAGGCCTGACAAGGGAATCCTCCCGTTAAGACATCAATGGAATCTTTATAACTTGAAAAATCAAGATCCCTGATATCATCCTGTAAAATTTTCCAATCGGGTCTATTCTGCCTTAAAGTTTCACAGGCCCACTTATCTATTTCATTCAATAATATGTGCTTAATTCCAGCCTGCTCAAAACCCAGAGCTAAACCGCCCGCACCAGTAAACAACTCAATGGATTTATAAGTTTTTAGGGGTTTCGTATAATTTGTATTTTCTTTTATTGAAGGGATAAACATTTCTAATTGTTGACATACTTCAAGATGTTCTTCAGTATAATACCGATATCCATTTATTTTATTTCTTTTAGCCTTTAATTTTCCGGAATTGTCCCATCTTCTTAAAGTTTCTTTGGAAACAGACAATAAAGCTGCAAACTGATTTAGTGTATAAACTTCTTTTTCTGTTATCATCTAAAATAACCATCCTGTTCAACATTATACATGGTTATTAAAAATAATTAAATAGGTAGGAAAAATCATAAATTCTAATAATTTTTATATGCCCGAGTAAAAAATGAAATTAGCCCAGTCTGATCTGGTAGAATAAACTTCCGCCCATAACTTTCTCCAAAAACATCTTGTATTATTTGAGGAAGTTTAAAAAATAATTCCTGAAGAGAATCTTCTTTATCGGTAACCAGGTCATAAAAACTAGCACCATCAATAATTTTAATCTTTTCATTTGCCTGACATTTAACACCTGTTTCTTTATCAGAAGGCTGAAAGCAAATATCATATTTTATTGGTTTTTTTGGAATAATATTAACAAAATATGATGTATATCCCTTATATTCACTATTTTTAGGCATCACCAGATTTTGAAGAGTATAGTATTTTGAAGATAAATCCCCACCAGAAACTGTATTATACTTATTTTTTATTTCTGCAATTATTTTTTTATCTGTATTTATTATATCAATAACTGATCCAGTTCCAAGATCCGTCCATCCCCCTATACTACCTAAAACCTCCTGATGAAACGTACCAATTTGATTTTGCAGTGTTTTTTGACATTGACGAATTAGTTATTTTATCGATTTAACTCTCAATCTTAAGATATTATCCCTGGTAACCTCAAAAACAGCATTAAATAAAATGGAAAAATCAGCATATAGAGAGAATATGTTACAAGAAGTGTATATGCGGCAGTATCTTCATTGATACCTTTGCTCTTTGCCATTACCGATAGATTCGATGCCGGTGGTATATGAGTCTCAAGAAATAGAACCCATAACTGACCCGGAGATAGATTCATATTTTTTAAAAACAAAAAATAGCTTCCATAAAACAAGGCCGGCATAATTAGGAATCTGATAAACGATGTAGTACCTGCAATTAAAAATAGTTTACCGGGTTTTTCTTTTGTTGTATGAAGGTTTCCAATCATGGCTCCAAGGCTTAAAAGAATAAGGGGAAGAGTCAGTGTGGCAATCATCCTGAGGGCGGATATTATATGGAAAAAAGGCAGTTTCTGATTTGCGGCAAGGGTACCAAACCCCGTAAATAATGCCGCAAACCCTAAAATAACTCCAATAAATGGCGGAGTGATAATCTCTTTTATACCAGGACGACGCCCCTTACCCGTCATTAAAAAGTTACCTACACTCCATAGCAATGGAGAAAATACTAGAATATAGACACCTACATAAAGGGTGGGATCTGATGTTCCAAATAGATCAGATATAAAGGGGAGTGTTATTGGAAAGATTTCCATTACACTCAAAGGGAAATAAGCAGAATTCCCAAAAGAGGAAAAAGCAATACCCGCTCTCTTCTCCTCTGACTTAAGAGGTATAAATGAAAAAATAATAATGGAAACCAACAGACCTATACCTATAATTATTACAGCTGCCAGTAAAAAAAGAGGACTCCTGGCAATAGCAGTAATATCTGATGATGATATCTTAATAAAAAGATATACAGGCAGGGCAATCCTGACCACAAACCGGCTTAAAGAAGTAAAAAAGTTATCTTCCCATCCACCAAATCTCTTAAGAAAAAAACCAATGGCTATAAGCGAAAACAACTGAAGTACAGTATAAAAAACAGGAAGAAAGTACATACTGGGTTATTCTTCCCTGATCCTGTCGGGAACATGAAGTATTTCCCTTGGTTTACTTCCATTTGGCGGACCGACAATTCCCCGGGCCTCCATATCCTCGACTATTCTTGCAGCCCTGTTATATCCTATCTGTAATCGACGCTGAAGATAGGAGGCAGAGGCTTTGCCGGCAGTCACAACTATCTCAACAGCCTTGTCCATAAGGGGATCGCTTGTGTTGTAATTCCCGGTATCAGGGCTTTCATCAGTATCATCATAAAAGATTTCATCATCTATATAATCCGGCTCACCAAGGGTCTTTACATAGCTTGTAATGGCTTCTACTTCTGAGTCAGAAAGGAATGCCCCCTGTATTCTGGTCAATGCAGGATCCCAGGCTGAGGAAAAGAGCATATCTCCCTGTCCAAGAAGCTTGTCAGCTCCTGCTGTATCCAGAATAATTCTGGAATCAATCTTATTAGAAACCATAAAAGCTATCCGACTGGGAATATTGGCTTTAATTAGTCCTGTTATCACATCAATTGAAGGTCTCTGAGTTGCAAGAACAAGATGAATACCAACTGCCCGGGCCATTGCGGCAAGACGTGCAAGAATCGATTCCAGCTCCTTTCCAGAAGTTGCAATAAGATCTGCAAACTCATCTACAATAACAACAATGTAGGGAAGTGCTTTTGTTGCAATCCTGTTTCGCTTAATTTTTCTGTTATAGGATCTAATATCCCTTACACCCATGGAATCCAAAAGTGCATACCGCTGCTCCATTATATAGATACAGTACTGAAGAGCCTGGAAAGCTCTCTTGGGCTCTGTTATTACTGGGGTAAGAAGATGGGGAATATCGTTATAAAGCTTGAGTTCAACAATCTTTGGATCTATTAATAAAAGCCTTACCTGATCAGGACTTCGTTTATACAGTATGGAACATATAAGAGAATTTACACATACCGACTTACCGGAACCAGTTGCTCCGGCAATAAGGAGATGGGGGGTTTTTACAAGATCGATAATCTGAGTATTCCCTGTAATATCCTTCCCAATTGCAATAGGAATTTCATTCTTTGAATCCTGAAATTTATCGTCCTGGAGCATCTCCTTAAAAGATACTTTTGCCCTTTCCTTATTAGGAATCTCTATGCCAACAGCATGTTTCCCTGGAATTGGTGCTACAATTCTGACTCTGGAAGCTGCCAGGCGCATGGCAATATTATCCGCAAGGTTCGCAATTTTTGAAAGCTTCACACCAGGTGCAGGCAATATTTCAAACATCGTTATTACCGGCCCTTTCTGTATACCGGTAACCTCAGCTTTAATTTTAAATTCTTCGAGGGTTTCTTTAAGAACCCCGGCCGCAAGGCGAGTCTGATCATCAATGACCCAGTAATGTCCCCCTGCATAGTCATTTAAAATATTTTTGGAGGGAACATTATAGTTTGCATAGGTAAATTTCTTTTTTGCCTTATTAACATTTTCTTCCTTGTCCCTCATTTCTGCAGGATGTTCTGTATTTATCAGATGATCCTCACCTACTTCCAGAAAAACCTCCTCCTCCGGATCAGGATCCGCTTTATCTTCATACTCTTCACTGTCATAATCTGTCGCATAATTATCCTGATCATCAGGTTCAGGAATCAACTCATCGAGCTCCTCAATTTCATCTAATTCAATATCTTCATCATTATAGGAATCTCCATAGTCAATGGTAAACCCCTTCTCTGCTTCAGATCCGGGAACAGATTCCAATGGAATGGATTTAAGATTTTTCAATACCGGAAGCTCCGGCAGATTATCCAGCCGAAGAACTGCAGGGACGGAAGTATCATCAGTTTTATATTTAGCCGGTTCTATAAATTCAGAGGAGGTATCTTCCTCTACTGGTATACTGTGTTCAGAATCAGGAGGACTATCCTTGGAAACCTTTATACTCAGAAGATAAACAAGAAGTATTTCAATTAAAAGAAGGAGAAAAAGAAGAAAGGCTCCCTCCTTTCTTCCCATTGTGTTGATAACAAATTTTACAGGAGCCGAATTGTCAACTTCACTGTAGACCTTAAGAAATAGGGTCAGAGTCAGGAAAGGAATAATTGTAGATGTCAGAACTATTACCCATCTTAACCTGAAATTATTTCCAAAGGCAAGAACTGCTGCTGCAATTATATAGAGAGGAATAAAAAAAGCAGCGTAGGTAAAACTCTGCCTCAGGAAATCTCCCGGGCCATTATTAACTCCAGAAAAACTAAGTCCTATAAGTATTAGAAACAAGAGTCCCAGTAAACCCAGTATGGTGGATGAATAGTAAGATAGTTTCCCTTTCTGCATGAGTCTCCCTTGTTTTATTTATCGGATTCCTGGAGTAAAACGTGACTACCTGAAAAATATTAATCCGATAATCCCCAGAGGTATCAGATATATGCTGAAAAAGTATAAATTGCCTTTTTTAACCAGTTTCAAGAGTAATCTAAGACTAATCAGCCCCACCAGGAAAGCAGACAGCATCCCGGCACCTATTACTGCGGGATTAACCATATCCATTAACCCCTCTGCTTCTTTCAGCTTAAGAATGAATGCTCCCAGAATAGCCGGCATAGAGATGAGAAATGAATACTCTCCAGCTTTCTCCCTATCCATTCCAGAGAGAAGTGCAGCAGATATTGTTATACCTGATCGTGAAATTCCCGGAAGAACTCCTATTCCCTGGCTGATCCCGGTAATGACACTCTGCTTGATACCTATAGATTTATAATCGATTGAACCGCCCATAAATCTGCTTGCAACAAGGAAAAGACCGGTAATAATAAAAAGTATGTAAATTATAAATAAATATGTATCTGCTACTATTCCATCCAGACTAAAACCTATTACACCTGTAAATACTGTAGAGATCATTATCATAACAAAAAGTTTTCTGTTGGTTTTATCCTCTTCTTCACTGCTTCTGAATCGAAAAAGAGAAACAATAATTCCCCGGATTCTTCTTCTGAAAACTATAGTAACAACCAAAAGAGTCGAAAGATGAAGCAGAATATCAAAGAGGACAGGAACATCCTGCAGACTCATAAAGTGCTGTACTACAGCAAGATGGCCGGAACTGGAAACCGGTAAAAATTCTGTAAACCCCTGAAGGGCACCAAGTAAAACTGATTGTATAAATGTCATTATTTTTCCCTGTAAAAAAGAGTTATTATTTCATTAGGACTCATATCTTCGTAAAGATACCCATAAATGACCGATGACACAAGGAGTTTACGGCCATAATGACTTGTTTCCTTATAAGGAATTACCTCCAGGAACAAATCGTCCGGAAGATAAGGATACGCCTTTCTCCATCTCCGAACCCTGGTTAATCCACCATTATAGGCAAAAAGAGCATCACTCAGAACATCGGTTCTTTTAATTAGATTCCCAAGATACCAACCGCCGAAAGTCAGATTAGTTACAGGATCCTTTACATTGTAATTAACCTTCCTAAGCCGCCCTGCAACATCTGCAGCCGTTGCAGGCATCAGCTGGCTCAAACCTATCGCTCCTGCTGAAGAAACCACATCTGGCTGAAAATGACTCTCTTCCCGTACAAGCGCAATGAATATGTGCCAGTCCAATCCTTCACTTTCAGAAATTTTCTCAATGAAATCCCTGAAAGCAGGAGGGTAGATAATTTTCAGATCAGGAATAGTCAGATCATAATTATCCCTACGGCTATATAAACTGATCAGCCGGATCGACTGGGCAAAAAAACCCGCTTCTGACAACCCGGTTGCAGTTCTCCGGATCAATTCCAGATCTGAAAATGGATTATTCATCAGAAAGGTATAGGCTTTCATAAGATAACCATATTCAAGATAACCAAAAACAAGCTCACCGCTCCCCTCATTCCCGGGAATATTGGTTTCGGGAGAAAAGGCAACTCTTTCATTAAACATCCAGGGTATCCCCCTGTCGGGAGATTTCCCAAGATAATTACCCGCAAGAATTCTGTAATAAAGACCTGAGGCAATTCCATATCCCCTTTCATAGGCAATGGTCAAAAGCCTGTCAACCTCACTTTTTCCAATTGAAATATACGATTCCATCCCTGCCCGGGCTGTAAGATAGGCATATCTGGAAACCGATTCCTGAGGACCGCTATCCTCAATAGTGTTAAGTATAGCGCGAATAGTTCCCCAGTCTTCTTTCTGAACAAAATTTGAGGCCAGTTCATCCAGGACATCGTTGAAATAATCAGGATCTTCCCAGTTTTCCGTGAGAAACTTGATTTTTTCTACAGCAGATTCCGGAGAGTAACGGACAATACTGTTAAACCAGTACCAGAGCATCCGATCTCTGTTTCACCCTCCGTATAGGGAAAAGCAGCAATATACAGATCTGATGCATCTGAATACAGCCCCTTTCTTCGATTAAGAAATCCGGCGGTCTCATAAAGGCTTGAAATAAGTTCATAAGGATAAACCTCACCAGGTTCAAAACCCCGGTCACCTGGTATTTTAATGATATTTGTAATTACAGACAGAAGTTCACTAACCCGGCCTGAAGCAACTGCAAGATGAAAAAACTCATCCAGAATAACAGGACTTAGGAGGACATTATCTACAATATATTCATTCTTTACGGTGTCATCTATTATTTCCTGCTGACTTGACAGGAGCTCCGACATGGAGGAAGCTGCACTTTCAAACTTTTTTTCAAAGAATTGAATTTTAAATTCAGCAAGTAGTTTCGTTGCTGAAGACAGGTAAATTCCAGACTTCCTGATCTGGTCATACAGATCCTTAATAAAATGGGAAGCATCATTCTCAAAGAGAAATATTCTGAAATTCTCTGCTGCAGAAGGGGTCTTCCGAAGTATTTCTGAAATTAATCTGTAATATCGGATTTTTACAGGGTAATCCTGATTCGACTCGGGAAATTGTAAATAAACAGCTACTGAGTATTGCAGCTCGTCGTATCTTTTATTGGGATAATAGGAATCAAACAGATTCTCCAGGAGCTTCGGTTCACGGTATCCATCATCCAGAAGAATTTTACTAATTTTAGATACAAAAGGATAATCTCCGGCTTTCAGGCCTCTTTCAGAAAGAAGTAATGCCGCCGCAAGTCTGACCTCCCTGCTTCCATAGAGTACACTCTGCTTCAGATTATTAACTTTAGATGAATTGTCCAGGCTTTCTATATCAAGTGACTCAAAATAAAGTCTGTCATACGGGGTAAGTTCATAAGAATAAAGTGACGATGTAAAAAGAATAAGAACTATTAGAGTAATTAACGTTTTATTTTGCAGGGATAAAAAGTTCTGTTTCGGCAAAAATGATATCGGGATCCTTAATACTGTTTTCTTCAACAATTTGATTATATTCCCCGGGAGAGTTGTAAAAGGAGTAAGAAATACCCCAGAGTGTATCTCCCCACCTGACCTTATACCAGACACCGGAAGTATCCGGTATTCTGCTGTTTCCCGTCTCAGGAGGCGGCTGTGCTGAAGCTGTTTCATTTGCCTGAGGCTCCTCATTTGTAGTTATCTCCGATAATACACTATCTTCAGCTTCTGCAACCCTGGTATCCTCTGTCTGAATGGAAGGAAGTTCAGTACTGACTGTCTGTACAGTTTCATCAGTGGCTTCTGTTTTTGCTTCCAGATCAGGTGTATTCTCTCCCTGAAGACTATGAAAAATAAGATACGAAATAGCGGCAATAGCTGCAATAGCAATTAGTACCAAAAGAGCAACAACCAGGGGATGATTACTCTTTCTTTTGGTGTGAGCATATTCCGGTTCTGTTTCCTGAGGAAATTCTGGAGTATAATCATCCTCTTCTGTAATACTTTCTTCTTCAAAGTCATTGGAATCTTCACTGGAATCAGAAAACTCAAGGTTCTCATCAGAAAGATCATCAAAGTTAAAATCGTCCTCATCCAGATTCAGCTCTTCACTGTCAAGATCAATCTCAGAATCAACACCGGAAATATTTAGCTCACCTGAATTGTCATCCAGAGAAAATTCGGGAATATCATAGGTTAAAGAATCACTTAAAGATTCCATACTGATACTCAGAGATTCCACCTGACCGGAGACAAGATCTCCTGCCTCAGCATTAAGGTTTCCATCCATATCCAAACCAATTTTCAGTTCTATCTCAGATGATTCTTTAGGTCCCTGAGTTATATTTTCAATAAGGAGACTTCCTATATAGGCAGCATCCAGAAGCTTCTCCCCTCTGCCTTTGTACAAATCAATCTGTACATTTTCCTGATTATCATTAACGGTAGTTAATATAAGACGTTTTCGACTGCTGCTTCCCTCTTCCAGAATAGGGTAGTAAGACCCATCTGCTATTTTTATACCTATAGTAGGTTTTTCCACTTTACACCTTCCTTTTCTAACACTAAAACCCCATATAACGATTGTCAACAATTTTTTAAAAGCTTTTTAAATTGTATTTACAATCAACAGGTTTAAATATCCATTAACTCTAATTTATCCAATCCAAAGCACTACTTCCAGGAAATAGTTAGTAAACAGGCTCCGATCCCTAAGATATTATTGAGACCATAAAAGCCTTCTACAGGACTATCTTGACTTCAGGCTGCTACACAAGCATAATAATGAAATGCAAAGTAATTATATCTTTCTTTTACCAGTCATTCTAGGGGTGCTGGTCACTATAATACTCTTCGTCACTACTTCCAAAAAAAATAAGGATCATTCCGGTAAGAGGAAAAAACGGACAAAAACAAGAAGTACAGCTGCACTGCAGAAAGATGCAAATCGCCGTCTGGTGCAAAATCCTAAAGATGCAGAAGCTTTAAATACTCTTGCAGAAATATATTATAATGAGGAAAAATATGATAAAGCTCTCCGGACATATGAGATACTGATTGATCTTTGTGCAACACAAAAAGAGATTGATGAGTTTGATGTCACACTTAAGTATGCTTTAAGTGCCATGGAACTTCAAAAATATCAGGAATCCTTTAAAGCATTGATGATATGCAGAGGAATGAAGCAGGATGTATTCGAGGTAAACTATAACCTGGGTTTTCTTCTGTTTAAACAGAAGTCATATGAAAAAGCAGCATCTCTTCTTCTGAAGGCTCGAAAAATAAAGCCTGATCACCATCTATGCACAAGATATCTCGGGCATACCCTCTTTCAAATGAAGCGAATCAAGGAAGCCGCCCTTTTCCTTCGCAAAACCATCGATTTTGAACCGGATGACAAAGAATCATTGTTCATCCTCGCTCAGGCCTACAGTTCCCTTGGTCAGCAGGAACAGGCTGTCAGGATATTTACACATCTCAGACCGGATCCGGTACTGGGACCCAGTGCTGCTCTGTATTCGGGAACAATCAATCTTAAGCAGAACAGAGAAGACAAGGCTATTATGGATTTCGAAATAGGACTGAGACACGAAGCAATATCCAAAGATATAAGAACCGAACTTCAGTACAATCTTGCAGCAACTTATATAAAAAAGCAGGATCTTAGTAAAGCACTGGGACTCCTGAAAGAACTCCAGAATAAAATACCGGGATACAAGGATGTTCCTGCACTGATATCCAAATACGATGAACTTAATAAAAATAGAAATCTTCAGATCTACCTGATTGCACCTACTTCAGATTTTGTTACTCTATGCAGAAAACTTTCGACAGCCGCCTACCCCCAGGCTAAGGTAAAAATTACAGATATATCTGTTGAAAAAGGACAGTATGCTGATATTCTTGCAGAAGTAAACACAAAAAAATGGGAAGATGTGATCCTCTTCAGATATGTCAGATCAACCGGACAGGTTGGTGAATTTGTCCTTAGAGATCTCTATTCCAAAATAAAAGAGGTAAAAGCTGGTAGGGCATTTTGTACCACTGCGGGAACTTTTACAGAAGGTGCGAGCAGATTCGTTGAGGCAAGACTAATTGATCTGGTGGACAAAAAGCAACTCATGAAAAAAATGGAAGAGCTTGATCAGATATCGTAACTCCCAGGTTTAAAAATACAAAAATTTCTCTCTTCCTCCAGAAAAGGAACATTAATCTTTTTAATATCAGCTCTTATATTATCCCCAAGAGAAGATAGTTCCTGTCTTATATTTTCAATCCTCCCCTTATACGCAAAGAGAGTTCCCCCTGGAGCAGTTATTCTGCTTAAAATTTTATAATAATCATTTAAATTTCTAAAAGCCCGAAATAAAACCAGATCATAATTCCCATCAATATCTTCAACACCAGATTCTATAATATCAATTCTCTCTCCTAAATTAAGAAGACTTACTATATTCCGAAGAAAACCGATCCTCCTTCCGGATCTCTCTATCAGGGAAAACCTGACACCAGGAAAGAACAGGGCAAGGGGAATGCCAGGCAGCCCGGCTCCTGAGCCTATATCCGATGCCGTTGAAAATTTTATACCTCCAAGAGTGGGAACGGCTGATAGAGAATCGAGAATATGACGAATAACCAGATCCTGTCCTGAAGCACCAACCAGCTTATATTTTCCATTCCACAGTTCAATTTCACTCATATAAAGATTCAGCTTATCCAGATGATAAGATTCATATTTTATTCCGAGTCTGTTCAGTCCCTCTTCCAGTATTTCGCTATTCTTCATTACGGTTTGACCTCTTCAGCATAACCATCAGAACTGCAATATCTGAATTACGTACACCGGATATTCTCGAAGCCTGACCAATGGAACAGGGTTTGATTTTTTTCAACTTTTCCCTGGATTCAGATGAGATTCCCTCTACAAGATCATAGTCAAAATCTCTAGGTATTCTCTTTTTTTCCATCTTGTTAAAACGTTCTACCTGCTTCATCTGCCTGATTATATATCCCTCATACTTGATATCAAGTTCTGAATGGGATATCCATTCCCGGGGATATTCCTCAATACGAGGTTCAAGTTTTGAAAGCTGGTCAATATTTACATCAGGATTTTTTAAAATTTGACCGAATTTTTTCCCCAGATGCCGGGAAAACCCCTCTGGTGCCGAATCCAGATCGGAGGATTTCATATATCTTGAAGCAAGAAGAGCTTTAATCTCCTCAATACCCTCTATTTTCTTATTTAACCGGTCAAACACCTCTTCGCTCTGTAAACCAATCCGATAACCCAGGGGCACCAGTCTTATATCCGCCGAATCATGTCGAAGGTTCAATCTGTATTCTGCCCTGGAAGTGAACATCCTGTATGGTTCCTCTGTCCCCAGAGTTACAAGATCATCAATTAATACTCCTGTATAAGCCAGATCTCTTGAGAGTATAAGAGGATCCTTACTCTGCAGTTTTAAGGCAGCATTTATCCCTGCCATAAGCCCCTGACAGGCAGCTTCCTCATATCCTGAGGTACCGTTTGTCTGTCCTGCAACAAACAGTCCGGATATTTTCTTTGTTTCCAGGGAGGGGTATAGCTGGGTAGGATCCATATAATCATATTCCACAGCATATCCTGGACGCATTATCCTAACATCTTCAAGTCCTGGAATTGTACGAAGAAAGGCCTCCTGCACATCTTCCGGCAGAGAAGTCGAAATACCATTCAGATACATCTCCTGACTTCCAATCCCTTCGGGCTCAACAAAAATCTGATGACGATTCCTGTCGGGAAATCTGACTACCTTATCCTCCAGAGAAGGGCAGTATCTGGGACCATTCCCTATAATCTCACCGCTGTATAACGGCGACCGATGCATATTTTTACTGATAATGGTATGAGTTTTTTCGTTTGTAAAAGTTATAAAACAGGGAACCGAAGGGCGGTCAATACTGTTTTTCCCGAAAGAAAAAGGGAGCATTTTCGAATCTCCAGGCTGTTCCTCCATAAGATCAAAATTCAAAGAAGAGGCTGCGACTCTGGCAGGAGTTCCCGTCTTCATCCTGCCAAGTACAAACCCCATTCCCCTGAGTGAATCACCAAGACCCAGTGCAGCAGGCTCGCCAAGCCTCCCGGAAGAGGCCTGATACTCTCCAATAAATACCCTCCCATCCATGAAGGTACCTGTTGTCATTATAACTGCTTTTGCATTTATCCGGTTTCCCCGCTCTGTAAGCACTCCTGAAACATCCCGACCCGAAGTATTTACAAGAATTTCCACGACTGTATCCTGAAAAAGCACCAGATTTGCCTGCCTTCCAAGAGTATCCATGGCAAGGCGGTTGTATAAAAACTTATCTGCCTGAGCCCGGGGAGCCTGTACCGCAGGTCCTTTCCGTTTGTTCAGAGTCCGGTACTGAATCATTGTAGCATCTATCAGTCTCGCCATCTCACCACCAAGGGCATCAACTTCCCTTACTATATTACCCTTAGAGAGACCGCCAATTGCAGGATTACAGGAGAGCCTTCCAATAGCATCCAGACTCTGGGTAATCATGAGTGTACTAAAGCCCAATCTTGAAACAGCCAGGGAAGCTTCTATTCCTGCATGCCCTCCGCCGATTACTATAACATCATAATCCATATTACTTCCCTACACAGAATCCCGAAAAAATATTGTTTAAAATATCTTCACTACTGACCTCTCCGGTAATCTCTCCCAGAGCATCAAGACCATCTTTTAAATCGAGAGCTACTGCATCCAGAGATACTTTATTAGCCAAAGATTTTTTCACTCCCTTCAGAGCAGCCACGGCTCTTTCCAGCAGCTCCCTCTGTCTGAGTGAATCAATCATAAGTTCTGAACCTGATATTTCCAACCCTGTTAATCCTGAACTGATCGCTTTTTCAAGATCTGAAAAACCTTTTCCGGTTACCGCACTGACCGGAAAAACTCCCCTTGGAACCGTTTTATCCGACTCATCAATTTTATTCCAGATAAACATATATTCATTACCCTTGCCCTTTTCCTGAAAAACCTTCAGATCTTCATCGGTCATACCGACAGATCCGTCAATAACATATAGAACAACTGCAGCATTTTTAATTATTTCCTCACTTCGTCTAATACCCTCAAGCTCAACAGGATGATCAGCATTCCGCAAGCCAGCAGTATCAAAAAGTCTGACCGGAATACCGTTTATACTTATCCAGCTTTCAATGTAATCCCTGGTTGTTCCATTAATTTCTGACACTATGGAGCGGTCTTCCTTTAAAAACAGATTAAAAAGGGATGATTTTCCAGCATTTGTTCCTCCGGCAAAAGCAACCACAACTCCCTCATGAAAAATTCGGCCGACCCTGTATGTATCAATAAGGGTCTCTAACTCCTCTATAGCATGTAGAACTGAATCTGAAGGAACTGCAGTATCTCCACCTATTTCATCATCCGGATAATCCAGCTGCACCTCGATTATACTCATCAGATCCACAAGTTTTTTCTTTATAGTGTCAATCCTGTCAAAGACCCCCCCGGATAATCTGTTTAATGCAAGAGAATGTGCCTGCCGGGATTTGGACTGGACAATTTCAGCTACTGCTTCTGCCTGGCTGAGATCCATCTTACCGTTTAAAAATGCTCTCATTGTAAATTCTCCGGGACCGGCCTCCCGGAACCCGACATCTTTAAGAAGGGTGATAATTAATTCTATCCCTGGCAGTGAACCATGGCAGAAAATTTCAACACTTTCCTGCCCTGTGTAAGATTTAGGAGCTCTGTAAACAGCTGCAGTAACCTGATCTATTCGCTTTTTTCTATTCTGATCGACTATATAACCATAATGGAGGGTAAATCCCAAAGATTTTTTCAGCTCCCGGGAATTGGAAAATACCCTGGAAAAAAGCTCAACACTGCCTCTTCCACTGGTTCGTATGACTGCAAGGGCACTCTCGCTCCAGGCAGTAGCAAGGGCAACTATTGGGTCATCAGTATCATATATGTAATCTTCCACAATATTCCTTATTTCTATCTACTAAAATTAACAGCTGTTTAGTCCACATTCAGTATTAATAAATCTTTCTAAACAGCTTTTTCCTGATATAATAGTTTCTATCAGGGAGAACCAAATTTATCAAGGAGTAAGAATGAGTTCTTTGTCTATTTCAAATTCGAAAGATGATCGCAACTATCTGATTGCGATAAAAACTGAGTCCAAACTACTGGAGCAGAAGTTTATTACAGCAAAAGATGCGCTTAAAAAATGGAATGATAGAATTGACCTTGCAAAGCAAAAAGGGTTGATAAGCCTCCAGACTGAGGCAGAAAAAAAAGCTGAAAGTATACAGGATAAAATAAAATACCTTACAGAGGAACTTATAAAATTAAAAGCTGAGACCGAAAATATAGCTAAAACAATTAGAAGTACACCCGGAGAGTTATCTATTGATCCTGATTTACTTCTTGCAAATTTAAGAAACCTGATCGGTGAAGAAAACAAACCCACACTTGAAGATGAGATAAGAGAGATTAAATCCGAAAATGAGCTCGATAAAATCAAAGAAAATTTGAAAAGGGAACAATAAACTTACTGCTCCCTTAAAAACAGGATTCTATCCTAAGGAAGGCTGTTTGCCATCGACTCACCGACAACCTTTCCAAATTGCTTGAAAGCCGTCGACATGGCACTGGCAGCATTATTCCCCATAGCAGTTTTAAATCTGTTGCCGGAAGTGTATAAAATAACCCCATCTTCGAGATCAACTACCTTTATATCTCCGGAAACCTTAACTGTGACCCTTTCACCATCATTCTGAAAATCACTGATCCCCACTGTCCCAAAAATCAGCCTTTCAAATTGATCGGGGTATTTTCTTGAAATTGTTTTGATTATTCCTGCATCCCCGGACTGAAGAACAGAAGGTTCCACTGCAATTGATCGAACAGAAAATCCTTCAGCCGTAAGAACTTCCAGAACACCTGAAGCTGTTTCTGATTTTCCGGTTGATGACCCGCTGTTGTCCTGATCCATAATCATCACAGCAGTTGCAACCTCTTTTGCCCGGGATATTATACTGTAGGTAAAACCTACACTTTTGGATTTTACGACCTGCTCCAGGGCTTCCAGCTGGGGATAAAGCCTGTCAGGAATATTCTCAAGAGCCTCCAGAGAGCCAGAAAGATCCAGAGACATTATTACCCGTTCTGTTCCTACAAAATTTGCAGGAGGCCTTGTAAATAAAATTCTGCCCTCAGGATTTATTACCACAGACTCAATCTTTATACTTTTCCTTCCGTTTGGCCGCATAATCTTGTAACTGATCCGTACAGGAACTCCGGAAAGAGCCTTTCCATCTGTTCCAGGTGTCCCTGTAATTATAAGCCTAAAGGGCTCCTCAAAGGTTTGTTTTATAAAAGCATTAAGATTATTGTTTAGATTGTACAGATTTATGACTCCAACGGCCTTCCGGGCTTTGTTCATATTCCGCTCAAATTTAATATCTGCATTATCAAGATCAGATGTGGATGCTGCACTAGCCGCTTCTATATATTTTACTGCTGCCTCGTAATAAGCACCTGTTTTCATCAGAGAGTCACCCTCTGCTTCAGGCCCTGAAATTGCAGCTTTCTGTTCTGCAAATACAGCTTTTATCCTTGACTGTTCCTCAAGAAGGGCATTTTTATCATAGGCTCCCAGAAGGTAAACATTTACAATGCTACCGTTTTTCTCTGTAAAACTCTCAACTATTTTAAAATCTCCAACCTTAGCGCTGGAAGTTTCCTTTATGGTCTGATCCAGGGTGGAGGTGAACTTATCAAGAGTATCTTTTGCGGTTACTGTAGTCTCCGAACTTACCTTTACCCCAAGAAATCTGGTAATTGATGAAACAACATCCGAACCTGCCATGGTTCGTGCCATGGCTGCATCCCCGTTGGAGTCAGATCCTGCACCAACAAAGTATACAGTATCACTGGTATCTGCAGGAGGCATAGTTACCCATGAGGGAAGCTGCTGCTTATCCACAGTCCCGGGGGTGGAAGAACAGGCAAAGAGAGACAGAGTCAGAATTATAATTCCTGTGATATTCGATAGATAAGCAATTTTTTTCAAGATATTTCCCCTTTTTAAAGTCCCGAATCGAAGGTAATAGAATTACCCCTCTGAAAAACAAGGAACATTCCCTCCAGACCCGCAAGCCCCTCAGAAACATCATAAACAAGATCTTCAAGATCCTCTATTCTGCCGATCAGCCTGACCTCATATTTGGTTTCTTCCGGAGAGGTGGATATCCTTTTTATTGATTTCAGCTTTCTTTCCATCTTTTTCATAAAGGAACGCATTAACCGGGAGTCAGATGTATTCTGTACTATGAGATCATACTTTATCCCCTGATAGAGCTCCTTCCGGGTATATGACCTTGCCTGTTCTATAGCCTTTCCTATTGCATTATAAGTCGCAGAAGCAACAGCATTGTTTAGTGCATCTGCTTCTGAAACAGTACTAAGTGCAGGAGGGACTGTCTGGTAATAACTTGAGCCTCGGCCTGCAGCAGTAGAAGCATCAAAATTCTTTAAAGATACACTTGCACTTCCATAATATTTTCTACCTTTTGTACTGGAATTGGCATCAACAACTATTTCAATGTAGATATCAGCATTAAGCTTTCCGGCAATCCACTGAATAATCGATACTGATTTTCCTGTTTCATCTTCATAGGCCAAAGCCTGATCTTTTTTTATCTGCTCAATCTGGTCGAGATCCACATATTCCATTCCATTTTCTGAAAGATAGCGGTTGGCCACAGCTACTGCTGTTTTGGCAAGAAAAGGATCTGTTCCGGAATCTTCATCATAGTAAACCATGAATGTCATATTACCGATAATCTCGTCAATAAGAGCTTTTTCCTCAGGAGTTGCCGCAACTGCCCCAGGAGCTGCGGGAGCAGGAACAGCCGGTTTCGGTGCAGCAGGTTTATCCGCAACTGCAACAGGTTCCGGTGCAAAGGAAGGTCTTTCCATATCTGCAAGCAGAACATCTCCTCCCTGGGGAAGGATAATATTTCCATATATCTCATTTGCACGAAGTACATTGGAGAGCGCTTCAAGGTTAACCTTTATTCCAATAGTTACAGAAGAATTTCCGTCACTGCTTCCCTTATCAAGAATCTCCATGGTATTGTTATATACATATGCATTTGCAGTACTTGCAATATAGATTTTACTTTCAAGCTTGTCCCTGTTTGCAGCTGCAGAAGCAATCCCCAGTGCATCTGCAGAAGCTTTTTTAACAACATTAAGCTTTGCATTGTTTAGTGCTCCGGACTGGGTAGATCCTGTTCCGGAAGCATAGTAGACCGGAGTTGGAGAGAGAACAGGATTAACCGGCATTTCCTTCTTATCGGGAGTATCGGACATACCGGATTTACTCATCATGGTAGTGGGAATTGATCCTCCTGGGGATACACAGGAGATAAATACAGCAACAACAAGGATGCCGCTTAAAAAAAGTTTTATTCTATTCATTTTTTCCTCTTATAAATTAATATTTAAGCGCAACACCGCCACCGAAAAGAACTCCGTTATATGAATTAAAAAATCCATCATTAATCGAAAGCATAGCAGAATACCCTGCTTCACCGAAAACCTTTATGTCATCACTGATCATATAATTTACTGTCAAACGAGCATGTCCGCCTATGGAACTGTATATTATATAATCATCCTGCCATTCTTTTGCAATTGGAACAAGCATACCCAGAGCGGCATCAATCGATGGAGTTATATGAAGACGGCCAAGATACCAGTTAAGTTCTGCACCTACAACAGCATTGACAGGAAAATAAAGATAATTAAGAATAACCCCTTTTACATCCACCCCGAGAGGAACTTCAATCCCGGCATAGGGGCGTGTTTTATAAACCCCCCTGGAAACTATCTGCCTGACACCAATAGCAATAATTGGATCCAGAGCAGGATCACTCTGCCTTATATAGTTCAAATAAAATGCGGACTCAAAGCCCATTCTGGGGATCTCTTTCAGCTGGTCACCAATAGAGGGCGTACCTTTTGCATAGAAAATCTGTGCAGTGGAAACTTCCTCATGAACCTCTTTTACAACAAGAAGACCTGTCTTTTTATCAATTACATGCCCGGAAGGAAGAACTACACTGTTTGTCAGATTAAATTCATCTCCCAGTTTAATACCCATATTTGCACCAAGTTCAATAAGAACTTCCTTTCCGTTTACATCCAGAATGCCGGATTTAAGCTGGAATTCAGGTATTTTTCTAACCTCATAGGAAAGCTGAATGGGCATTGCATCTACTGCACTCTTAACAGCTCCTTTTGCGGTATCATCCGCTCCTGTGGTATCGACCTGAAAACTTGCAAAGGCCTTCCCCTCTTTCACATTTATAAAGGTAAAAGTTGTCTGAATTTCCGAAGTATATCCCCCACCATCATCTGCAACCACCTCATAGTAGGAAACAACAGGAATAACTATTATGAAAGCTCCGATAAGTTTGTTAAAATCAGCCTCTGTAAAAGTCTGCTTACCAAGACGAACTGCTTCCGGAACTACCATATTCGCTTCTTTGACTTTCTGTATTTCCTCGATAAAACCTGAAATATCGCCGGCATCAAGCCTGTAGGACATCCCAATAATATCAAAACGTCTTAAGTTTATAAAAACATTCTGAAGAGACTGATCCACCATACCAAGGGCACCATCAGGAATACTCCAGTCTGTATAGCTCAGTCCAAAAATAGCAATCTCTTTCTTCTCGGATATCTCCTGACCAAAAACAAGAGAAAAAGATAACAGTATAAGTAATAAAACAAGAACAGTCCTCTTCTGCATATAGTGCCTCCATTAATAATTTCAATATTATACACTTAAAAAGAAATTTTAATGTATATCATTTTCAAAGTTTTTCGTTAATAATCTGAAGATTGTCTTCGACTATCCGCTTTTCCTCACGTCTTACGAGTATTGACGATACCCGTAAAACATCTGATTCAGAGTTATTAATAATATTAAAAACCGCTGAAGACTCTACCTTCAAATTAACTTTGGCAATAGGATTCCCCATATAATTTACAGAAAAAGCCCCATCTTCATTGGCAAGTTCAAGTTCAAGATTCTGATTTATCTCCGGGGCAGGTATTATATCTGCAAGATTAATATGGAGCGATTCAATATCATCCTCTCCGGAGAAATTAATATGGATCTCTGTACCATCAGAAATATCCATAAAATCAATATCTATATAGAGATGTGAAAAATTAAAATCTGTTTCGACAAATTCAAATTCATCACCAGGAGAAATTTCATAAACACCATTACTGTAGTTAAGATCATCAAATCCCATAGCAGCAATAACCTTATCCGGATTATAACGTCGGCTTACCCGTCTGTTAAAAATATTACTATCAATATTAGCCCTTCCCTCTTCATCCCTGACATAGATACCAAATTCATCGATAAGCCCCTTAAATCCTAATGATCCGCCAATCAGGGAATTAAACCCTTCCGAATCTTCCGGAGGATTGTAGCTGTAAACTCCCGAAGAGAGGAGCATTCCGTCTCCATACCAGTTTATAGAAACATTTCCAGCCCCGGGTATTACTGACACTGTCAGCTCACTATAATCCTCTGAAAGCATCCCGCTTAAATCTTTAAGAGTACCACCCGTCTGGGAAAGCTCTGCAAAAAGAACACCCGAGGAATCTGTTTTAATTGCAAAAAAATGTTCATCAATATTTGAAATATCAAGAAAGGAGCGTTCAGGCTGGGGTTCTCGCAAAAAATAGGAAAAGGTTACAGAAAAAGGCATTAACTTATTATCTTCAAAAGGAAGTATATTCCCCTCAATTGTGTAACCTGACGATCCATCCAGATAAATTCCGAATTTATCACCTTCCCGTCTGATCAGGGGGGTTCCAACAGAACTCAGATTACCTGGATCAGTTCCCACATCCTTAATCAACCCGTTAAAGTGAAGGAGTGTACTGTATGAATCCTTAGGATAAAGATCCGAAGAGTCCGGAATAACTGAACTGGAAACATAAACAGCAACTTCAGATTTTATGGTAGAATCAAAGGGGAAAGTACCATTAATTGTAAAAACGGGTCGTACAGGAAAAAGTTCAAGTCTGAGGCTGTAAACTCCTTCAACAGGAGGGGCTCTCCATATAAATCCATCCCTATAATCACTTATCAATCCCTCTTCAATTATTTCACTGTCTATAGTCCACCGTGCCCAGGTACTCTCATCTGCAGTCACATTAGCAAGAACCAGACCATCTCCTCCTGGAATAAAACTATTGGGATATGTCTTCATATCCCTGATACCCAGAGTAGCGGAAGAATAAAAAAACGGAATTTTTTCCTCTTTTATTAAAAAATCACTATCATCAAAAACCCTTAGGCGAAGTGTATAAATATCCTGTCCCGGAGTATCAATAGAGAGAGATGGCAAGGGTTCATTCAGAGCTTCCCCCTCAATAATTTCAGGATCACTGATCTCCATCCCCTGGGCATTCAGAAATGCAATTTCGAGCTTTACAGGTCTTACTATATCCTCATCATACTCCATACTTATATCAATTGTCTCTCCTGATTCAGGGTCTACAATCCCGCCCTCCGAGACGGAAGATCTGAATATTACAGAATTCTCAGAATCAGACAGTGTCATCAACAGATTGCTGTTCCCGCAGGAAAATAGAAAAAGAGTAATTAGTAATGGTAATGATCTCAGAATTCTTATCATTTCACTCCAGTCCTGAACTAATTCCCAAAGGGATTTCCAGTAGGCGGATTTCCGGAAGGTACTCCGCTCCCTCCAAAGGGAGTCTCGAGAATGGAAGGCCCTCCTCCTGCTGCGTTATGAAGATTATTATAAAGTTTAAAAAGATATCTGACCTCTGCAAGCTGTCTGGAAATATTGTTCTTTCGGGCTTTAAAATCATTAAAAAACTTCTCTGAAGTCAGATTATTATCTATAGGACCCCTGCCCAGCCCTTCATCATGATACTTTTCCAGTACTTTGAGTCTGTAAAAAGTCATCTCAAAAATGGGAAGAATACTACGCATCTTAATAATCCCGGGGCTTACCTGAGATTTCGCTTTAAACAAAGTACCCGGACTACCCTCTACAGGTTCTTTCCCATATCTCTCAAGCTCACTTTTTTCCTCCATCAATGCATTAAAAGCATCATTAAACTTTGGTTCAAAAAGAAGGAACTGTTTTGCATATCCCTTTATAAAAACTTCAGCTCCGCTCCTGAAAACCTCATCCCGGGAGGAAACCCAGTAATTTCTATAGAGCCCCAGATCATCAACACTGACAGAAAAGGAACTTAATCCGGAATCAGGAACTTTTGCTATAACACTACCGGGTCTGGAATACTTTTCCCTCCCCTGGTTATCTTTCACAGATACCGTTCCCTCATTACAGAGAACAAGGATACCGCCCTCAGGGGAATAAACTACATCGAACTCAGTTCCCCGAACACCCATTACAGCACTCTCAGTCTGTACATTCAGACCATCCCTTCCTGTAAGCTTCTGAACTTTAAAAGAGATTGAACCACTCATCATCTGAAATGCAGTTTGGTTTTTACCACCCTGCTCTTTCATCTCAAAATAAAAAGCAGTACTCTCGCTAACTGTAAGTGACGTTCCGCTTCCTGAAGGAAGTTTCAATTCGATCTCAACAAGACCGTCATCTCCGGTTTCAATTAAGTCAAATTCCTTAACTTCGAACCCTATATCAACCATCTCCCAATCCAGAAGCTCTCCATCCCTGTAAAGATCAACATATCCCTCAATATAGGTAATTGTTCCTGATGAAGACCCGCCGAATACCGCAGCTGCAATAAAAAACCATACAAGTACCAGCGTTATCTTTTTACCTGAAATTGAAGTATCCATCCAAACTCCTCAATATTTAACTATCAAACCAGATTATATCACATAATATCCAAAATCACAAAAGCTCACAAAGCTTTTTCCTCTCCCCAGAATTTTATAAGATTAACTATAGTATCGACAGTTCTTATCATTGTATCTACAGAAGCCCATTCATACCTGCTGTGATAATTATGCCCCCCTGTAAAGATATTAGGGGTGGGTATACCCATTTCACTGAGCCTGGAACCATCCGTTCCACCCCGGATTATATCCCTGACAGGGGTAACTCCGGCTGCGTCCACAGCTTTTTCCAGAAGTTCAACAACTCTCAGATCCTCAGCAATATGTTCAAACATATTTTCATACTGTTTTCTTGTTTTTACCTCTACAACACCACCGGGAAACTTTGCCTCCACAGCCAGGGCAAAACTATCCAGAGCAGCAACTCTTCGAAGAAGAACATCTTTGTCAAAATCCCTCAGGATCCCGCCGAGTCGGACTTTATCCAGATTGCCCTCAATTTCCATTGGAGAATAATACCCATACCTTCCGTCAGTAGCCTCGGGACTCTCATTTGCAGGCAGAAGTTCAACAAAGGAAGAAGCCATGGATACTGCATTAATTAATTTCCCTCTGGCTGATCCGGGATGAATAACTCTACCCTTGAAGATTACTTCAAAACCATAGGCATTGAAACATTCCGTTTCGATGGAACCCAGCTCACTTCCATCAATGGTGTAGCAGCACCGGGCAGAAAGCCATTCCCTGTTGAAGAAATCGAGCCCCCTGCCTGTTTCTTCATCGGGAGTAAAAATCACCTCAATCTTTCCATGTCCTATTTTCGGATGATCTCTGAGAAAGGTAAGAGCAACCATTATTTCAGCTATACCGGCTTTATCATCTGCTCCGAGAAGGGTAGTTCCATCTGTAACTATTAAAGTGTCCCCTTTATGCTTCAGAAGTTCAGGATACTCTTCCGGTCTAAGGATATATTCATCATTAAGTCTGATATCCTGCAGATCGTAGTTCTCCACAAGCCGGGGACTTACCCCGTCTCCTTTCATATCCGGAGAGGTATCAACATGCGCCATAAGACCTATAACAGGAGCATCCTCCCCTGGAGGAAGGTTGGATTCCACAACAGC
Source organism: Spirochaetota bacterium (assembly GCA_024280415.1). Lineage (GTDB taxonomy): Bacteria > Spirochaetota > Spirochaetia > B11-G9 > B11-G9 > JAJRQE01. The sequence continues at coordinate 11,427 of JAJRQE010000007.1, read as the reverse complement.
AATAAGATAACCATGCTCGTTTAATGATACCTCAGAAATCCCGAGATGCTCCAGTTCACTTTTAAGTAATTTTAAAAGATCCCACTGGCATTCTGTAGAAGGGATAAGTTCTGTATTGTGGGGATCAGACTTTGTATTAATTTTTATATAACGGAAAAATCTTTCCAGAAGCTGTTCTTTAATTATTGCATCTTTCATATACCAAAGATGCAACATTTACCGCCATGTGTCAAACAGGAAACAGTGAAACGGGGTTCCTTATTTTTACTTGCCTTGTCAATCTTCTATAACTATCTTTACAGGATGATTATACCCGATTACCCCCTTGCAGCCCCAATCGATATGGGGATGAGACCAGAACTGCAGCCCCTGTTTTATAATCTGGACACAGGTATTTCTGAATACACCTTTGCAGGGATCTATCTGTTCAGAGATAAATACAAGTACAGAGTTTCCAAACTGCCAAATGGAGAAATAGCCATTTTCGGAACCGAATATGGAGCCCCATTCTGCATGCTTCCATTCGGCTTCAGTGATACCCCTGTACTTGACGACCTATTTAACAGTCATCATTACTTCAAAGGAATTTCCGGAAAAGATATTGATCGATTACGTATTCCCCTGGAGAAGGCAGGTTTCTGCCTTCTGGAAGACAGGGATAACTTCGACTACCTCTATCTGAGGGCAAATCTAATTGCCCTGACCGGACGCAAATTTCATAAAAAACGAAATATGGTGAATGCATTTATCAGCACATACAACTACGAAGAGAAGTATATTACCCCGGACAATCTTGACGATGCACTTAAAATTCTTGAAGCCTGGAGAGAAAACAGAATTGTAAAAGGCTTAAGCACAGCAGACTGTAATTCTGCAAAAGAAGCTCTTCTCAAGATGGAGAAGCTGGAGCTCACAGGATGTATAACATATGTGGACGGGATAGCCGCAGCATACTCACTGGGGGAGTCAATCAACCAGGGAAGATGCTTTGTTGTTCAATTTGAAAAAGCCATTGGCGATTATAAAGGCATATACCAGTTTATTAACAGATCATTTGCTTCGATGATTGATGAAAAGCATATCTATATCAACAGGGAGCAGGATCTTGGGGATCCGGGACTCCGACAGGCGAAAATGAGTTACAGACCTGACAATTTTGTCACTAAATATAAAATATTCTCTGATCCTGAATTATGCAGATGTGACAGATGTTATAAGGAAAATAATGTTCCATCTTTAAAAACAGCCATGGAGGTTTTTGCAGAATAAATAAAATCAGCTTTTACCACTTTCGTCACTTACCCCAAACATTCCCATCATCAGATCGGCACCCATCATATCCGGGCTTTTCATACTCTCAAGACCACTCAAAAAATCCTTCAGGGTCAAAACCTCCTCCAGCATGAGAAGTCTGACAAATGCCTCATTTTCCGGCAGAGTATTTATTGCAATCGAGTCCCCATCCTGAATGAGTGTTATCAGGATTTCATCCTTCCGGATATGATATATCTGTTTGTTGTAATCAATTTTGTGAACAAAAAATTCTTCATTTCTAAACCCATCCAGAAGTTTCCCCCTTAGGAAATCTGCCATTTCATGACCTGGGAAATTGAGTTCGATTGTATGAATATCCCCCTGTTCAACTTCCTTAAGCTTTGAACGATATCCGGATCCCCCCTGGAACATTTTAATAAGATAGGGAGGAGCCACAATACTTGCAGCCAGAAGGGTTATTATTGCAACACCAAACATATCCTGTCCGATTACCCCTGAAGAGAGTCCTATTCCTGCAACAATCAGGGTAACCTCACCCCGGGGAAGCATTCCTGCACCAATACGAAGAGCCCCCCGCATGTTAAAACCCGAAAGGAGGGCAGGCACTCCACAGCCCACTATCTTACCAATAAATGCAACTGCTGTGTAGATAAGTCCAAAGAGAAGAACTCCTTTCATGGCGGAAAAATTTACCATCATCCCCATTATTGTAAAAAAATCGGTACAAAAAAATTATAGACACCATGAAGTCTTTCCCGTGTTTCGTGTGCTGTATCGGTCTGGGAAAGAGCCAGCCCAATTACATAAGCACCGATAATCATGGCAAGTCCAACCATTTCGGAAAGACCGGCCAGGAAAAGTGCAAGTCCGAAGGAAATTATTGAGATCATATCCATAGATTTAAATTTCTTTAGACTTTTCGTGAGCCTTGGGGCTATTATTATTCCAATTACTGTACTGACAAGCCAGAATCCAAATGCTTTGAGTGCAATAATTCCAATTTCTCCCCAGGGAACACCCGCATGGGAAGTTTCAACCTTTACGACACCGACGACTACCGCCAGGAGAATTATTCCTATTACATCATCCAGAACTGCCGCAGCCAGAATCGTAACTCCCTCGGGAGTGGACATCTTTCTCCGCTCGCTCAGTATACGTGCAGTTATACCTACGGAAGTTGCAGTAGAGAGGGTTCCTAAAAAAAGTGCTCTGGGATCCATAAAATGTACAACATCCTCAAAAAATAGGACTGTTATCATATCTCCAAGAAAGAATGAGAGAATAACTCCTCCAAATCCTACCAAAGATCCCTTTGCAGAAAACCTCAGAAAGGTGGGAAGATCTGTCTCAAGACCTGCAGAAAACAGAAGTATTATTGATGCTACTACAGCAAAGCCGTAAAGTTCAGGGCTGACAGGAAGTGTAGTTCCAGGAAGGGGGAAAACAGCACTCCCGAGACCTGCAATATTAATGGAACCCAAAGCATAGGGACCGATTATCATCCCCGAAGCCAGTTCACCCAAAACTCTGGGCTGTTTAAGTTTATTTTGAAAAAACCAACCCATAAGTCTTGATGCTACGATTATAATTGCCAGCTGAAGCACCAGCATTGTCATAAGATGAGTCATGACGGACGCTGTACCATAAGGGCAATCAGTTCATCTGCAGTTTCTGCATTTAAAAGTTTTTCCCTCATTCCTTCACTGGTAAGAACCCTGCTTATCTCTGCAAGGAACTGTACATGGGGTCCGGTTCTTGTAAGGGGAGAAAGGGTCATAATAAATATCTTACTTGGAATACCGTCAAGAGCTTTAAAATCGACACCACCTTTTATTATTCCAATACAGGCAAGAAGCTCATCTACAGCATCTGTCTTACAGTGGGGAATAGCTATTCCCTGTTGAATACCTGTAGACATTTTTGATTCTCTTTTTAAAAGATCCTCAAGTACAACATCTCTGTCCTTAACCTTTCCGGTCAGGACAATCAAATCAAGGAGGTTGCCGAGAATCTCCTCTTTTGTTTCTCCCTTCAGTTCGAGATCAACTACCTTGGTTGTAAGTATTTTCTTCAGGTTCATATAATCTGACGATAAAGGGATGCACAGGGTCTGTCAAGTAAAATATCCTGCCAGAACTTTCTTCATCTCCAGGGGGATTCTCCCAGGGCGGCCGGATACCAGATTAATGAAGGCGAGTTTTGTCTCACCAATATTTATTAGGTCTTTCGCCTCATTAAAAATTTCATAGTTAAATACTATTTTTACCGAAGGCATTTTTTTAATGGTGACTCTGACAGTTAAAAGTTCATCGTATCTTCCGGGAGCAAGATATTTTGAATAATTCTCGAGGACAGGCATAATTATGCCATCTCTTTCAAGGTCTCTGTAACTGAGCCCAAGAGCCCGAAGAGATTCTACTCTGGCTACTTCATAGTAAGCTGCATAGTTTCCGTAGTAAACATATCCCATCTGATCTGTTTCGGCATACCTTACTCTTATCTTTGTTTCTGATATATACATAATTATTCTCTCCCGAATTTAAGAAGACTGTATTGAGATTAATTTAAAATATTTATTTTAGAAAATCTCCTTTGTATTTTACACTAAACATATTAATTCAGGCAGTGGCAATAGAAGTTTTGCAGAAACAACAGTGCTTGCAGCCCATTTATAAGGATATCCCCTGAAACACAGAAAGGAGAACAGAAGACATTTACATCAGAAGTTCTATCCTAAAATTATCAGAAAAGCTATAATTACCCATGGGTTCCGAAAAGGGATTTATACTGACCAGATCAGCATATAACAGCAAAGGAACAGCTACTCTGTGCTACTATGGAAGATCAGAATCAGGTCCCTTCAAAATTCTTATAAATTCTCACAGACCTCTGTTCTTTATTGAAAGGAGTACCAAAATACCGGATCTCCCGGGGATGGAGAGAGAGAATCTCGACCTGAAAACTTTTTCGGGGGGAAATGTTGATGCCCTCTACTTTGAGTCCCTCAACTCCTATTACGAAGGAAGACGGTTACTGAAAAGCAGAAGAATACAGATGTTTGAGTCGGATGTACGCCCTGCAGACCGGTATCTGATGGAAAGATTTATTAAGGGGGGTGTCGAATTATCAGGAAGGCATGAACTCCATGAGAATCTTACTGTCTGGTACAATCCCATCCTGAAACCGGCAGATTATACCCCCTCTTTCAAATGGATCTCTATCGATATTGAAACAGAACCCATTGATAAATCTGAAAAGCAGGGAACACTCTTCTCCATTGCCGCTCATGGAACATTTTCAGGAGAGGATATAAAAAAAGTGTTTGTACTGGATCGGGATAACAATTTTGAAAACAGTACAGTTATTCCTGAAATAAAAGGAGCTATAATTGAATATAAATCCAATGAGAAAGATCTTATCCTTTCATTTTTGAAATTTGTAAAGAACTGGGATCCCGATATATTAATCGGATGGCATGTAATTGGTTTCGATTTCCGGTTTCTGGCGGAAAAATGCAGTACTTTACATATACCTTTTACTTTGGGCAGGGGATTAAAAAATACAATTATAAACGAACGTTCCAGTGGTATGTTTTCTGCAGAAATTGAGGGCCGAATTGTAATAGACGGCCCCCAGACCTTACGATCCTCCTTTTTTAAATTTGCAGATTTCAAGCTCGAAACTGTGGCAATGGAAGTTTTGGGGAAAGGGAAAGATATCTCTCCGGATGAAGATAAACTGAAAGAAATTATCCGTCGATTCAATAATGATAAGCCTGCTCTGGCAAGGTACAACATTGAGGACTCTATTCTTGTTTCTGAAATATATATGAAGACAGGTCTGATTGAACAGCTAAAAACAAGGAGCCTGATTACAGGACTGACAATGGATAGAGTCAATATGTCTGTAGCTGCCTTTGATCATTTAATGCTCCCTGCTGTTCACCGGAAGGGAAAGGTAGCTTACGATGTTGATGATGTAATATCTGGTGGTCATGCAGCAGGAGGTCATGTATTTACCTCTGCCCCTGGGCTATACCTGCATGTTGCAGTCCTTGATTTTAAGAGTCTATATCCAACAATTATCAGAACCTTTTTTATTGACCCAATCTCTCTCAATACGGCTCTTCCTCAAATACTTTCTAAAGGACAGAATAGCGGTGATATACTGATAACTCCCTCGGGGCACAGATTTTCAAGATCCGAACATATTCTTCCCAATTTTCTTACAGAGATGATGAAAGAGAGAGAGAATGCAAAAAAAGTGAAAAATACAAACCTCTCTCAGGCAATTAAAATATTGATGAATAGTTTTTACGGAGTTATGGGGACAACAGGATGCCGGTTTTACCACCCGGATCTTCCTTCTGCAATAACAGAAACAGGACAATGGATACTAAAAACAACAACCGGGTTCCTAAAGGGCATGGAGTATAATGTTATCTATGGAGATACGGACTCTGTCTTTGTATCTCTGAAAGAGGTTGAATTTGCCGATCCGTTAAAAGCTGGGGACAAACTTCGGGACAGAGTAAATGAATATTTTAATAAAAAAATTAAAGAAGATTTTGGTGTGGAATCCAGACTGGAGATGGAATTTGAAAAATATTATCCTAAATTCTTTCTTCCTGCTATGCGATCAACTAAAGAGGGAGCCAGAAAGAGGTATGCAGGATACCTTGAAGACGGTAGTATCGAATTCAAGGGACTTGAAGTCGTAAGGTCTGACTGGACCCCTCTGGCAAAAAAATTCCAGAAAGAACTGTTTGAAAGATTTTTCAGTGATCAGGAAATAATTGAGTGGATAAAAAATTTTATTTCCATATTGAAAGAGGGACACTTTAACAACCTCCTGGTTTACAAAAAAAAGCTTTCAAGAAAAGCTGAAGAATATACAAAAACAACCCCACCCCACATAAAAGCAGTAAGGCTGGAAGATCCTGAAAATAAGAAAGGTCTAAAGGAGATAGAGTATTTTATATCCCTTGAAGGTCCCCTTCCTTTAAGCATGGGAATAGATAATATTGACTATGCCCACTATGTTGAAAAGTAGATAAAGCCTCTGGCAGATGGGGTTCTCTTTACACTGAATACGAATTTCAGCGAAATTATAGAGGGAAGACAGCTGGATCTGTTCTCATAAAGTTATCTGCAAAATACTATTTCCCCATATCCATCACCCTTTTTTTCAGACGCTCCTCAATTACACTCTTTTTATTTGCTGTCATGTAAAATTTGGCAGCATAGATAAAAGCTCCAGGCCAGAACACAAAAAACAGGATAAGGAACAGGGCTATATTTGAAAGCTTCCCCAGATACTTTTCAATTTGGGATTTATCCAGACCCAGGCTATTCTGAAGCTGCCAAACCACCCACTTTCACCATATTTCTGAGTACATATTCCAGAAGAAACTCCTTTATACCTTCTCTCCCGGCAATAGCATAGATTATGACCGGTCTTAAAAGAATAAGAAGAAAAATTACCAGGATATATGAGAGAATCAGAAAAAAATCATCCAGTTTGTATAGATTTTTACTATTATTCATTGCTAAACTCCTAGTAGCAACAGATTATAGTCTATTTAATCATGGTAATACAGGGAAGAAATACTTTTAAAATTCAAAATTAAATACTGTGCAAAAAGCTAAATAAGGCTTCCGCATAAGAATAGAAAAAGTAATGTTCAGGATATAAAGGGGAGTAAAATATGGAGTATAGAGTTCTAGGGTCTACAGAACTTAAAGTAAGTGTCATTGGTATTGGCACCTGGCAGTTCGGCGGAGAATGGGGAAAAGAGTTTTCTAAGGATGAGGTAGCTGCAATTCTGCAGAAAGCAAACGAACTTGGAATAAACTTAATCGATACTGCAGAATGCTATGGTGATCACCTTTCTGAATCCCTAATAGGTAACGTAATAAAAGAGCAAAGGGATAAATGGATTATTGCCACAAAATTTGGACATCATTATCATGGATTTATGGAACGAACCAGACATTTTGATCCGGAAAATATAGTAAGACAGCTGGATGCTTCCCTGAAAAGTCTGAAAACAGATTATATTGATATCTACCAGATGCATTCAGGTACTAATGATGAATTCCAGAATGAAGAGCTCTGGGAAACTCTTCAAAAACAGAAGGTAAAAGGTAAAATCAGACACCTGGGATTATCCATAAGCGGAAATGATAATATTTTTCAAACAGAGAGTGCCGCTTCATTTGGTGCAGAAACAATCCAGGTTGTGTACAACCGTCTGGACAGAGAACCGGAAGAAGCAGTTCTTCCCCAATGCAGGAAAGATAATCTTGGTGTTTTTGCGCGTGTTCCACTTGCAAGCGGACTCCTAAGCGGAAAATATAAACCCGGACACCAGTTTACAGGTAAAAATGTTCGGGCAAGCAGAGCCGATGAATCAACCCAGACTCGCCTGAAAGAGGTAGAACACATTGCTTGTACAGAAGTCCCGGAAGGAGTCTCCATGGCAACGTGGGCCCTCGCATGGTGTCTGAATAATAAGGCTGTAACAGCAGTAATACCAGGATGCAAAAATCCTGAGCAGGTATCTTCCAATGCAGCAGCAGCGGATCTACTGAATAATCTGTCATAAAATGAAGAATATCAATAGAACCCAAATAACTTGCAAAATAAAAATTGTAGATCTATACTTAGCGTAAGAGGGTAGAAAATATATTTTATGAAAGTTATTGGGTTTATAGTAATTATTTTCCTAATCTGTTTTGGGAACTCTTTTTCTCTCGAACTCTCACTAAACTCTGCTGATACCGCACCCTACTCTACTACAGAGGGTAAAGGATTCTATGATGTTCTTTTAAAGGAAGTCTTTGGCAGTATAGGGATTAATATACGAATCAACCACCTTCTTTCAGAACGCTCCATACAAAATGCAAACAGTGGTATCGATGATGGAGAATTTGCCAGAATTGAAGGAATGTCTGCCGAGTATAACAATCTGATCCCTGTACCGGAGACCCTTGTCAACTTCTATTTTACTGCTTTTACCAAAAATCCTGATATTCTCATTTCCAGCTGGAAGGATCTATCTGGCTATAATATTGCCTTCATAAACGGATGGAAAATTTTTGAGAATAATGTACCTGAAAATGCAAACATAATAAGAGTTAAGGATGCAGAAGCTCTATTCAGAATGCTCCTCACCAATAGGGTGGATCTAATCCTATACAGCAAAGGACGGGGTAGTAGTAAGATTATCAATGAAAACCTAACAGATATTCATATTATTGACCCTCCACTTTCTATAAGAGGAATGTACCTCTATATAAATTCAAAACACAGGGATATAGTATCTGATATTACGACCGCCCTGAGGGCATTAAAAGAAAATGGACGATACATGGAAATTATGAATGAGTACCTGAGGTTTCAGTAATTTATTATGACCATGAGGGTATTCAGTACAATCACCAGGCAGCTCTTATTTTTACTAGCTATATTTGCATTTATTATTATTATTGCAATGGGGACTGTTGAGGTTAAGCTCGAATACAATCAGCAAATGGATGAACTTAACAGGCAAATTGATAATATTCCTGATGTATTTCTTGAAATTATAACATATAGTCTTTGGATTTTTGATGATGAACAGCTGAATAATTCGATTCAGAGTATTAATCAGATGGATGATATATATTATGTGAAGGTGAAAAGTTCTGATGGAAATATCGTTGTTTCCGGTCAGGATAATATAGAAAGCTATAAGAGCCTGACATTTGACCTTAAATATGAATATAATGATAAAAATATCAATCTGGGAATTTTGGATATACATTATACTCTACCTAAAATAAGGGAAATCCTAAAAAATAAAGCGAGTGAAATATTTTTCAGGGTTCTGGTGATAGTTTTTTTTATATTTATTGCTCTGTTCGTTATAATTAACTATTTTATTGCAAAACCTATTTCTGATCTTGCATTACTGATTCAGAAAATATCTGATTATTCTTCCCTGGAGTTTCCCAGAAGAAGAATTTTTAAAAAACAGGATGAGATTGATTCTCTTTTTTCGGCATTCAATCGGACATTTCAGAAGGTAAGAATTGAAATTCATGAAAGAGAAATGAATGAAAAAAAACTTATACAGACTGTGGAGGAAAAAAACATACTTATAAGTGAGGTTCATCACAGGGTTAAAAATAACCTTCAGATTATTCTAAGTTTATTGTATCTACAGAAAAATGAAGCAGATAACATTGACGATGCACTAAATGGAACAATCAATCGAATAAGTGCCATGGCAGAAGTACATGAGCAGTTGTATAACTCAGATGATTTTACCCGCATTTCCATGTATGACTATCTGAGTTCACTGATAGAAAACATCTCCAGATTTTCTGAAAGTGCATCAATAGCTATGATTTCCGGAAGTAATAATATTGAAGTAGGACTGGATACCGCCATCCCCCTGGGGTTGATTATCAATGAATTGATCTTGAATTCTCTTAAATATGCATTCCCTGCCGGAGGGGGGAAGATTGAAGTTGAGATTCTAAAAGAGAAGAATGCTTACTCCAGAATAGAAGTAAGGGATAATGGTGTTGGAATAGATTCTGATTATGACAAAGGGAAACAACAAAGCCTGGGTTTTCAGATCATAGAAAGTCTTATTGGACAAATTGGAGGTAAAATAGAAGTCATTTCTGATAATGGCCTTTCTGTCATAGTATCCGTTCCCGGGTAAATCCTGTAAAGTAAGATTCATATTATTCCGACAATGGAACCATAGTCACAGATTGGAGGTTCCGATGAAAGATTTCAGAATACAGGGAAACGAAAGGTATACTACCTATGTAAGCCTTCTTGAAGAGTTTGATGACGCATACAAGGTTGTGATTAAAAAAGTGGGAGAATCTTCCACCCGTGAAAAAACAGAAATGCTTAGTAAACACTTACTGGAGCTCTGTATCAGAACCGGGTATATGAGCGAAATAAATCAATCACAAATACAATTAGCCTAAAAAATTTTAAACATATTGTTGTAATAATAAAATATTGTACTTATTTAACACATATTGTCCGTTTTCTATTGACATAATCCCAAACATTAATCATATTTAGCTCATAAAATTTTTAAGCTTGGTCGTAAACTACGTTTACTGCTCGGCTATGAGTCGTACCGGAAGGACGTAGTCCTGAGGAACGATCTCAGAGTCGTACCGGAAGGACGTAGTCCTGAGGAACGATCTCAGCAACCAAAGCCTGGTCGTAAACTACGTTTACTGCTCGGCTATGAGTCGTACCGGAAGAGCGAAGTGATGAGGAACGATCTCAGCAACCAAAGGAGTATTTTATGATTAGCAATCCGAGAAAAGATGAGTTCAGAAGAAAGACTAAGATTAAAACAGCACTTTTCGGGGCTACAGGCGCCGTTGGACAGGTTTTTATGTGGATGCTGTCTGATCACCCATGGTTTGAAATAACAAGGATTGTTGCTTCTGAATCGCGAGTGGGAAAAAAATATGGAACCGAGGTACACTGGATTCTACCCATGGAAATACCTAAAAATATTCAGAATATAACCATAGCTGATTTTGATATAGAGGCAATGAAGGCAGAAGGTATTCAGGTTGTATTTTCTGCCCTCCCGAATACTGTAGCAGAAGAGATAGAACCTGCGTTAATTTAAGCAGGATTTGCTGTTTTTTCAAATGCAGCTGCCATGAGGTATGAAAAAGATATTCCGATACTTATTCCGGAAGCAAATATTGAAGCTTTAAGCTGGATTGAAAAACAGGGGTATCCGGATAAGGGATTTATTGTTACAAATGCAAACTGCTCAACTACAGGACTTGCAGTTGCTATGGCTCCGCTCAAAAAATTTGGTATAAAAGATTTATCAGTATCAACCTATCAGTCAGTAAGCGGTGCAGGGCATCCGGGATTATCTGCCCTTGATATCACAAACAATGTAATACCCTATATTGGAAGTGAAGAAGAGAAGATGATAATTGAATTCAAGAAAATACTCTCTGTGGAAACAGAGATCTTTCCTTTCTGTGTACGGGTTCCAATAATGTTTGGTCACCTTGAAACTGTATGGGTAGAGTTTGAACAGGATGTGGAACCAAAAGATATTATCAGAGCCTGGGGAGAATCTGCAAACGGTATTGAACACCT